>JBDRAO010000041.1:0-9863 GCA_043823645.1 bacterium
CGCCGCGGAAGAAGTGATGATACACCAAAAGCTATTGGAAAGCGGTTGGCCTTGTTTCATCAAAGAACGGAGCCGGTGCTAAACTTTTACCGCCGAAAGGGCCTTTTGGCCGAGGTAAATGGAGAGGGGAGTATCGAGGCAGTGTTTGAGCGAGTGCTCAAGGTATTATGAGTAAGCTTGAGGCAATGCGGCAGGGTGGAAAAATAAACAGGCAGGTAATGGGGAAGCTCTTTGCGGCGGCTCGGCCCGGAGTAAGTTTAAAAGAACTAGACTCGTTGGCAGAAAAGTTAATTACAGAGAATGGCGGTATTCCTTCTTTCAAGGGCTTCAATGGCTTCCCGGCCGCTGTTTGCGTTAATATCAACAATACCCTTATTCACGGTATTCCCACCAATTATATCCTCCAAGAGGGTGACCTACTGACTATTGATCAGGGGGTTTACTATAAAGGTTTTCATACAGATCATGCTGTGACCCAAAAAATTCGTAATTCGTCATTCGTAATTCGTAATTATTCTTTCGAGGATGATTTTTTACGCGCCGGCAGGGACGCACTTGCCAAAGCAGTTTCTGTGGCAGTAGCGGGTAATCATGTGGGAGATATTTCGCACAGCATCCAAAGCACTATTGAGAAGGCTGGTTTCTTTGTAGTGAGAGATTTCGTAGGGCATGGCGTGGGAGAAAAACTGCACCAAGAGCCCCAAATCCCCTGCACGGGTTCGCCCAACACCGGGCCGAAACTATATGAGGACCAAACTCTAGCCATTGAGGTAATGTATTTGAGCCAAAAGTCTCCCCTTGACATTTGCCAAGATAACTGGACAATAGTGGCCAAAGGTGCTAAGTTATCAGCACTGTTTGAAAAAACAATTATGGTTCGTAGAAACAAACCAATTGTTTTAACTTGAGGTTTTTTCGCAGAGCCGCTTCCCCTAACGCTCTCATAGTGTTATCGTTTCCCGGTGGTTATCTCGCCGGAGCTTTAGCGAAGGCGGACTGTGTTTTGAAAAATATGGGCACAAAAGATATTGTAGAACTTGAAGGCACCGTTTTGGAAACTTTACCAAATGCTTCTTTTAGAGTAAAAAAAGATGATGGTGAGGAAGCCTTGGCTCAAATTTCGGGGAGAATGAGAAAATATTATATTAAAATTATTCCCGGAGACAGGGTGAAGATGGAGTTTTCTCCCCACGATTTAACTCGTGGAAGAGTAACCTATCGTTACAAGTAGTAGTGTCAGTCGTCTGTCAGCACCTTCCCAGGCACGCGATTTAAGAACCGAGTCTAGAGAACTCCTCAAATCGCTCTGGCGTCAAAGCACGAGCAGCCTTTGCTCTACAGTTCTATGTGCTTTGCCGACGGCCGTGGAAAGGTACATGCCAGCCGCCTGCCGGAAACATTGAAAGTGCGCGCGTCGGTGAAAAAAATTTGTAAAGATTGTGAAATTATCCGCCGCAAGGGGGTAGTAAGGGTTGTTTGTAAGGTAAACCCCAAGCATAAACAAAGGCAGGGGTGATTTAATTACGAATTACGAATGACGAATTACGAATGAAAGACAAGACTAGATCTTAATTGCACATTCGTAATTGTTAATTCGTAATTGATTCTGTGGCAAGAATTGCGGGAGTAGGTATCCCAAACGACAAAAGAATTGAAATTGCTCTTACTTATGTGTATGGTGTAGGTCTGCCTCATGCAAAAAAGATTTTAGAACGCACCGGGGTGAATCCAAACACTAGGGTAAAAGATTTGACCGAAGCAGAAGAGACAGCCTTAAGGCGTGATATTGAGAAGAATTACCGAGTAGAGGGGGAGTTAAGGCGCCAAGTAATGCTCAACATTAAACGGTTAAAAGATATTTCCAGTTACAGAGGGGTGCGGCACCAAAAGGGGCTTCCGGTTCGCGGCCAGCGCACTAAAACCAATGCCCGCACTCGTAAGGGTAGAAGGAGGGGTGGCAGGTAATTTATGGCAAAAAAGAAAACAAAAATGGAGGTGCCAAGCGTTGGTTTGGCATATATTACCTCCGGATTTAACAACACTATAATTACTCTAACCAATGCCGGTGGCGATGTTATTTGCCGTGGCTCTCCCGGTGCGGCCGGTTTTAAGGGCGGCAGGCGATCTACCCCGTATGCCTCATCGCAAGCGGCCACTCAGGCAGGAGCAAAGGCCTTGGCTCTGGGTCTAAAAGAAGTAGATGTATTTGTAAAAGGACCCGGCTCCGGGCGGGACTCGGCAGTTAAAGCCCTGCGCAATGCAGGACTTAGGGTAAAATCGATTACTGATATTACGCCTATACCCCATAATGGGTGTAGGCCCAAAGGGAAACGAAGGATTTAACTATGGCCAGATATACCGGACCAAAATGCAGATTGTGTCGTTTAGAGGGCGAAAAACTTTTCTTAAAGGGAGAGCGTTGTCTTAGTGATATGTGCGCCCTCACCCGCCGCCAAACCCCACCGGGCCAGCATGGGGCAAAAAGGCGCCGCAAGGTGAGTGAATATGGTTTGCAACTACGGGAAAAACAGAAAGTTAAGCGATTTTACAGTATTTTAGAAAAACCCTTTAAGAATTATTACAAAAAGGCTTTAGTATCAAAAGGCAGTACCGGTGAGGCCTTGCTTTGCCTTTTGGAGCGCCGTCTCGATAATGTTTGCGCCCTTTTGGGTTGGGGTTTATCCCGTAGCCACGCGCGTCAGCTTGTTAGACAAGGCAAGGTATTTGTTAACCAGAAACAAGTGGCCGCTCCCGCTTTTATGGTCAAGCCGCAAGATGAGCTGGAGTTTAGGGGAAACGATACTCAACTCAGAAAGGTTGAAAAAGGACCGGCTTGGCTTAAAGCGGCAAAAAAAAAGGCTAGTGTTTTGAAGCTTCCCCAAAGGGAAGAAGTTACCATAGAAACAAATGATCAGTTAATTGTGGAATTTTATTCAAGGTAAATTGTTAATGTTATTCCGAGTGTATTACTTCGCCTGTTTATGTAGATAGTATTACTATCGTAGTAAGCTGTCGAAGGTAGAATCTTATGGTGAACTTTAAAAATCTCACCATCGCAAAAGAGTCGGGTGATAAGACCCGCGCCAAGTTTCAAATATCCCCCCTGCCGGAAGGTTACGGGGCTACCTTGGGTAATTCCCTGCGTCGAGTGCTACTCTCCTCGCTTGAGGGGGCGGCTGTTTTTCAGGCCAAAATAAAGGGAGTGACCCACGAATTTACTACCATTAAGGGAGTAAAAGAAGATGTGGTGGATTTTTTGCTAAATCTAAAGCAGATACGGCTCAAAATAGAGGATAACAATCCTCAAGTGTTAACTTTAAAAGTTTCAAAAGAGGGTGAGGTGAAGGCCGGAAATATTGAGGTGCCGGCCGGGGTGGAGATTGTCAACAAAGATCTGCACCTAGCCACTCTAGATAAAGGGGCCGAGTTGGAAGTAGAACTTTTGGCTCAAAAAGGCTTTGGGTTCGCCTTTTCAGAAAATGTTGAAACTACCAAAGTGGGGGTTTTGGCGCTAGATGTACTTTACGCGCCCATTACCAGAGTATCTTGGTCAGTGGAAAAGACCAGGGTAGGTAGGAAATCCGATTTGGATAAGCTAGTACTGGATATTTCCACCGACGGTACTATTACTCCAAAGGATGCTTTAATCGAAGCCTCTGCCATTTTGCGGGACTTTTTCGGAAAAATTGGCGGAGATGCTAAGGCGCCTATGTCTGAAATGGAGCCTGAAGTGGTGGTAAAAACCACGCCTTTGAGGACCTTAGAGGAAACCCGCCAGGATATTGATTTGGAAAATATCTCGGCCATTCCCAGCCGCACTGTTAATGCGCTAAAAAAGGCCAACATTAACACGGTGAGCGATATTTTAGAGCGGGATTGGGATGAGCTCCTGGCAGTTAAGAATATGGGTAAAAAGTCAGTGGCCGGTTTAAGGGAGATCCTTGCTAAGGAGGGTTTTGCTAAAGAGGAAAAGTAATATGAGGCACCGAAAAAGCACCAAAAAACTGCAAAGAAAGCCCTCAGCCGGTTTGGCGCTAAGAAGGAGCCTGGTGTTGGGGTTAATTGAGCACGGGGCCATTACTACCACTTTGCCAAAAGCCAAAGTATTGCGGCCCTTTGCAGAAAAGCTTTTAACCCTGTCCCGCAAGGGTTCGCTAAGCTCGCACCGTTTGGTGATTGCCCGGCTTGGTAATAAACCTTCGGGTGCCAAAAGATTGCGGGAGCATTGGGCGCCAAAGTTTAAAGGTGTCCCCGGAGGTTATTTGAGAATTAAAAAGCTGGGACCCAGAAGGACAGACGGCGCCGAAATGGCCAGGATAGAGTTTGTGACTTTTAGTGGTACCAAGGAAAAAGTAGGTCCCGAGAAGAAGTAAAACTCTAAACTCTAAGTACTAAGCTCTAAACACCTGCCTGCCGGCAGGCAGGAGTTCAAATTTTCCAAATTCAAATGTTCAAAACTTTGCAAAGTTTTAATATTTTGAGTTTTGAGCCTTAGAGTTTGTTTTAGATCGTACTCGATCGCCGCTTGCGGACGAATTTAGGGTTTAGGATTTAGAATTTATGAAAACCAGAGCAGTTAGTTCCAAAGAAATACAGCGTGAGAGGCATGAGCTAGATGCTCAAGGTGAGATATTGGGCCGATTGGCTACCAAAGCGGCTCGATTGCTCATGGGGAAAGATAAAACCTCTAATGTACCTTATTTAGACCAGGGCGATTTTGTGAAAATTGTCAATGCTTCTTGCGTAGTGGTTACCGGAAGAAAAGAAGAACAAAAGAGGTATTATATTCCCACCCAGAGGCAGGGTAAGCTGAGATTTAGAACCTACAAACAGCAAATGCAAAGGGATCCAAAAAAGATTATTGAGAGCGCTGTTAAGGGAATGCTTCCCAAGACTAAGTTGGGAGCGAGGATGATAACAAGGCTTGAGATCAAGCCTTGAAAAACCCTAAACTCTAAGTTCTAAATCCTAAACAAATTCAAAGGTTTCAAACCCAAAACTTTAGAACATTTGAACTTTGAGTTTTGAATTTGTTTAGAGTTTATCCAGTATGGAAAAGAAAGAAACAAAAAAACCAAAAAGGGATGAATTTTATAGCGGGACTGGCAGGAGAAAGCGAGCCGTGGCTAGAGTGTGGCTTTGGGCCAAGGCTGGTGAATTTACGGTCGACGGCAAACCACTCAAAGAGGCATATGTAAAAGAAGATGACCAAAAATATATCCTAAGTCCCTTTTTTGCCAATGCCACCCCCCCGGCCAAATTTACAGTGTCGGTTAAAGTCCAGGGTGGCGGTTTTAGCGCCCAGAAAGATGCCATTGTCATGGGGCTTTCTCGCGCCTTAGTTGAGTTTGACAAAGAATTACGTCCCGCTCTCAAAAAGCGCGGTTACTTAACCCGCGATCCCCGCGAAAAAGAGCGTAAGAAGTACTACCACCTAAAGGCCAGAAAAAGTCCGCAGTATTCAAAGAGGTAATGCAAAAGTTTAAGCAAAAAACCCTTAAAAATGGTTTGAGAATTATTAGCGCTCCCAGCGCCGACTCCCCTTCATTTACCCTTTTGTTTTCCGTTTTAGCCGGTAGCCGCTTTGAAAGTCCCGGCCAAGAAGGGGTGGCTCATTTCTTGGAACACCTGGCTTTTAAGGGCTCTTCCCAGTATCCCACTCAGATGGCCGTCGCTTGCGAAGTAGAGGGTTTTGGCGGAGCCTGGAATGCCTACACCAGTGAAGAGCGCGTTGGTTACTACATAAAGGCCGCCGCCAGCAACTTTACCAAGGCCTTCGAAGTATTAAATGATATTGTTTTCCACCCCCTATTGCGAAAAGTTGATATAGATGGCGAGCGGGGGGTAATTCTGGAAGAATACAAACTTTACCACGATGATCCCAAGTCTTGGGTAGATATTAAAAATCAGGAGCTGATTTTTGAAAACCACCCCTTGGGCAAAAACATTATTGGTACGCCGGAAAGTATAGCCAAGATGCCAAGAGACAGCTTTTTGAAATTTAGAGATGAGTATTTTACCCCCTCCCGTTTTGTAGTGGGAGCCGCCGGTAATTTCAATGAGGCAGAATTTATTAAGTATTGTGAGGAAAACTTGAGTTCTCTTGAAGATAAGGAATCCCCCAAACAAGGAATTTTTGATGATGTCCAAAATAAAGAGCGATTTTATTTTGAAGACAGGCCTACCAAGCAGGTAAATTTAATGCTTTCTTTTGTGGGCCAGAGCGCCAAAGATGAAAAAAAGTACCCGGTTTCACTGCTGTCTGCCATTTTGGGAGCGGGTTTGTCTAGCCGTCTTTTTCAAGAAGTGAGAACGCGGCTTGGTTTGGCTTATGCAGTTAGCGCCCACCACACCTCTTTTTCCGATACGGGCGGTTTTGGTATTTACGCCGGAGTGCCCAAAGATAGGGCCGATAAAGCACTAGAGGCTATTGTGGGGGAACTGCAGAGAGTTAAAAATGAGCCTGTATCGGCGGAAGAGCTGGAGAAGAATAAAAATCACATTAAGGGTCTTTTGGCTTTGAGTCTTGAATCGAACGAGGGTTTAATTTCCTCCCTGGTTAACCAAAGCCTCATAAAAGGAGAAGCATTAAATTACGAGCAAATTGTTAAAAAGATAGACGCTGTTACGTCGGAAGATATCAAAGCCTCAGCCTCAGAAATCTTCACCCCCCAAAAAGCCAACCTGGCGGTGGTGGGGCTTAGCGAAGATAAGAGACTCACCTCTATAATCACCAAGCTTTAAGTTTGCTATAATCCAACTATGACGGGGTGTGGCGCAGATGCTCAATGAGCGCCAAAGAGTCCGAGCCAGAGGCGCCAGGCGATTTGATGGGCGAATTAGTCCGCCGAAGTCCGCCATAGGCGGACGAAGGTGGAGAAGCGTGCCATGTTCCAGGTTTCGGTAAAGTTTGAGTCTCGCTTAACGGGGATTGGCGCAGTTTGGTAGCGCGTCCCGATGGCCATCGGGAAGGTCGCGGGCTTCTATTAGTAGCTATGAAGGGTTTTCTGTATATTCTAAGGAACTCTCAAAATAAGGTTTATGTTGGGGCAACATCGAACCCTGATGAAAGGTTGGAAAGGCATAATACGGGCAGGAATAAATCTACACGAGGTAAGGGACCGTGGGAGTACGCTTTTCTAATCGAGTGTGAAAGTATCTCATCCGCAAAAAAGTTGGAAAGAAAGATTAAGAGCTATAGAAGTAGAAAGATAGTTGATCAGATAATAAGGGACCAAAAAATAAAAATACGGGGATTGGCGCAGTTTGGTAGCGCGCACGCATGGGGTGCGTGAGGTCGCCGGTTCGAGCCCGGCATCCCCGACCAGATTCCGACTTTTTTGAAAGGTTTTCCTTTTCCAGTTACTTGACAAAGTGTAAAGTAACACTTTTACAAAAGAAGAAAAGATTTACTATTGATGAGATTAAGCAGGCTATCTAACCCCTTGCCAATGGCCCATATTTTCATTAAGATGGGGTTATGGCAGAGGAAAAAACTCCTAAAAACCCCAAACTTGAAGCTTTAAAAACAGCCATGGCTGCTATTGAAAAAAACTTTGGCCAGGGAGCCATTATGCGCATGGGCGAAGCCTTTAGGGCCCAAAACATTGCCACTATTCCCACCGGTTCCATTGCGCTAGATTTGGCCCTGGGTGTGGGGGGTGTGCCCCGTGGCCGAGTGGTTGAGATTTATGGCCCCGAGTCTTCCGGTAAAACCACCTTGGCTTTGCACATTGTGGCTGAGGCCCAAAAGGCTGGCGGTACGGCCGCTTTTGTAGATGCCGAACATGCGCTGGATCCTTTGTATGCCTCTAAAATCGGAGTAGATGTCGATGAGCTGATTGTGAGCCAGCCTGACACCGGCGAGCAGGCTTTGGAGATTGTGGAAACCCTGGTGCGTTCTGGGGCGGTAGATGTCTTGGTCATAGATTCAGTGGCGGCGCTCACTCCGCGGGCAGAAATTGAGGGCGAGATGGGCGATGCCCACATGGGTCTTCAGGCGCGTCTGATGTCCCAGGCTCTTCGCAAACTTACCGGTATTATCTCCAAATCCAGAACCACGGTAATTTTTATAAACCAGATTCGGATGAAGATTGGAGTAATGTTTGGCAATCCGGAAACCACCTCGGGCGGTAACGCGCTCAAATTTTACGCCAGTGTGCGGATGGATATTCGGCGCATTGGCAGTATTAAAGAGGGGGAGAAGTTTTTGGGCAATCGTTGTAGAGTCAAGGTAGTTAAAAATAAAGTGGCACCCCCTTTTAGAGTGGCCGAGTTTGACATTATGTTTAATGAGGGTATTTCTAAAGTGGGTAATTTGGTGGATGTGGGGGCGGAAATGGGGATACTGGAAAAAAGCGGGGCCTGGTATAGGTATGGTGAGGAAAACATTGCCCAAGGGCGTGAAAGCGCCAAGGTGTTTTTAAAGGAAAATCCCAAGGTGGCCCGCGAGGTGGAAGATAAAATTCGCGCCAAGGTAGCCACTGAAGCCGGCAGTCCTTTGGAAATTGGCCATAAAAAAGCGGAAGAGTAACCCACTATCCTATAAGGTGTTGACATCCCATAATTTCTGTGGTAAGGTATAGTTAGATAGATGAAAGAGCCAACTCTACCCAAGGGCTCTAAGTTTTTTCCTACCGGAAATCCTACCGGCTCAAAAATATATTTTGAGGCTAGCAATCTGCTAGAAAGGAGATTTAGAGATGGTAGGTAGGACCTCTTTTTTTCCACCTTTCTAGCGGGTTGCTGGGAAATGTTCAAATTCAAGTCCAATATCAAACTCAAACACAAATTCAAAAATTATTGATTTTGAATTTGAAATCGAAATTGGATTTGGGTTTGTACATTTCCAAGGCCAGTAGCTCAATTGGCAGAGCGGCGGTCTCCAGAACCGCTGGTTGCAGGTTCGAACCCTGTCTGGCCTGCCTTTGCCCTGTAATGGGGCTGAGCGAGTAAAGCCTTTTGTGGTGGGCTAAGCATGCAGAGTCTTCTGGATGGAAGACTATTTGGTGTGGAAGTTCTCTCTTTTAGCAGGACGGATGCCCAGAGCCAACGTGCTTTGGTGTCATTGGCGAGTTCTGCGAAAAAGACTTGAACCCACATCTCAAAAAGGTATGCCGAGCGCCCGATCTGGAAGATCAAGCCATAAAAGTACTTGCTCGCAAAAAGAAAAATCTGTTCCGCCAAGCGGAACAGTTTACATAAAGTTTCCTCCTTTGTTTGAGAGTCGGGTGGCGCAACAATGCACAACCCAGGCGCCAACGCCACCCGACTCTCGTGTTTTTTCGCCTGGGCCGACTCGGCCCGTTCTGCCCCAGGAGGGCAAATTTTAATGCGAAAAAAGACTAGATTTTGGCCCCGTTGAGGAAGTGGCATCTGCCACCGGCAAGGGAATATTGATTTACAATATCCAGCCGCTCAACGGGGCTACTCGTTTTTCTGCTACATTTTGAAAAATTTGTGCTACAATTCCTGTATGGGCCAATATCAATATTTAGTAAAACTTATCCCCCAAGAAGAGGGTGGCTACACAGTGGAAGTCCCTGTGCTTCCCGGGTGTATTAGTGAGGGAGACACCAAGGAGGAGGCTCTGGAAAATATCAAAGATGCCATTGAGGCTTATTTAGTGGTCGCTCAAAAGAGAAATCTACCCATTTTTACTGGTGTTAAAAGATACGAGGAAACAGAAATAGTGTCTGGTGTACTCGCCTATGCCTAAACTACCCCCACAAAAACCTGCCGAAGTAATCAAGAAGCTCAAGAAGTTAGATTTTGAGGTTGACCACGCCACTGGAAGCCACCAGGTACTGTACAAGGAAGGTCACCCGAGGCCAGTAGTGGTGCCTTTTCACAGCAGGGATCTC
>JBDRAO010000042.1:0-4327 GCA_043823645.1 bacterium
CGCTTATTTGCCTTACCGAGTGGGATCTTCGGCCGAATCCTCCAGGGGCTCCGGATAACCGAAGATTCTTCCCTCCCAAAAGCGGCACATTTTGAAAAATGAAGGTGAGGACCTCTCCCCTCACCTTCTCACATTGACAATAGAAACCATTTAAGGCTAAACTCTTAACACTCATGAAAAAACAAGTTTTAATTACCGGAGCCACCGGTTTTTATGGCCACCACCTAGTTAACTACATTTTAAAAAATACTGATTGGAGTATTGCGGCTTTTGGAAGAGAGTCGTTTGCCGGCTCTTTTGAGCGTATCCGTGAACTCGAATCTTATCAAAAAGACCCCTCCCGCTTGCGTTATTTTTGGCACAATTTGCGTTCTCCAGTAAGTTCCCTGCTATCTCGGCAAGTTTTAGCCAAAGGCCCAGTTGATGTTATTTACCACGTGGCCGCTTCTTCTCATGTGGACCGTTCTATTGCCGACCCTTTAAGTTGTGTGTTTGACAATGTAATCGGTACGGCTCATATACTTGAGTTTGCCCGCGATCTGCCCCAATTGGGAAAATTTTTCTATTTCTCCACC
The DNA here is from genome assembly GCA_043823645.1 of bacterium. Lineage (GTDB taxonomy): Bacteria > Patescibacteriota > WWE3 > JBDRAO01 > JBDRAO01 > JBDRAO01. The sequence goes on from JBDRAO010000042.1 coordinate 576, forward strand.
GATGAGGTTTTTGGTTCGGTGGAAAAAAAGGGATACAAATTCAGTGAGTGGGATCGTTACCACGCGGGTAATCCATACTCTGCTACTAAAGCCGGCGGTGAGGAATTAAGTTTGGCTTACGCCAATACCTATGGTCTGCCTGTAACAGTAACCCATTGTATGAATATTGTAGGAGAACGTCAGCACCCTGAAAAGTACCTTCCCAAGATAATTAAATGCCTCTTGACTGGTGGGCTTTTAACTGTGCATACCCATGATCATGGCAAACTTCCCGGCAAGAGGCATTACATTTATGCTGATACAGTGTCAGCGGCGCTAATGTTTCTTACCAAAAAAGGCAAAGTGGGTGACAAGTACAACATTGAGGGGGAAGCGGAGTTGGACAACTTGGCCCTGGCGCAGTATGTAGCCAAGAGAATGGAGAAAAAACTTGATTACAAGCTGGTTCCAGGATCAAATGCCCGGCCGGGGCACGATTTTGAATATGGTATATCAGGGAAAAAAATGCGGCAGATGGGTTGGCAGACACCCGGGGATTTTTGGCAAAAACTTGACCAAACCATTGATTGGTATGTGAAAAATCCTCACTGGCTTTAATGAAAATTCTTGTTACTGGCGGCTCTGGGCTGGTAGGTTCTCGTTTTGTGGAGCTGGCGGCTAAAAAATTTAATATTGTTTCTCCAGTAGCCGGCATTTTTGATATGACTAAGAGAGAACAGGTGGCACCCTTTTTAAAGGAGGTCAAGCCTCAAGCGATTGTTAATTTTGCAGCCCTAACTGATGTCAATGCGGCGGAAAAAGAAAGAGGCGATTTATCCGGCGCGGTTTGGGAGGTTAATGCCTTGGGAGCGGAGAATTTGGCCAGGGTGGCTTCTCAAAGTGGCACTTTTTTGGTGCAGATTTCTACCGATTTTGTGTTTGAGGGTTCAAAGGAAAATCCCGGGCCGTACGGCGAGACTTCCCCAGTTTGCCCCAAGGCTCACAAATTAAGCTGGTACGGTTACTGTAAAGCCAAGGGAGAGGAGTTTGTGAGGTTAAGTGGGGCTACCCACGCCATAGTGAGAATTGCCTATCCTTTTAGGCAACACTTTCCCTTAAAGTCAGATTTCGCCCGCCGTATTCTGGAGCTTTACAAAAGCGACAGCCTTTACCCGCTTTATACTGATCAAGTTATCACTCCGTGCTACTTGGATGATTTTTGTACTTATTTGGCGACCATAATTGAAAGAGGGCTTGAGGGGGTGTTTCACTTAGTGTCGCAAAATGCCACCACCCCCTACGATTTTGCTTTCTACCTTTTGGAAAGAAGTGGTGTGGCTCACCCTAAATTGAGTAAGAGTTTGTTGGTCGATACCAACCAAGCAGGCGACGTTTTAAGGCCTGTTTTTGGTGGGCTTTCCAGTAAAAGAACCCAAGAAAGATTGGGAGTTTCCTTCAAAACCTGGCAGGAGCAAGTGAACGTTTTTTTGGATATAATCTAGTTATGTTTAATGTCAAAGCCGAGCCAGCTAAAATTTCCGGGGTACAGAAAATCACCTCGGGGCGGTTTGAGGACTTTCGTGGCTATTTTACGGAAACTTTTCGCCTTTCCGATATTAAAAAACTTCCCGGATTGGAAGACTTTGCAGTGGTTCAAGCTAATGAAAGCCGCTCCTTGCCCAATACCATTAGAGGCTTGCACCTTCAGTGGGACCCGCCTATGGGCAAGCTGGTGCGGGTTTTGGAAGGAGAAATTTTTGATATTGTCCTTGATGCCAGAAAACCCTCTCCCACCTTTGGGAAAGCAGAAATTTTTAAACTCACAGTGGACAAAAAATCCCTAGAACAAAGCTGGCTTTGGCTACCGGCGGGAATAGCTCACGGGTTTTTTTGCTTTAGCGAATGTGTCATTGAGTATTTTTGTACTGGAGAATATAACAGCGCTGGCGAGGCTAGCATTTCCCCCTTTGCTCCAGATATCGACTGGTCGTGGGCCAAGCCGGAACTGGTAGAGAAATTCAAACAATTGTGTCGGGCAGACCCTCTTGTTACCGACAAAGACAGGCGGGGTTTTACGGTTAAAGGCTGGTTTGAAAACAAATGAAAAAATTATCAGTCATTATTACCAATTATAATGAGCTCTCATTTGTGAAGGAATGCCTGCCTAACCTTGAAGGTATTTATTCCCGCATGGAGGTAATTGTTAAAGATCAAGGATCGACAGACGGCTCAGTTGGGCTTATAAAAAAAGGTTTTCCCCGGGTAAAATTAATTGAGGGGGAAAATGACGGCCTTTCCAAGGCCTACAATAAAGCCACCAAAGCCGCCTCGGGCGATTATTTTTTGTATTTGGGGATGGATGCGGTGCCGCAAAGAGATACCTTGAGTGGGATGGTTGACTACTTTGAAAAAAACAAAGCGGTGGGCGCTGCCACCTGTAAACTGGTTACTAAGGATGGCTCTTTGGATATGGATGCCCACAGGGCTTTTCCCACCCCTTGGACTGCCTTAACCCGCCTTACCGGCTTGGGTAAGCTTTTTCCGCACTCCGATCTTTTTAACCACTACTTTTTACCCAAGGGGGATCTGGAAAAACCTCACGAGATTGATCTTTGCATTTCTCACTTTATGCTGGTGCGAAGGGAAGCTTTTGAACAAATTGGCGGATTTGATGAGGATTTTTTTCTTTATGGTGAGGATGTGGACTTTTGCTACCGCATTAAACAAGCCGGGTGGCAAATTATGTATTTACCGCAGTGGCAGGCCAAGCACTACAAAGGCGGCTCGGTAGGCATAAGAAGCACTACCAGGAAAATAGTCAAGAAGCCGCTTTCCCATCGGCTAAAAATGCAAAAACTCTCCACCCAAGCTATGCGCCAGTTCATGGAAAAACATTATTCCGGCAAATACCCCAAATTATTACTTTACATGGTATACACAGCCATTTTTGTTTTGGGAAAAATTAGGGTGCTGGTTGAAAGTTTGCGCCGAAGTTAGGGGGAAAGGTTTTTTTGACAGCAATTTTTGCATTGATGTATCCTTTCCCCTGGTTTGCTAGTTGCGGTGGGCATTGGCGGTATCTTGTCGCAGTTTCTTGACCTGGGCGAGGTTCGCTACAAGGCGAGCGCGGGTCTTGGCCAAGATGCGCTCGTCCCTTTCCACTCGCCGCCACAGTTCCCCAACTCTCTTTTCCTTTTGTTCAAAGGTCAGGGTGGCCATGGTTTCCTCCTTTCTTCCAAAGTTAACCGTACCTTACCATATCTATGAGCCTTTGTCTACAGCGAGAGCAGTTGAGTAAGCTCGGATATAATAGCGGTGAGCAGTAATGCTATAGGAGACCGTTTCTTTACAAACAGCGGGTGTTCTCCGGTAACTTTTAGGACCTCTTCGGTACCATCGGGTTTTTCTACTGTTACTTCATAATATTGCTCCACTACTGTTTTGTGGGTGTCCTGCACTTGAGTTTCTACCCTTTCCCCTGTTTCAGGATCAATCCCCACCACCGTATCCCCTACCTTAACATCTTGAATATTCATTTCTCCCCCTGGGGTGGCAATTTTGGTGTCTGCCAAAAAGCATCCGCCCCCCTCCTCACCGCAGGGATTACTGTCCCCATCACAAGAGTAAACGCGAATTCTGTGATCAACCCATCCGTCGCCGCACATCCCAATGCAGGTAACATTTGACCACACTATCTCCCCGCCCCAGTCCCACGGCATACAGACATCGCCGCACGATTGCCGACAGCTGGTACTTTCCGAGATGAGCGAGCA
>JBDRAO010000043.1:0-4223 GCA_043823645.1 bacterium
GGAACAATATAACAATGCGGGGTGGTCCAATTACCAAATTCCTACTTTAATCCTTATTCCGGCGCAAGCATTTGTAGAAGACCCCAGTTATGTCAGAGGAATCATCCAAAATATGGCTAATCAAGGTTTGGTACCGTATATCCGTGTTTCAGGCCAACTTACCGAGGGAGAAAACGGCCAATGGGTTTGGCAGCCAATTGATGCAGAAACGGCCTACACCGCCGGCCAGGTTCTAAACTCGATCTTTTCCGAGTTTACTGGCCAGTTTGACGGAGAACAGCGCGTGTTTGTTTACAACGAGCCAAACCTTGCCACCGAAATGGGCAATTTAAGTTTTGACGAAAGAGTCAACCTTTTTGCAGAAACCACAGCTGCTTTCATTGAAGGAATGGAAAGCGAGGGAGTGAGAAATATTAAACTGTACTTTCCCCCTATGGCCCTACAAAGTGGATCGGAGCAACAATTCATTCAGCAAGCCTTGGCGCTCTTACAAGAACACTTTGGCCAAAACAAATTCGATGGCGCTGCTCTTACTCTTTATGGCTCAGATACACAAGCCCTGCAAAGTCTCTTCAACACTGTTACCAATTATTTCCCAGGGCAGTTTGATTTTTTCATTAGTGAGATCGGTCCCTTGGTCAACGGACAGCTAATGCTTAACACCAGCCAAGCTCAAGACTTTGCCAACTTTCTCACCCAAGTATTTCAGCTTAAACTTTCTGACCCCAATTTCTTGCCAGGAGTTAGTGGCATTACCACCAGTTTCTTTGTAGATACCGATGGCGACGGCGACCCAGATGAGACTTGGCTGGTAGTGATTGATAAAGATGGCAACGTGATCGTACTCAAAATTCTTTCTGGAGAAAATCCCTACCTTGGCAGTGGCCGGGCCGGGACCTGTCCCAACCTGGATTATGGACATATTTTAAGCTGTGGGCAGACTTTTGTACTTAAATTGCCAAGTGTGTTTATCGAATTTGTGGGAGATATTGCCCAGCTTATCTACCCCGAAATTGACAATATGCCCTCATGGCTAAGAGGAGGTGGCAAATACGAGAGAGAAAACCCCATTACAAGACTGCACCCACCCCAGGGTAGCGACGCAGAAGAAAGAGCCTTTATGGAAAATATCAATGAGTCGGCTTGGCATGACGAAAGAATGGGGTACCGGTGGTGCACCGAAACCGGTGAATGTGGTATTGCAAGAGGAAACCCCGAACTTCCTGAAATCTCAAACAACGCCTTTAGATATGCCGAGGAAAGTGCCAGTTACCTTTGGGGTCTTATGCAGTCACCAACCCAAGGTGGGAGCGCTTACAACAAGGGAGTCGACTACCCCGTAACACTAACTCAAGCAGAAAACAACGAAGAGTGTGGGATTTTTGTAGAAGACATTGCCTCCACTGCAAATTCTGTTTCATTTACTGTTAGGACCACCGGGGCAGTCAATCAATTCAAAGACTTGTGGTACGAGGTTTCGGGACCCAAGGGAAAAACTAACTGCTCCAATGTACTGCCTAAAGCAGGAAACACTAATCCTAAGGTTATATGTGACAATCTTACCTACGAGGACGGGTCTGCCCTAAGCACGGGGGATATTGTAAGCATTGTTGCTACCAGTCCGCAATCTTGGGAAGAATGCCCAAATACCATGGCAACGGAGCAAGTTGCTCTGGGTCAGGGAAAACCAGGTGGGGGCGGGGGAGAAAGCGGGCTAAACTGCGCTGTTTACGGTGTTACCGGAGCACCACAAACACAGCCTTGCGTTGCAGGTAGCTGTCTTTTGCCAGAAGGCCTTGCCTCCAGAGTATTCCAGGAAATTTTCAATAAATTCGGTGAGTTGGTTGAGAAAATCCCCATAGGTTGGCTTTTGGAAACAAAAGAGGTTACTTTTATGCCGCTTCCCCAGTATCCCAGAACAAGCCTAATTGGGCTTTTCGAAAGCGGCACTCCCTTATATAACAGTTTACTCCCTCCAAATAAAGCAAACCCTACTCCTTACCCGGCCATATCTGAAGATAACACGCACAAAATCCGTTTGGGACCTTTTCAGATAACAAACCTATTTCAAAGCGACCATGTTATCCCCGCAGTAGGAAGAGTGGAACTGCAAAGAGAAGATTTCAAAAAGTTCCTAGAGCCGCCTATTCAAAAGCTTTAAAAGTCTGGTTGGTACCAGCCTCTTGCGCCTTGTAAAACCTTAAGTTTCCCCCTTTAACCGGCACATAAACTACCTGCCCCTGTGGCAAAAAGCCCTCCTCCGGGCGGCGGGGGTTTTCCAAAACAGCGACTTTTTCTAAACTAGACAAAGGTGGTTTTCCTTCCCCCAAAAACAAGGGGTAAATCTTGGCCGCCAATATTTGGCCCGTTGGCCCAAAAACATCTACCTTGGCCAAATAGGTTTCAAAACTGGGCGCTAGGACAGGGTACTGGTAAGGCGCTTCTCCGGCGGTGGCTCTAAAATAAACCCTAAAAAGATTGGCATTATCAAAACCGGCAACAGAACTTTCGGTACCATTTGACTCACGGTAAAAAAGCTTGGTTTCAGGCTTTACAACCAGTCTTTTATCCCAAAGGTCAGCCACTTGTAAAAAATCCCAAGCCAGGCGCTCGGCATATTTTATTTCGGCCACGCGGGAAATGTCAGAGGTCATTTTTGCCTGCCACACAGCCTCATAATCAATGTAACCCTCTTTGAAAGATATCTCCAAAAAGCGCGCCAACCCGCCCTTTTCTCCCCAACGGTAAACACTCTCCTCTCCCTCGCCCAAAATATCATCCGGCGAGGCAGAAAAACCTTGAGCCACTACAAATTTACCTACCACCGTTCTGTCGAGCGGTAAGACTGGGAAAGCCATCGGCTCAATTTTGGCAGGGCGATTGACAATAGAGTCGTTCACAGCGCCTCCCAGCTTCACCACTACCAAGATACCAACCAAAACAGCCAAGATGACTCCCCCACCAATTAAAACCTTCCTAAATTCTTTTTTGCTATCGATCACAGATTTCATTTTAACCATTCCGGCGATATCGCCGGAACCCAAACTTTAAGCACCACATATTTATTGCTCACCATTTTAGCTTGTCCTGTGGCTTCAACCACCGGCACCAGAAAGCCGGAAGCAGTGTCTTGATAGTAAAACATCGTTACCTGTTGAGCGCCAAACTGGACCACCTTCCCAATCACGGAAGAGTAAAATTGCCCCGGCTCGGAGGCTTCCACAATTACACCCTGTCCCTTGCTTAAGGTACCTGCCAAATCCTCAAAAGATACCACCGGATAGGTACCCACTACCTCAAATTCAATATCAGAAACCGAGTAGCTAATCTTTGATATTTCCCCAAACTTAGAAATAACAGCCGTAATTAGCGGTTCACTGTGTGAACCGTAAATAGGCCAGCCATCTTTTTGCAAAGTCCAGCTTAATAGCCACAAATCAGGATTTTGCGAGTCGGCTGGCTGGCCCAGCACCACTCCCATATTGTCGTAGCCCACGGCCTCAACGGCCGCCTCATTGAGACTTTTTTTCCAAAAAGACTTTTCTTTTAAGAAAGCCGCCACTTTTTGAATAAGCTCCTCCTTGGAAAAAGTGAGAATACTGGCACTAACCTGCTTTTGCTCCAACTCCCATGAAAGGTCAGCCTTATTTACAAACAGCAAATTTTCCCCCTCGCTATACAACCACCGATCACCCAAATCTCGCGGCTCACCCAGAAACCCCAATCTTTGGGCAATATCAGCGGATGCCGCCACTTCTGAAAGGGTGGCCGAAAAGGTGGCAATCTTATAAACTTGGGTGGTTTTGGGAAAAGCGGCGCTCTCGGCTGTTAGGGCAGAGGAAAAAATAAACTCGGGCGCAAAAGCCACCCCCGACACAGCCGGAAAAGTTGGCGTTGGAATTTCTTTAAATATTGGATTAAGCGCTACCTCCTCTTCAGGCTTTTTTTCTTCTTTGGGGGCAAAAAAGTAACCTATCATGGCCAGCACAATCATCACCCCAACTAAAACAACCAAGGCGACTCTTTTAAAGTTGGTTTTAATATTGATTGACATTCTCATAAAATAATGCTACGCTACACTCAACAAGTTGCCGGAGACAAATTCCCGTGTGGAAAAGTTTGCCTTAGGCGAGCTATCCGGGTCAACTGACCGTCTCTAACAGGACGGTTATTTTGTTGACAAACATCCCAAAAAATGATACATTGAGCTTAATATCACTACC
>JBDRAO010000044.1:0-7802 GCA_043823645.1 bacterium
ACCACAATGGTGCGCTCACCAGCGTCATTGTTGTAACCATCATCCAGTGAAATACCGGCACCCGCGCCCTGGGTAAGGTCCACCCAACTGCCATCGGCATAGACATATAGATTATCGTCATCGCTGTCATAGTAAATGTTACCTTCGCTGGCAGTGCCTGCCGCTGATTTAGGAGTAATAGAGATATCACCCCCGCTCACGGTTAGGTCGCCGCTGGCGGTAATATTACCAGAGACAGTAGCGCTACCTACAGACCCATCATCAGTGATGGTAAGGAAAGCGTTTGTGCCATCGGTCACATCAAAGTTGGTACCGTCCCAGCGCATCTGGAGGTCGGAGCCGTCACCAAAGACCAGAAGATCGTTGTCCCCCATGTAGAGATCAATGTCATCGTAGGTCATGGTGTTGGCCGAAGCGTCGACCTTAATAGTGTTGGTGACAGCATTGCCGTACCACCACATATCAAAAGCGGTGCCGCTTTGCCCCCACTTCCAAACCGCGTCGTCAGCCAAAGAGAGCACATCTACATCAGTGCCGTCAAAACCAAAATAAACATCCTGGTCGGAACCAAGATAGAGATTTTTGGAATCGGCCATATAGACATTACCCCACTCTTTAGTAGCTGAACCAATATTCACAGCTCCTGCCGTACCAGGCAAGGCGTGACTCCAGAACCGAATTTCGCCACTGGTAGTGTTGGCACTCAAGGCAATAATATTAAGATCGCTTTTTAGCGCGATTTGAGTCCCGTTCTCATACATCATGCTGTTGTTACGGCCAAAATACAATGTCCTGCTGGTCCCTTCGTTGAATTGCAGTAGGGAACCGCTTACAGTTGTAGTAGCGTGAGCTTGGCCAACTCCGGAGATCACAAGAAGTGCTAGCGCAGCCAAACCTGCAACTAAAAATTTTAACTTTTTCATATTCGTTTCACCTCCCTTGGCAAAAAAGTATGCTACTTAAAAATTGAATGCGTTGGGAAAAAGACAAGCAGGAGGCACTACCGGACCTACCCGGGCAAGGTAAAAAGGTTTGATAAAGGGTGTAATTTAAGGCAGAAATATTCATACGGTAGGACACAGGAGTAACTTTACATTACTACCGACCCAATTGTCAACATTGTGGCAAAGGGATACAATGCTGTCAAGTGATATCCATTGTAATCCCACTCTATAACGAGGAGCGCAATGTGGCTTCTCTGCATAAAGAGCTTACTACAGCTCTGTCTAAGCTTTCTCAAAAAAGCGAGATTATTTATGTCAACGACGGCTCAACCGATAAAACTCTTTGCGAACTTAAGAAGCTGTCTCAAACAAAAGTTATTACTTTGCGCAAAAACTTCGGCCAGACAGCCGCCCTCAATGCCGGGTTTCAAAATGCCAAGGGGGAAATAATAATCACCCTAGATGGCGATTTGCAAAATGACCCGGCCGACATTTCCAAACTGATTGAAAAAATACACCAGGGGTTTGATGTGGTCTCCGGCTGGCGCAAAAATCGCCAAGATTCTTTCTCCAAAAAACTCCTCTCTCAAGGAGCGAGACAACTCAGAAAAATAATCCTCAAAGACACCACCCGCGACTCGGGCTGTTCCTTAAAAGCCTACCGCCGAGAGGCCTTAGAAGATTTGCATCTTTTTGGGGAAACCCACCGCTTTATTCCGGCCATTCTTGCCTGGCAGGGGTACAAAGCAGTCGAAATTCCGGTTAATCACCGCCCACGCACCCAAGGTAGAACTAAGTACAATTACAAAAGGCTAATCAAAGGCCTGCTGGATATGGGGGTGGTGTGGTTTTGGTACAAATTTTCCGACCGGCCCTTGTACCTTTTTGGCGGAGTGGGAAGTTTACTATTCCTTGCCGGACTGGCTATTGGGGGGTGGATGTTTGTAGAGAGATTTTTCCTGGGCATGTCTTTGCAAAACCGTATCTGGCCCCTGATTTCGGTTTTCAGCCTTCTAGCCGGCATCCAGCTCTTTGGACTGGGAATTTTGGCTGACATTGGCCTAAAAACTTACTTCTCACGGAATCGCAGAAAAACTATCAAGGAAATTTCGCGGTCTCAAGTATCGTAAAACCACCCGAGTAGTGACTATGCCTTATTACCCAACCTTTGGCAACATCGGTGAAATCAATTTTTTCGTTGAACGATTTCTCAAAGTAGTCCTCAAGAGCCCTAATGACGCCCCTCTTATTATCCCAACCAACACCAAACCCCCCAGACTTTTTAGGATAGATAATTCGTAAATTGGTGTCATGAAAAAATACCCGCGCTTTTGGGGATAAAAAAGGAAACCACACCTTAATCTCATCGGTAGTGTGCCTGTAGTAATGGCTGGTATCTATAAACAACACATCAATTTGCGGCTTTATCTTCCTTTTCTTACACCAAATCCGAAACTCGCCGGCAAACTTGATGTCATCTCTTTTAACAAATGTCCAATTTTCGTAAGTAAGTTTTCCTTCAAAATCTTCAACATCCACACTCACCAACCGGGCCTGGCACAATTTTGCCGCCCGTCCCAAAGCAAAGGTACTATCGCCCTGGCGCACCCCGAGCTCCACTATTAGTTTGGGTTTCACCACCAAAGATTCAATAAATAGAGCTGTAAGATGATCCCCAATAGCGCCCTTAACATTCTTGGCAAAGTCTTGCACTTCATTTAATGCCTCAAAATCCGATGCTGAAATTTTCCCACCCCTCAAAAGACCGTTCAACACCGCCACCGGGAAATAAAGAATTGCAAACCGAGGATTTTTAAGAGCTTTTTTTATTGCGTCCATAAGCAGACCTTAGTATTTTTAGAAGTATTGGCGGGGTAAACAGCATCCCCAATGTAGTGCGGGACCACTGCTGAAGCGTTTTCCAATGCTTAACTTTTCTCCCAAATTCGTCCATGGCGCCTTTTGATATTGAACCTTTAATTCCTACCCCTATAACGGTGTGAGGAAAATTACTTTGTCCAGCGAAATCCACCCACGATGAGTCAAAGGGTTTCATGAGACTTTTAAATGCTTCAGGGGTGAATCGCCAGTAGTCATGCGGATAATCGTGGATGGGAAAATTCATCACTGAACTGATTACTAAAACTCCATTTGGTTTAAGGATTCTCAAGGCTTCTTCAATGGCTTTCCTTGGAAACTCTACATGTTCCATGGTATCCAAAATAAGGACTGTCCCGGCAGATTGGGAAGGAATGGCTATATTATGGAGGTCTAAAATTATATCCACCCCAGGGCCTTCCCTTATATCAGCCCCAATGTATTTTTTCCCTTGAAAAAACGGCCGCAGGTCGGCAAATCCTTCCTGCCCCGGCACTTGAAGAGAGCCAAACTCATAGATGGGTTCAGCAATGGGTAGGGTTTCCGCGCATATTTTTACAAACTGTTTAATTGGTTGCCGCATACCTAACATTTTTTTCCAGATTTGTTAATCTATTACCTAGTATAGCAAACTTAAAGTATGAAAATCCTGATGATCGCTCCCACACCGTTTTTTTCCGACCGCGGTTGCCATGTGAGAATTTTCAATGAGGCCACCGCCCTGGACAAACTGGGACACAAAGTAGTGATGGCGACATACCACCTGGGCAAGACTCCGGCAGGAATCACCGCCGAAAGAATCCTCAATATCCCCTGGTACAAAAAACTTGAAGCCGGGCCATCCTGGCACAAACTTTATCTTGACATTTTATTGACCTTAAAATCACTCAAAGTAGCGCTGGAATTTAAGCCGGATATTATTCACGGCCACCTGCACGAGGGGGCCCTAATTGGAAAAGTTGTCAGTCTTGCCGCGCGCCGCCCGCTTGTTTTTGACTATCAAGGAAGCCTAAGCAATGAGTGCCTCGCTCACGGTTTTTTTAAAGAAAAGTCCTTCCGGCACCAGGCCTTTAAAATTGCAGAATCGTTCATTAACACTCTGCCCCACCGCATTGTTTCCAGCACCCCAGAAAATATGCCCTGCCAAGCAAGATTTATCCCCGATGGGGTAAGCCTAGCGCCGCGCCGCCCGCCTCCCCAACCAACAGAGCCAACCGTGGTGTACCTGGGTCTTTTGAGCCAATATCAAGGAACCGACATTTTGCTTGAAGCCGCCCAAAAGGTGGTCGCCCTACTACCCCAGGCAAAGTTTATTATTGGCGGCTTTCCCAACATTGGCCACTACCAAAAAAGGGCCTTAAGTTTGGGTTTAAAAAAGAACCTTACCTTTGCCGGTCCGATTCCTTTTGAAACCAGATTCGACTTTCTTTGTAGGGGAAAAGTGGCGGTGGCGCCAAAGCTGGCTGTGAGCGAGGCCAACGGCAAGGTGCTTGACTATATGGCCGCCGGACTGCCGGTGGTGGCTTTTGACACCCCCATCAATCACTGCTACCTGGGAAATCTTGGGATATACGCCAAGACGGGAGAGGCCGCTGATTTGGCCAACAAGATAGCGGCGACGCTCAACCGATCGCCTCAAGACCTGGCGGCCCTGGGGGAAAAGAATCGCCAAAGGGTCAAGAAACATTTCAGCCAGGCGGCTATGGCCAAAAGTTTAAGCAAAATTTACACAAAATTATTAGCAAAACACCATAAAACGCGAAAAAAACCGGATCGTTCCTGACACTAGCTAAAAAATCCTGGGCCGCCTCTTGCAAAATTCCCCCGGAAATAGTGGTATGGGAGTCAAACACCAAATCATCGTCGTCAGAAGCCCCCTTAAACACTGCATGGCCGTACGGGTAAATATCTTTGGCCGGTTCATATCCCACCTGTACCGCACCTTGCCGCGCCTTTGATGAAAGAGTCAACCAAAAGCGCTTCCCTTCCAAGGGGGCAAACTTTATGTCCAAAAGCCTGGGGGCGGCCTCATTCTCAAACCAGTAGCCTTTTGAAAAAAGCACCAAAGATGGATCATCGCCCGCAGCAAGCTGAACCAAAACCTCCCCGCTGAAGTCATCCACGAAGTTAAGGCCCACCCGCAAACGGGACAGGTTGCCGTATTCCGAGACTATTGTTTGCGAAACATTATCCTCTTTGGAGAACGACACATAAAACGCCGAATAATTGGGCACTCTAAATTCGGGCACTTCAAGGTTAAGAGCGGAAAAATTAACCCCGAGCACTACCACAAAAACAGCTATTACCAGCAGAGCAATCAAAGAAACAAAGTTAAACCAGTTGTCAAGCCAAGGTTTTTTTCTCATCTTTTAAAAGAAGCCAGATCATATACCAACTGGCCACGGAAAAAAGCGTCCGCCCCAAACCCACAATTTTTTGCGCCGGATAAATAAGCGACACCAAACCGCGGATGGGAAAATCAAAAAAGGCTCTTTCCGACACCGCCGTAAAGAGGCGCAAAAAGAGGGGATTATTCCAATAGGGCAGTATCATTAAAAAGGCCAAAATTTGCAAACAATGAAGCTTGGGCAAATCTCGGTTAAAAACCGCCGGCAACGCAATAAAGGGAAAAAGCCACACCGGGTAATTGGCCAGGAAGAAGGAAAGCGAAAGGTAGAGCAAAATCACCACCAGAGACAGGGTGGAAAAATCCCGGACCCTGTCTTTAAAAATGCTTTGCCCCTTAAGAACCAGCCAAATTAGAAAACCAAAGTAACCGGCAAAGAAGGGGTAAATTTCCATTTCTTGCCCCAGGGTGAAACTCCAGCCAAATAAAAACCCCTGGTGGGGCCCGCTTGCCAGCCACTGCCACTCCTCACTGCTTCCTCCGCCGCAGACCGCGCTTAGCCCCATCCAAAGAGCGTATGGCGCCAGAGAAATAACCAACAGCTTGGCCTTGTCTTTTAAGCTTTTGCCAAAAAGAAGCCCAAAAACCGGCAACAGCAAAACGGTGTAAACTCGGACCAACATAGAAATTCCCAAAAACAAAGCCGACATAGAGTAACGCTTTCTGGCAATAGCCAAAAGCGTGACGGCCAGCATTAGAATACTTAGAGAATCGTATCGGCCATAAATGTAGAAGGTAAAAATCAGAAGCGGATTGAGCATCCAAAATTTGACCAATCTCACCGACTGCTCCTTTTTTAACCCCAGTTTCAGTATTACTAAAAGGGCTCCCAATTCACACAAAAGGTACGGCAATTTAAACAGGAAAAAAGCCCGGTGGATGATCTCCTTTTGGAAAAAGGTTTCCGGATAAGGGTAGGAAAACTCGGGATAAATTGGCAGCTTGCCAGGCGGCAGGGCAAATTCAAAAACCTTAAGATCAAGCGCCTGGAGCAAATGCCCCAGAGGCTGGCTAAAATCAAAAGGGGTAGCCTTGCCTTGAACAATCATACTGGCGCGTGAGTAAGAAGCCAGAAAATCCTTGTGGGCGGAAAAGGGCATAAAAAGAAGGCGGATAAACACCCCCACCAAAACCCAAAAAATGATTTTATTCTTAATGCTTTTGTCTTTGGCGGCGCCCTTTTTCATGAGGTAGTTGTTTTAGGGCAGTAGTTTCAATTAATATACCACATAGTATGAAAAAACACCGCTTTGAAATTATATGTCTTGGCCTAATAATACTCTTGGGGCTCACCCCCCTGCTCTGGTTTATACCGGGGCACCTCATTACCGGCGGGGATCTGGATTTTCCAATTTTTCCCCGCACCCGTTTTGTTGAGCGACTCTTTGTGTGGAACCCTATTATTAGAGGAGGGACTCAAGAGGCGCACAACTTTACCACTCTTTTTTTTACCGGTGTAGAGGCTTTTTTTAGCTATTTTTCTAAAAATATAATTACCGTAGAAAAACTTACCTTTATTTTCTGGTTTACCCTTATGGGCCTGGCAATACTTTTTACCATTGACACTCTTTTTGGAAAAAAACGGCCGGTTTTAAAAATCTCCGCCACTATCTTTTGGCTTTTTAACTTTTACCAAATTTACGCCTGGGAAATTTTTAGGCTAGATGAGATTGCCGCCTTAGTAGCCCTGCCACCCATTATTGCCCTCTATATTAAAGGGGTGGGGAAAGAGCTAACTTTTAGAAAAATCCTGCCGTGGCTCATCCCCTTGTCTTTTATAGCCTCAAGCATTGCCACTAACCCTACGGTAGCTTTGCCGCTCCCCTTTGCCTTTGCAATTTATCTAGGGTTGGCGCTAATTTTCAAAAAAACCACTCTCAAATTTGCCCTTAAATTCAGTGGACTTTTTGCCGGCGTAATTCTACTCTTAAACTCCTATTGGATTTTACCCTTTACCCAAAAGGTTGTGAGTGAGGGTTTGGCCGACAGTAGCGCCAAGGAAGAAATCTACCAGGCAGATAGCCTTTTGAAGTGGACCACCAAAAACAACTCCTTTTTGAACATTATGCGCTCCTATGGCGATGTCTTTTTGTACGACGGTTTTGGCGGCGACCCCTACTTACCCTTCTTTGAACCCTACAAGCATAGCCGCATACTGGAAGCGCTCAGTTTTCTGGTACCGGTAATGGCCTTTTTGGGATTGGCCTTGAGTCGCTCAAGCGCGGCGCTCTATTTTGGAATTTTGGCTCTTTTTGCCCTGTGGTTTTCAAAAGGGCCCCACGAACCCTTTGGCAATATTTATTTGATTTTAAGGGAAAAAATCCCCATTTTTTGGACTATCCGCGCGCCCTGGCAAAAGTTTTCCATTATGACCACCTTGAGCTACTCAATTTTGGCCGGCCTTTTTTTGGAAAAGCTTTACCACCAGTTAAAATCCAAACGCAAATTGTGGCTGTCTGCCTTGGTGGTAACCCTGCCGCTGGCGCTAAACATTTATTACCTCAAAGGTTTCATAAAAGGGGGTATGTTTCCGCGGCCCAGCGAGCGGAAAGTAATGCCTCCCTACCACTCCC
>JBDRAO010000045.1:0-12303 GCA_043823645.1 bacterium
CCTCGACTAAATGTCGAGGCTTTTTTCGATGGAGCGGGTGAGGGGAGTCGAACCCCTTTCATTAGCTTGGAAAGCTAAGGTAATACCGGTATACCACACCCGCAAGGGATACCATTTCCCCACTCACTGCAAGGTTACTTAGTATCCGATCTAATTGTACTTAAAAATTCCGAAATAACACCCGTATCGTCACGACCCCCCATAATTACTACCCCCTCGATATTCCCTTGAAACTGCCTTAGAGAATCTACCATCTCAGCGGCACTCTGATTTCTAGCATCCAAAACCGGCCATAATTTTATATTGGGATTAATTTCAGTAGCATATTGGGCACAGGCATTAAAAAAGTCAACATACTGCTGTGCATCCTCAGCCCTCATTCCGGTGGCGTTGATACCATATCTGCCAACATTTGATGCGATATTTGCTATATTACTCTCATTCAAATATTCAGCCCAATTAATTCTTCCCACAGAAGATCGTATTTCTTCTACAGAAATGCTCTCAACATTAATCCTCCAAGATGTTCCAAAAACAAACTCAAGCCCGTTATCTTTAGCATAAGTTTCGGCTCTTTTGGCCGCCCAGGCAACATCAGTTTTTTCTTGGGCAGAGGTCTTATCCCACATTTCAAAGTCTAATAAAATTACTTTTGGCAGATTATTACCTTGAAAATTTAGTACATTATCAAAACTGGGTGTATTCCAGCCCTGTAAACCAACTTTAGGAGGATCGCTAATCTTAGGGTTATCACCAAAAACTACTAGTATATCATCGAATCTTGCCCAGGTTTCAAACCAATCAGCGCCAACCCCCGCTCCAACTGCAACTCTTACGCTAGACAAATTGGAATCCTGATTTTGATAAGCATCCTCGGTAGTCTTAAGGGTAAAAAAACTACCCTTGAAAAGGAAGACTAATGCTAGTATTCCTAAAAGAGAGACTGCCGATAGGAAAAAAATTAGCTTTTTCTTCATATATGTCTGATACAATAACACAATTTCTGGTAGAATACTACCTAGGCCCCCGTAGCTCAACGGATAGAGTAGCACCCTTCTAAGGTGACGATAGGAGTTCGACTCTTCTCGGGGGCGCCAGGGGCCGTTAGCTCAGTTGGCTAGAGCACCACATTCGCATTGTGGGGGTCGGCGGTTCGATTCCGCCACGGTCCACCACCTCGCCTCAGCAGGCTCGGTGTAAACTCAGTATGAAAAATACACCAAAACACATTGTAATAGTGCCGGACGGCAATCGGCGCTGGGCAAGAGAAAAAAACCTTCCCCCTCAAATGGGACACCTAGAGGGTGTTAAAGCTTTTGAGAAAGTTGGCAAAAAAGCCAACGAACTCAACATTCCCTACTTTACTGCCTGGGGTTGTTCAGTCTCCAATGTTACCGCCCGACCTCAAAAAGAAATTGACACTCTAATGAACATTTTTGAAAAGCAGTTTACAAAAATTGCCAAGGATAAGGAGACTCACCAAAACCAAGTAAAAATTAGGGTTTTGGGAAGATGGGCGGAGTTATTTACCCCAAAGGCCAAAAAGGCAGTAGAGAAGGCCATAGAGGCTACCAAAAACTACCGCCAAAAAAATATTACTTTTCTCCTTGCCTACAGCGGGGTAGATGAGGTGGTGAGCGCTGTTAGCGCTATTTGCCGCAAAAGAAAAGCCAACCCCAATCTGGAAATTACCCCGACTGTTATTAAAAACAATCTTTGGACCCGCGAACTGCCGCCGGTTGATTTGGTTATCCGCACCGGAGGGGAGCCTCACTGGTCGGCCGGCTTAATGATGTTTGATGTAGCCGAAGCGCGGCTTTATTTTACCAATACATTGTGGCCCGACTTTTCTCCCCAAGAATTTGAAAAAGCAGTGGCGCAATATGCCCAAGCTGAGAGGCGCTTTGGCCGGTGAGCCAATTTGACACCCACCCCACACTATGCTACCTTTTTAGTGTGAAAGGTTTCCCTGCCAAAAAAATAACCTTTGCTCTTATATTGTCTATCTTTCCTGCCACCACGCTGGGCGTGGTATTTTTGTGTGGTTTTTTCCTAACAGCGCCCGGTAAAAAAGCCCTAAACGGAGAACAAATTAAGCGCCGAGTTTACACCTTCTTTGCCGCCCAGCCCCCTGTTTTGGGAGCGGTCAGCGAGCGCCTTGTATCCAGTGAAGCCAAAAGTGAGATCATAAATCAGTATTTTGAACTGCAAAACGCCCCTCTGGCCGGCTACGGCTCATTTTTTGTGGAAATAGCCAAAAAATACAATCTTCCCTGGACCCTACTTCCGGCCATTGCTATGCAGGAAAGTAATGGGGGCAAGAAAATTCCAGAAGATACCTACAATGCCTGGGGGTGGGGGGTAACCGCCTCCGACACGCTGGGCTTTGATTCTTGGAAGCACGGCATTGAAACTGTAGCCCGTGGTTTGAGAATTAATTACCTTGATAGGGGCCTTATTACTCCTCAAGAAATTATGGCCAAATATTGCCCCTTATCCTTAGCCAAAGGCGGTGCCTGGGCCAAAGGAGTGGAATATTTCCAGCTTGAATTGGCCTCCTTTTGACCGCTTGACTTCTACCCCAATCTTATGTATAGTAGGAATTGCCTAGAGATGGTTAAGTCTGACTCTAGGCTCCTTTAAAGGACTACCGGTATTATGGGAAAGTCTCGCTTCGGCGAGATTTTTTCTTTTTGGTGCGGACGAGAGGACTTGAACCTCCACGGGTTTTACCCCACATGGTCCTAAACCATGCGCGTCTGCCAGTTCCGCCACATCCGCCTGACTTAATTTTAACACACCAATTTGGTTGACAGGCCACACCCCTCAAAAGTACAATATAAATATGCTATCACCTACCGATTTAAAACAAATCAGATCAATTTTCAAAGAAGAGATTAAAAGCGAAGTTCCCCCGTTAGTAAGACCATTGATAAGAGAGGAGATTATCGGCACGGTGCCGGGAATGATCGAGAGGGGAATTAAGGCTACAGTGCCGGGAATGATCGAGAGGGGAATTAAGGCTACAGTGCTGGGGATGATTGAGAGGGGAATTAAGGCTACAGTGCCGGGAATGATCGAGAGGGGAATTAAGGCTACAGTGCCGGGGATGATTGAAAAGGGAATTCAAGCAACTGTACCGGGAATGATAAAAGAAGAGTTAAAACCAATTAAAGGCGACTTGGCTGAAATTAAAAGAAATATCAAGACAGTTGTAAACTACTTTGACGGAGAGTACCTCACTCTCAAAAAACGGGTCGATAATTTGGAAGCCTTTATCCAACCACAACCGGCGTTCTAAGACCGAACCACCAAACCCCACGCAAACTGATTGGCTTTAGAGTGAGCGCTTGTTATTATTACTGTGTGAAAAAAATCAAAAAGAATCTTAAGAAAATAATTTTAATTGGGGTAGGGTTGGTTGTTGTGGGAGCAGTTGGGTTTTTTGTTGTTAGGTCTAAAGTTGCACCTTTGGAGGTGGAAACAACCACAGTAGAAAAACGCAGTATTCGCCAAACACTAACAGCTTCAGGGGAAGTGGAAGCCAGTTCCTCTGCCAAACTCTCTTTTGGAGCCTACGGCACAGTCACTTGGGTGGGAGTAAAAGAGGGTGACACGGTAAAAAAATACCAGAGTCTCGCCTCGGTAGATAAGAAAACCCTGCAAGAAAGCCTGCTCTCTGCCCAAATTGCCTACCAAACAGCCGTAACTAATTTTGACAAAGCCCTTGAAACAGAGGGCGGTGTGCTGGCCACTTACCGCGACACCCAAGAAACCGACTATATCCGCTCCCAAAAGGCGCAATACAAACAAGCAGTCGATGTAGCCCGCCAGGCGGTAGAAAGCGCCCATTCCACCCGACGGGTGGCAGAAAAAAACCTGAGTGAGTCAAACCTTGTAAGCCCAATTAACGGCACTGTGATTGCGGTCAATATTAAAGAGGGAGAAAAATACTTGGCTACTAGTGGGCCAGCTATAACAATAGCTAACCTTGGCGGCTTTAAATTCAAGGTGGAAGTAGATGAATCGGAAATTGGCAAGGTAATACTCGACCAAGAGGCAGAAGTAAATCTTAATGCTTACGATAACGAAATCTTTAAAGCCAAGGTTTCAAAAATTGCTCCGGCGGCCACCCTTGATAGCTCCGGAAACAAGATATTTGAAGCGGAATTGGAACTGATCGACAATCAGGCTCTTTTGAAAGTGGGGCTAGAGGGGGATGCGGAAATAATCACCTCTCAAAAGGAAACCTTGAGTGTCCCTTGGGAAGCGGTGGTTTTGGAAGGAGATAAGGCTTATGTTTTCAAAGTAATTGCCGGCAAGGCTCAAAAACAAGAGGTCAAAACCGGTATCCAAAGCGCCGATTACTACGAAATAGTTAGCGGGCTAAACAATGGGGACACTATTATTAACAACCCCCCAGACTCCCTTTCCAATGGCATTAAAATTAAGAAAAACCCCAATAATTGAAACCCAGGATTTAAAAAAGATCTATTGCCTCAATGGTAAAAAAAGCCAAGAGAGTATTGAGATTAGAGCCCTCAATGGGGTAGATATTAAAATTATGCCGGGAGAAATGGTGGGTATTGTAGGCAAATCCGGCTCGGGCAAATCTACCTTAATGCATATTATTGGCCTTTTGGACCGCCCCACTTCCGGAATTTTAAAAATAGACGGCAAAGATGTGGGGCGCGAAGAGCCAGACAAGCTGGCAAAGCTTAGGAATAAGAAAATTGGCTTTGTGTTTCAGTCTTTTAACCTTTTGGCCCGCACCTCGGCGCTCGACAATGTAGCCATGCCACTTATTTACTCGGGTGTCAAGGCAAAAGATCGGGAAGAAAAAGCCCTTGAGCTTTTAGAAAAGGTGGGTTTGGGAGACAGAGTTAAAAATTGGCCCAACCAACTCAGTGGGGGACAGCAACAAAGAGTGGCCATTGCGCGCGCCTTGGCCAATAATCCCAGTCTCATTTTAGCCGATGAACCCACCGGAAACCTAGACACCAAGTCTGGCAATCAAATTGAAGACATTCTGAAAGAAATTCACCGTGAGGGCAATACGGTTATAGTAGTTACTCACGATAAAACCTTAGCCAAAAAGTGCGGTAGGGTTATTTACTTGAAAGATGGTAAAGTAGCAAAAAATGTTTAAAGAAACTTTCACTATTGCCATAAAGGCTATTTTAGCCAATAAAACCCGCTCCACTCTCACCATGCTGGGACTCATTATTGGCGTGGCCGCTGTTATCCTTCTGGTTTCTATTGGTTCAGGCTTGCAAAACTATATAGGCGAACAGTTCGATGAGATGGGAGCCAATCTTTTTATTGTTATGCCAGGCAGCATGAATTTTGGAGGGGGCGCTTCGGGCCCGCCTAACTTCTCCTCAAGCAAATTATCGGAGACTGAACTTTCCAATATTCGCCAAATGCCGCAAGTAAAGGCAGTCACCGGTTCGGTTGAAGGGGGCGCTTTTATAAAATACCGCAACCAAAAGCACTACACCCAAATTCAAGGGGAAGATGACGAGGCAAGCAAAGTTCGTAATATTGACCTTAAAGCGGGGCGTCAAATCCAAAAAAGTGACATTACCGGTAAAAAAAGAGTGGCCATTATTGGCGCCACTGTAGTAGAGGAGTTATTTGGCAAGGAAGAGCCTCTGGGGAAACAGGTTATAATTGAAGGGCAAAAATACGAGGTAATTGGGGTACTGGAAAAGAAGGGAGCCAGCGGGGCGCTGGATACAGACAATTATGTGCAGGTTCCTTCCCCTTGGGGCAAAGAAATTGTGGCCATGGATAATTACACTTCAATTTACGGGGTACCCCACGATGGAGAAGATGTCGATATGGTTAAAAAAAGAGTTGAGCGGGTGGTACTGCGCACCTTATCTGAAGATGATTTTTCCATTATGAGCCAGGAGGAACTTTTGGGTACCATTACCCAGATTTTGGGGGTTTTAACCGCTGCCCTGGGCGGTATTGCGGCCATATCACTGGTGGTAGGCGGGGTGGGGATTATGAATATTATGCTAGTTTCGGTTACCGAGCGCACCCGAGAGATTGGCATTAGAAAAGCCATTGGAGCCAAAAGGGGCGACATTTTACTGCAATTTTTGGTAGAAGCTGTAACTTTATCACTCCTTGGGGGGCTGGGTGGGGTGCTTTTGGGGATTGGGGGTAGCGCTATTTTGGGTAAATTCTTGCAAACTTCGGTCACTCCTTTTTCGGTGGCTTTATCTTTTGGAGTCTCGGCTACTATTGGGGTGGTTTTTGGCATTGCCCCAGCCTACAAGGCCTCTCGCAAAAGCGCCATTGATGCCTTGAGGTATGAATAAAAGAGGCCTCCAAAACCTACAAGGTAGGTTTTGGAGGATAATGAGACAAACTAACTCCTCATCGGTGCCTGCAAAAGAACCTCCGGGCAACACAGGTGGACAAGCACTTGTGTCTGGTCGGCCTTTAGGACAGTGATACTGTAAACAAGATCCTTTGCGAGGATGGAGAAGTTTCCCCCCATGCTTTGGGTAATTCCGACCAGGCCCTCGTCACAGTGTTGCGGCAGGACATGCTCAGCCAAAGCTGCGATCACAGCCTCAGTCACAGGAAGCGAATCCTCCTTCCCAACCTCTCTGCTGGCGCGCATGGTCACCAAACTGGGGTTGCCACACCCCGGGCAGAGGGCCACATTCTTAACAACAAGTGTTACATTTTTTTTCCAAAACATTTTGCCCACTCTCCTTGTTCAAGATAGCCATATCTTATACCCAGCAACAAAAAATGTCAAGCACTACAAGCCAGTGCTTGTCAAGAAGGTTGGGTTGGGGTAAAATCTGCCAGTATGCAATTTGAGACTAAACAGACTGACAAAAGTACATATCAAATTACGGCCACAGTGCCTTTTGCAAAGTTGGAGGAAGCCAAAGGGCATGTCCTTACGCATTTTAAGGAAAATGCCGAAATAAAAGGTTTTAGAAAGGGTATGGCGCCTATGGCAGAAGTGGAAAAAGCAGTGGACAAAGGTAAGCTTTACGGTGAGATCGTTAATCACCTAGTACCAGAAGCTTACAGCCAAGCCATAAAAGAAACCCACTTAAAGCCTATTATCTCCCCCCGCATTCAAATAAAGCAATTCGATTATGACACCAAAAAAGATTTGATTTTAGAAATTACCACCTGTGTTAAGCCGGAAATCAAATTACCTGATTACAAGAACCTAAAATTACCAACAAAGATCATAAAACCCTCTGACCCCTCTGAACCCTCTTTACCCTCTCCCGAGGAAAAACAGGCTCAAGCACTGCAAGCACTACTTGAGAAGTCCGAGGTAACTGTACCCCAACTCCTAGTAGACGAAGAGGTTGACCGCGCCATGGCAAGCCTGGTGGACCGCACCGCCCAGCTGGGCCTGACCCCCGAACAATACTTAAAATCAGTCGGTAAAACAGCCGAGCAATTAAGAGCCGAATATGGCCAAAAAGCAAACCAATCAATCAAACAGGAATTGGTACTCTCGGAAATTGCCCAAATTGAAACCATTAAGGCCTCAGATAAAGAGGTAGCCGATATGATCAAAGCCGCCGGAGATGCCAAAGTGCAAGGCGAACTGGCCGACCCCAAACACCGCCCCTATATTGAAAATGTTATAATAAAAAGAAAGGTTTTGGAGCTAATTGCTAAGTAATATGTCATATTTACCAGTAGTCATTGAAAAAAGCGCGGGCGGTGAGCGGGCCTACGATATTTACTCCCGTTTGCTCGAAGAGCGCATTATATTCCTGTCTGGGGTGATTACCGATGAGGTGGCCAATAACACCATTGCTCAACTTTTGTACCTGCAAAGCATTGACCCGCAAAAAGACATCAAGATGTATATTAACTCTCCCGGAGGCTCAATTTATGCCGGACTGGCAATTTATGACACAATGCAAAACCTAAAGTGTGGCATTTCTACTATTGCTGTGGGTACTGCCGCCTCCATGGCATCGGTCCTTTTGGCCGCCGGAACCCGTGGCAAACGAATGTCGCTCCCCAACTCGGTGATTGTCATTCACCAGCCTATGGGAGGCGCTCAGGGGCAAGCCAGTGACATTGAAATTACAGCCAAGGAAATCTTAAGACTTAAGGATTTAACCATGGAAATCCTGGCCAAACACGCCAGGCAAAAGAAGGCCAAAGTGAAAGACGACTCGGATCGTGATTTTTATATGACCGCCCACAATGCCAAGGAGTATGGGATAATTGATAAGGTAATTGGAGGATAGGGTACCTCAATAGTTGCCTCCGTAAAATACATAAACAGCCCCTTCCTTTGAATATTCTGCCGTAGCACTATGTTGCGGCTCTCCCACAATAGCGTCGGGGTAGCCATCATTGTTAATGTCGCCGCCGCCACAAACAGAAAGGCCCATATAGCAGTCTGTGCAACTACCGTCAAAGATAAGATCAGCATTAAAAGGGTTATTAAGTCCGTTGGTGTCTCCCTTAAGTAAGATAACCCTGCCTCCCCTGCTTGAGCCCCCACTGTAGCGGTGCGCTCCCGCTAAAACATCATCGAAACCATCATTGTCAAAATCTCCTACAGCCGCCATATCTTCACCAAAATAGGCGCCATCCCACCCCGAGGCAATAAGATCGGGTGCATGGCCACCACCAAATCCACTAGAAGAATTGTAGATAACATGAATAGCACCTTCGTCTGTTTGTGAGGCATCGTGGGTAGGAGCTCCAACTGCAATGTCTTGGAAACCATCGCCGTTAAAATCCCCAGAGCCAAAACCCCCCATCCCAAAACTGCTAAAGGCCTGGAATGTGCCGCCAATTACTAAATTCGGCGAAGTACCCAGACCGGAAGCACTACCCTTATAGTAAACTGCCTGGGTTAGGTATTGATTGGTATTCTGCTTTATGGCAAAAAAATCATCTATACCGTCCCCACTGACATCCCCCACCGAACCAAACGACGCAGTGTAGGTGGAGATCCCGTTTTCCCCTGCAATCTGCCAGGTATTTGTTTTTGAAGGGCCATTAGCAGTACCGTAAAAAACCATTAGCCTGGTGGCCGACTGGCCGGCAGGGTAGCCCGTCTCATAAACACTAATATCACTGTAGCCGTCATTATTGTAGTCTCCGGATATTCCAAGGTAATACCCAAAAAGGGTGCCAGAGGCCTCGGGAATATATTCCCATTTGTTGCTGGCCGAGTAACCGCTGGCAGAACCATAAAACACCCACACCCTGTTGGGAACATCATTAGCCCCCAAGGAACCCACCAAAAGGTCAGTGTAACCATCGCTGTTAGTATCACCGGCGCTGGCTACCGAACCCCCGGCGGCTCCGCGCCACACATCTGACTCCCAACTCCAGCAATTACTAGAAACACCACCAGCCGAGCCGTAACACACCCGAACCATTCCCTCACCATTAATAGGATAAGAGCCATCATTATAGTATGGTACTCCGAAGGCAACATCGGAATAACCATCACCATTGGCATCTTCCAACACTGCTGTCCCTCTCCCAAGCTGACCACCAGCAAGACTGCCAACCGATTCCCAACCGGGCTCAAATGCGCTAGGTGGGGGTGGGGGTGGGGGAGTACTACCAGAATCCTCATCTTGTCCAAACCAGTTGGCAATAATCATAGAAAGGTCAACACTGTTAATTTCGCCATCAGCATTAAGGTCATAGTAATCCTTGTCTGTCCTCCATAAAACTGCAATCAGTTTTGAAAGATCAGCACTGTTTACCTCACCATCTTGACTTCCATTTTCGTCCGGTAGAAATACATCACCACCCAAAAGAGTCCCAAAAGAAACAGTTGTATTGGGCACAAATGTCGCTAACTTCAGTCGCTTAAGCTGGCGATAACCTTTGAGGGTAAAAAAGTAGTCCTGCCCCGAAACAAGAGAAACCCCCAATTCTTCAAGATCGACCTCGGCACTGCCGCTGGTGTCTAGGCTAACTACGCCACTGCCCAAAAAATCTCCGGGAAGATCGTTCACTACCGAGTAAACTCCAAAAACAGCCAAACCATCTAAATTACCCTCGGCTTGGCCTTGCATTACCCCGTTAATTGTAATAGTCTGAACATCACTAACACAAGAAGCGGTACACTCTTCTAACGAGGGGTAGCAACCGCTGTCACTACCCACGTGACAACTGGGCACTGAAGAACAAGACCAGTCGGAAGAATTGCATAAATAACCGTCCGGAGGAAGTTGGCAATCAGCATCGGTAACACAATCGCTACTTCCAATACCAACTCGAGACAGACACTGAAGAGTATCACTACAGTTACTGTGAGAAAAACTAAGGCTAGTAGTGGGCTCCTCCAAAACATCTATAATCTGTTCCCCCTCAACCACAATTACATTACAATCGGTTGTATCTCCATAACCATTGTAAATAAATTCAACCGTGGCTGGCCCTTGGGATAGGGCTTTAAAAACAATTGAGGCCACTTCTACCGGATCGGTACCCCCAACCGGATTGGAGGGTTCGCCCCCTGAATAGGTAGTGGTGGAAATTTTTAAAATGGCGCTACCGGAGGATTGATTGTCTTCTACTGTATATTGGAAATTCTCAAAACCAGAGCCTTCTGCTTTGGAGGCTGAAACAACCTCAAGAGAGTTAGGGTCAAAGCTTAGATCTATATCTACTCCTGTAACTTCATTGTTTTCCGGGAAAAGGTAAATTTTTGATTCCACATTATCGCCCACTGCTGCAGTCAAAACCTCCGGAGCAAAAACCAGTTTGGCATTTTGAAAATCAGCATGAGAGATGTAACGAACTCCAGCCAAAATCACGGCTGTGGTCAAAAAAGGAGATGCAGCAAGTATTAAATAGGAAAAGTATTTTTTAACCTGTGGTGTCAATTTTGCTATCGCAATATTCATGGCAGGAATCTAGATCTTAAAACACCCTAACTCTACCACCTCCCCTAAGCTTGTCAACCTCTTTAAATGGTGCGTTTGTTTGACAAAATCCGAACCTTTTTTGAACGGAACTGACGGCGCGCTTCGCACACCAAACTGAACGCTCGGGCGGGCAAAAATTCCTTTGGAAATCTAATTGTTTTTTGCGAAATTTGGGAGAGGCTGATTTGATATTCCTTATGAATTTAATTGCGTCAAATCTGCCGAACCAGATACACGCTGTTATATGATGTATTTTAGCAATTCCTTATGAAAACTTTTATTTGTTAAACTCTTTATACATATCCCAGTATTTATCTTTTTGGACATAATGCTGAAAATCATATTCTGAAAATTTAGATTTCAATGAATCTATCTTTATTTTAATATTTTGGTCAGTTGTGCTATAGATTACAAACTCCTTCATTCCACTTGTTGTAATAGTCACACAGACGAAAGCCTCATTATTATTTTGAAAAAGATTAAATATTTCATCCTCAATTTGGTTGAAATCTAAATTTTCCTCTGGGCTGGGAAGGCCATTTTCCTGTGGGTTTTTTAATGGAATAGCTATTCCTATGCGATAAGAATATGACGGATGTCCTACTATTTTTTTACACCTGTATTTAAACGGATTATCATGGGGCTACCATTATTTTCTCCCTGCAACACAGACCATTGATCTGTTATCTTAATATCCGCAGTATTTGTTGATTTTTGTCCAAAAAGATTTTTTAAAAACATAGTAAGTAATATTATTAAAAGTGAAGTTATTGTAACAAATAAAAGTTTTTTCATAAATTTATTATTGCTAAAATATTTCATATAACGTTTCGGTATATGCGAAGTTGCGATAGCAATATGGGTGAAGCGAAGCGGAACCGCATACACGCTGTTAGGCGTTGTTGCAATTTTCACATCTTTCCTTCTTTTATCAAATCAATTGACGAGGGGCCAGTTTGAACACGATAGTGCGTTTTGCTTTTATCGGAAAAATGCTCTTTGATACGCTCAACTTGTTTTGGTGAAGTATTTTTTGGAATTTGCCCGACTTCAAAATACTTAATTTTGTCGGCTTCATCAGTAAGAGTAATTTCTCCACCAGTAACTTGGCAGGCGAAAGACAGCACGATCTCATTTTTGTCGGGCTTGCTGTAAACACCTGTAAGATGAACTGGCTCTGCTTCAAGACCAGTTTCTTCTTTGATTTCCCGAACGAGTGCATCCCATGGGCTTTCGCCTGCCTCAACTGCACCTCCGGGCAAATTCCAAAGGTCATAGTCGCGACGATGGCAAAGCAAAACGCGCCCCTCGTTGTCTGTGATAATTCCGAATACTCCGATTGTAAACATAATTGATTTGATTGTAAGTGAAAATTGCAATTTTGCCTAAC
>JBDRAO010000046.1:0-7626 GCA_043823645.1 bacterium
GAAAAGCTTGACACCAATCATGTTGTTTTTGCCATTCACGGCCAAAGTTCAGTCACTCCCTATTCAGCTGGGGCTTATGTAGAGGGTAGCGCCACCTTAAAAGACAAGGTGGCTGTTACTTTTGCCACCAAGGAGTTAGACAGCAGAAATCTCACCACTTTCGACAAGCTAAAAACAGCCTACGACCAAAAACAGGCTCTCCAAAAAGCTATTTGGGAGAAGGTTATTCTAGTTGTAGGTGCTATAATTATTATTGTTTGCCTTGCGGGAGTTTTGGTATTTTTGAAGAAGTTACTTTCTGGAAACCACTATGAAAGCAAAAAGGCTTAAATATATTCCAAAATTTATGAATGAGGCGCAGGAGCGCCATTTTTGGCAAACCCACAGCATTACTGACTATATGCATCAGCTGGAACCTGTAAAGATGGATTTCTCTATGCTCAAGCCGTCTACTCGGCCTGTAACTGTTAGACTGCCAGAGTCATTATTGGCTTCTCTAAAAACTTTGGCAAACAAAAAGGATGTCCCGTACCAGTCCCTTATGAAGGTTTTTTTGTCAGACAGAATTAGGCGCGAGTTTTCCTTTTCCACTCGCTAGCACTTTCCATGTAAGTTGGCCGCCAGTATCGCCATTCTCAGGACTGAGCTAAATAATATAGCGATTCTGTGGCTTTTATCTTCCCCGGCGCTTTTGGAAAAAGATACATGCTTTCGGTAGGTGTAATCTCTTCTCTTCCAGACTCATAAATTCCTACTTTTTGTCCCTTTTTAACCTCTAACCACCCCTTTTGCATACCAGGATTGTATTTAAATTTGTTTTCCTTTGCCAAAATACAGCAAGTGAGTTTATATATTTTTTGTTTATTATTGTGTAGCTTTATTGTTTTTGGGTTAATATCAAATAGATTGATAAAATTGCTATCTGTCATACCAACTACACACAGCAGTTTGACAACAGTTCCCACAACTGTTTTTACTTGAGCGAGATCTTTTGCTTGCCCTGTTTCGTACCCAAAACCTACCCCACCATTTGAATTGACCACAAAATCGGTGGTCCCAACAGTTTTATAGCCCTTGTGCTTGGCGAGGATTGCATTGGGATCGGTAAGAATTGTGTTTGTTGGAATGTATGGGAAAAGTTTTTTGTGCCCTGGAGTTACTTTCCCTAAACACAAAAAAGGTTTTGAGGGTGAGCTGGTGCTGTGAATGTCAAAAAGATAATCTACAGATCTAAGCAGTGACAAAAGCTCTCTAGCCCTTTTTAAATCGAGGGGGTCGTTTTCTTCTGGTAATTTATCAATAAGTGCCGGTTCAAAAGCTCTATTGAGATCAAGGTTTGCAGAGGCCCCTCTGGTGTTTCTTAAAATTGCCTCCGGATTGCCAAAGCCAATAAATAAATTTCCCTTGATGTCGTCTCGGTTGTATACCCTTGCAGGTTTATGTAGCACACCCAATTGTTTTAGAAGTACCCGCACTATTTCTATTCCGGCAATTTCATCACCGTGGGTTCCGCCAAGAATAAGCGCACTCGGTCCGGTTTCTACACCTTTAATTTGATAAATATGCCCCGGAAGGTTTTTTACATTCATAATTGATATAATTTTGTTGAGGGGGTCGGACAGTCGAGTCCATTGACCGGTTCCGATCCCCTCAAACAAAGCTACTTTGCCCTTTCTTTTACACTTTGGCACCAGAGTGCTATTTCATCCACGTTTAGAGTTGATCCAAAGGCTCTTACTTCTACCGTTCCCACCGGATTAATTCTTACAAGGTGGTAGCAATCGCGAGGATTTGCCAAAAACCCTTGCTCTTTGGCCACTCGGTAGAAATGTTTCGGATTCTCGTAGTATGGCCCCACACAATTGGGAGCCATAACCTTGTATAGCCTAACGCGTTCTCCTTGTGAGTGGTCCCCCATGTTTAGAAAGAGTTGCAGTTGTGCTGTTAGCCTATTGTGTACTGCAATTGCTTCCTCAATGCTCTTCACACCCACATGAATGTGGGTTCCTGCTACTCTGCAGGCTGCTCGCAAAACATGCTCCGGTAATTTGGCGGCAATTTTGGCATAACGCTTGTCGTGTGGGTAGACATCAAGCGGCATACTTTCCGAAGCCAACTCGTATCCCCCCAGTTCAAGTCTTACTTGAGTCGCCCTCTCCTTTCCTGCCTTTACCCCACGTTGCAAATCACGCAAGGGTGCTTCTCTGCTTGGTTTGGTGTGGTACTCTACTTGACAAGCAGATAGCTCGTATCCCCAAGCTTTTCCCATGCCATTCAGAAAGAGTGGCGCCAGTGGCACAACCTGATCAGGTTTTCCCACTTGTGTCAAAAACCACTCAATCTCTACTCCCAGAAACCCTCTCTTCCCGGGATCAAAATTGAATTTCCCCAGAAACTGTTCTTGTCTGACCTGTTTCCGTTTCATTTCTTGTCTCCCGTGATTTTGGTAAGGTGGGTTTCCTGCGAAACCCACCTCTCTCCCTTCCTACCACTCAAAAATGCCTGGCAAATGGATAGGCCAGGTTCGCTCATCATCGTCGAGGCTTTCCCCCGGCTTCATAGCGCGGGTGCCTTTGATAAGCGTTTCAACATGCGGCCGCAAATCGCTTGGAATTTCCTCAAGCCGCGCAAATACTACCTTCCTTGCTTCTTCCAACTGCTTCCATGTCAAAACATCCTTTTTTGCCATTTCTGCTCTCCTCCTTTCTTTTGAATTTGAGGTTTAATACAAAAAACCTCGTCCATGCAAACTATTTGCATAAATATACAAAATAGTTCACAAGGACGAGGTCTTAACAAAAGTTAAGGCACCCGTGGTGCCACCTTGTTTTCCCTTCGATAAACTCAGGGCTTAAGGCGTACTCTACGAATAATCGCGATTTACGCTGGTTGTGTGGTTACGGACAACTGCCGGGAAAGACTACTTGAGTTACCGTTCGCCCTTCCAGCTCCGGGGCCCATTCTCCCCATCAACGCTTTTAGTAATTGTACAGATATAGTATCACAGATCCAATACTTGTCAAGCACCCCGCTTTAGGTAATATCAGCAACCTTAGGATTAACAATTTTTCTGTAATCCTGCGATTTCATCCCAATAGAAAATTGTCTGTCTCCGGCATTGAACACAATCTTTTCATTCTCAAATAGCTTCGGGTCAGCCACTACCTCAAGTCCAAAGAGATTTCCAAAAGGTGGTACGCCGCCGACTTTTACCCCACCGGTAATTTCCATAACTTCAGCTTCGGTTGCAAAACGAATATCTTTGGCACCGAAAAATTCCTTGACTTTGGAAATGTCAAATCTCATGTTGCCCGGAACAACCAGCATTGCAAATTTCTTGTTACCTTTTGTTATCTTGACTCGCACTATTAGTGCCTTAGCCCCCTGATTAATTGAATATCCTGTTCTTAGTTTGGCTGCCTCTTCGCTAGTTCTTACAGGCGCATGCTCGAAAGTCTCGTGCCAAAATTTGTTTTCTGTAAGTAGTTTTTTAATTTTATAGACAACAGGGTGGTATTCCATACACCTAGTGAAGTGATTCGACTCATCGAAATGTCAAGTACCCAATTAACTAGACACACTGTCTGAGTCTTTTCCTGTATTCAAGCGGCGGCATTTTAAGTTTTGAATGAATCCTCCCCTTGTTGTAGTAATTCATAACTCGGTGTATCTCTTCAATTAGCTCTCCTAAAGAATCAAACCTGTTAGTTTGCCCCAGCTCCACCTTAAAGTGGGAATAGAATGACTCCTGAAAAGCATTCTCCCAAGGAGAGGCTTTACGGCTCATGGATATTCTAACCCCAAGTCTTGCCATGAGGGAAGTATATTCCCTGGAGCAGGTACTGTCAACCTAATTGTGTAACGAGTTTTTTCACCTTCATAAAATTAATTGCGGTTTAGAGTACTTTGCGGATATTGTTTCTTCCACATGGCCTCCAAATCCTGCTTGTACTTGTCAAAACCAGGCAGTCTTTTCTCTTCATACTTTTCATTTAGCTCCCTGATCTTGAAGTACAGAAGATTTCTGACCGAATCTTCCGTAGGAAAGCTGTTCTTGGTCTTGGTCACCTTTTTGAGTTCCTTGTTAGTTCTCTCCAGCCAGTTAGTGGTATAGAGGAACTTTTGCAGGAACCTGGGAAAGGCCAGATGGGCCATCAGATCCTCAAGATTTACCTCCCAGGAGGTAAACAGCCTGGGATAGTATTTCCTCCACTTGTTTCTTACCGCTTCAAGATTTGTTTTGGCTTCACCGTAAGAGGCTACCTTGTAAATGGTTCTCAAATCCTCGGCCATTTCTTCCTTGTGTTTGTTTCTTACCTTGCCTAGGGTGTGTCTTACCTGGTGGACCACACACCTCTGGGTGAGGGCATAGGGAAACTTTCTCTTAATGGCCTCTTTTAGCCCGGTGAGACCATCTGACACGAATTGGAGGACTTCTTCTACCCCTCGGTCTTTAATATCTTGCAGGTGCTCTTCCCAGACTACGGCTGACTCGGTGGCTCCCACATACATGCCCAGGATTTCCTTGTGTCCTTCGTCGTCAACCCCACCAATAATATATACCGCATCAGAATTAACCACATCTCTTCTGATTTTTACCCAAGTGGCATCAATGAATACTGCCGTGTAACGTTTCTTTAGCCTCCGTTGCTCCCAAGCTTCCCGCTCCTCCTGTACAGCAGAGGTAATGTTGGTAACTGTTTGGGGGGATACCTTATCCCCGTAAATACCTTCCACCACATCAGCAATATCCCTGGTGCTTAATCCCTTGGCATACATGGCCACAATTAAATCTTCTACCTTGCCGGATCGAAGCTCCAAGGCTTCCAAGAGACGGGGATAGAATTCCCCTAGCCTGTCTCTGGGAATTTTAATATCCTCCATTAACCCCAGAGAGCTCAAGAAATCCCTCTCATAGTGCCCATTTCTGTGGTTGGAGCGCCTCTCTCCGGAAGGAGCTATTGGGTACCCCTTTTGATATCCCAGGTAGCCGGTTCTTTCCTTTTCCATCATCACTTCCATCATCTGCTTGACTAGCTTGGCCAGCTCATCATCCAGATTGTCCCTTGTGATATTTGTCATACGAATTCACCCCCTTTATTGCGAATTAATCAAATTAATTTTCGCACACTTGGTAAACTCGTTACACAATAGAATTTACACTACCCTGGAGCAGTTCACTTCCCTGGTCTGAATGGATGTACTGGGGCGAATTGTGCCTTGAAAGAGCATGTTTTATGGCTCCCATGACCATTTCCTTGTTGTGGAACCTTGAGACACCCCAACCCACTATCTCTCTGGTAAAAATATCAATAATGGTGGCCAGGTAGATAAACCTGGCTCCATAACGGATGTAGGTGAAATCTCCTGCCCAAACAATACCCTGCTTTATGGGGCAAAACTTCTCTATCAGGTTTTTAAACCTGGGCTTTTTGCCCTCATCTCTCTTTTTCCTTAACCTTTTGATCCTTCTCTTGTATGGTTTGATACCATATTTCTTCATTACCCTTAAAATCCTCTTCTTGTTTAGTTTTAGCTCCAAAGCTATCCTTTTGTGACCGTAAGCCGGATTATTAGATAAGACAGCTTCTATCTGATTTTTAACCTCCTCATCAATAGCCGGTCTCTTGTGTTGGTAGTACAAAGATGATCGTGAAACCCCTAACCTTTGAGCCAGTTCCTTTTTGGTGATTTGGGCTCCAATCTTTGGCATGGCTTTAATATCTCTTGCCAGCTTGATTTTTTTCCCCCTTTGACATTTTGAGGCTTAATTGTCCTACCAGTGCCAGAAGGGCATCTCTTTCCCGCTTAAGCTTGCCATATTCCACCACACTGGGACCTCCTCCGGGAAGGTGGGCTAACCACCCGTAGATTGTTTTAACTGACACCCCATGCTCCTTGGAGAGAGTCAATACTGGTACTCCTTCTTTGGCCCTATCCAATATTTGATTTTTGACTTCATTTGAAATAGCTGACACGCAGTAATCACCTCCTATCTTAAAACTAACCAACTAACTTTAATTTTATCTAGACTGCGTGTCTAGTTTAAGGGGTGCTTGCCCAAACGGATATGGGGTTTCGAGGGAACCTCACCTCTGAAGATTGGCAAGACTATCTGGCCTGGTTGGAAGCCGAGCACGGCAGCAAATTGAGCCTGGATATTGAACAACTCGTTCAACTTGCCAAGGACAAGACAGGGTAAGCTAAATATGGAGGGGCTTTAGCCGCCCGCCCCTCCCTTTGTTATACTCTGGTTGGAAGTATGAAAACATTTGAAACGATTACTGCTTGAAGAAGTTACCTTTTAGGAAAAAAGCTGGGATTTGAAGCAATGCTTCAAATCCCAGTAAGCACTTTGCCCGTAGGGGTGGGTTTTTTCCTTTTTTCTTTACTCAACATCACACTTACAATGCTGACAAGCTTACTATTTTGTTGTTAGAGTAAGTGTATGCTCGATATTACAGTATTTATTGATGAGGCTGGAACCCTGCCAGATCCGAAAGACAAGGTGATTGTCTTGGCGGCTGTTGCCACACGAGATTTGGCGAAAATGCGGCAATTGATCAAAAGATCGAGAAGAGTTGGAAGTTTAAGAGGTAGTACCGGTGAGTTTAAATTCTACACCGCAGGTGAGAAAACCAAAAAATCTTTCTTCAGCAAATTAAACGCAGAGAAAATTGATATTTTTGTTTTAATTGTGGAGAAGCAAGGTAGAAAAATACCTGACAGCCCACGGCACTACGCAATTCTTTGCTGGTTGCTACTTACAGATATCTACAAATTCTATATCAGTATTGACAAAGTTATTTTTGACAAACACTTTCACCGAGAAAAAGATATTAGGGATTTTAACAAGATTTTTAATAAGCTATTGAGGCAGACTCCCCAATTTACTCATGTAGATAGCAAAAACCATCAGCTTGTTAATGTGGCTGATATGGTTGCAGGGGCTGTTCTTGCTAAAGAATGTGGAAAAAGCGACCAACACTACAAAATGGTTGCAGGAAAGATACTAAGCGAGACTAGAGTAAGTTGGCCCGAAGCCAAAAGAAGAATCATCAACAAAATTGCCTGAACCGGTGCAAGCACCCATCCAAGCAAATTCATTTTAAATTTAACACACCTTTATAGTAGTGTCAACCAGGGTTTTTCCAGTAGGGGTGGGTTTTCCTTTTTCCTCCCCCATCACCACCCTCCGGGCCAAGTTCCAGTATTGTTCAGTTGCTTGACAGGTTGCAAGAACTTGCTACAATTGTCGCAATTGAATCAAAGCTATGAGAAAAGGCGAAGTAGTAATGTTTTGTGACACAAAGAGACCAAGCGGCTGGTGAAAGCTTGGCGTAAAGGCAAAACGAATTACCCTTTTTGAGCTGTTTGGTCAAATCCGCCTCATCGGTGGACCAAAACCAAGCCGGGTGCTCCCGTTACAGAGCAAGAGTGTGTCACAAAGATACAGAGCACTCAATGAGTCCTGAGCTAGTCGAAGGATAAGCAAGGTGGTACCACGGATAAAACCGTCCTTGTGAAAATACATATTATTTTATGTGTTTTTGCAAGGGCGGCTTTTTTATGAAAAAACAGATAATAAAACACAAAATTGGAAAGATTGGAACGCTAGATATTGAG
>JBDRAO010000047.1:0-3056 GCA_043823645.1 bacterium
ATTGGGAGGCTTGAGCTTAGCTTTGGTGAAGAAATTTGTGGGGAAAATAAAGCTGGTGGGGGATAGGAAGATGTATCAATACATATTGGTCTCGGCCCTTCCCCTAGGGATTGCCGCCATTACTAATCCTATTATTGGCAAGGCCGATACTTTACTTCTTTCAGTTTTAAAAGATGAGTCGGCCGTAGGGTTTTATAGTTTAGCGTATAAGATTTTTGAGGTTTTTTTGGTGGTGCCGGTGTTTTTTGTTAATGCCGCCTATCCTTATATGGTAAAACATTTCAAAGAAGGTGGCGCCCGCCTTTTGGCTACCTCCAAAAAGCTGGGCGTGGTGCTTTTTGCTGGAGGTTTAATTGCTTTGGGTTTGGTGTGGCTATTGGCTCCTTTTATGATTAGAGTTTTGGGGGGAGAGGGGTTTGAAGCCTCTATTTTACCGCTTCGCATTTTAGCCCTAAGCTTTCCGGTGTTTTTTGTAACCAATATCTTGCTTTGGCATCTTATTACTCTTGGTAAAAGGCGCGCCATTCCAGTGATTTACTGGCTGGCGGTAATTATAAACATTGGGGCTAATTTGGTGGTGATACCCCACTACTCTTTTGTGGGCTCGGCTGTAGTCAATGGGTTGACTGAGGTGTTTGTCCTAGTTGGCCTTTTTGCTGTGGTATTATCAAAGCATGAGTGATGGTTCGACAAGCTCACCACAAGATTGTATTTTTTGCAAAATCGTTTCCGGGGAACTTCCTTGCCACAAAGTGTGGGAAGATGAGAGACATCTGGCTTTTTTGAGCATTTTTCCTAATACCGATGGTTTCACTGTAGTAACAACAAAGAAACACTACGGTAGTTATTTTGTAGATCAAGACGACAGGGTTGCTTCTGAGTTGTTGCTGGTGGCCAAAAAAGTGTGCCAAAAAATAGACATTGCTTTTTCTGATGTAGGCCGCACCGGCTTAATTTTTGAAGGTTTTGGGGTGGACCACCTGCATTGCAAGCTTTTCCCAATGCACGGAACGGGAGATTTATCCGAGTGGAAGCCAATTCTTTCAGAGGGATTCAAGAAATTTTTTGAAAAGTATGAGGGCTACATTGCTTCCAACGATTCCAAAAGAGCTGATGATGAAGAACTAGCTAAACTGGCCCAGAAAATAAAAGATGCAAATATCAGTCATCATCCCAACCTATAAAAGGCAAAAGTATCTGGCCCAACTTTTGGGTGACCTTTCAAGGCAAACTTTCAAGGATTTTGAGGTGGTGGTGGTGGATCAAGGAAATTCCACCCCTGCCTTGCCGGCAGGCAGGCGTCGGGGGGTGGAATGGATTAATTTAGATAAGCCCTCCATAGTAAAAGCCAAAAATCTTGGTATATCAAGAGCCAAAGGAGGGATTATTTTGGTTTTGGACGACGACCTTCGTTTGCCAAAAGATTTGGTTGAAAAGCATGTGGGGGCGCACAAAAAGCGGGGTGTGGTGGCGGTGGCCGGCCCGGCGCTCGAAAAAGACGTTTTTATTATTAAACGGGGCGGAAAAACCTTTGGTGAGTTTTCTTTGCTGGGAGAACTTAACACCGATTATAGAAGAGTAGAAAACCCTACTTTGGTTACAGCTGTTCCTGGCGGCAATTTAAGTTTCAAAAAAAGCCATTGGAGAGCCATTGGAGGATACGATGAAAAGTTTGCCGGCAATTGCATTAACGAGGATTCAGACTTCTGTTTGCGCCTCACGCGCCAATTTGGAAAAATCCTTTTTGACCCGGCCTTAGCGGTTACACATCTTCGAGCCGAGGGCGGCTCGCGCGCCTTTGGTAGCGCGCAGTCAGCTAAGTGGTACGAAGATATGTTTTACAACCACCTCCACTTTTACTTGAAACATTGGCCAAAAACACTACTGCCTCTCTTTTTTATGTATCGTATGCGCCAGGTTTATACCTGTGTGGCGCGTTATGGTAAGTTTAAGCTAAATTATGCAAGAGCACCTCTAAAGGGATACCAGCGGGCGCTAAAGCTATGAGAATTGCAAAACTGTTACTAATTTTAACCATAATTTCAATTCCCTTGGGCCAACTGGGGAAGATTCCGGGCCTGCCCGAAGGGTTTAATTTGTATCTGGTTGATTTGCTGTTGGCCGTTACTGTTGGGTGGTGGCTGGTTTACTCCCTGCTGGTTAGAAAGAGCCTGCGCCTTACAAAGGTGGGCATAGCAATTTTGGTTTTTGCTTTTGTAGCTACTGTTTCACTTTTGTGGGGGGTACCACAATTAGAAAGTACCACCGAGGTAATAATCTCAGCTTCCTATTTGGCGCGTTGGGTGGTGTATGCCGGGTTATACTTTGTAACGGCTAGTTTTCCCAGAAAAGACCGCCAAGATTTTTTCAATTGGCTCATTGCTAGCGGGGTTTTGCTGGCTTTGGCAGGATTTGTTCAGCTCCTATTCTTTCCCGATTGGTCTCAATTTACATATTTAGGTTGGGATCCGCACAAAAACCGCCTGCTCTCAACCTTTTTTGACCCTAATTTTACGGGGATTTATTTGGTGTTGGTGATTAATTTGCTGTTCAAAACATTCTTTGACCGTTCCCCGCGGGCGACCACAGAGGGTCGCCCCTACACAGCATTGCTAATCTGTGTTGTCGCCCTTGTGCTCACCTTCTCTCGCTCAGCCTGGCTGGCCATGGCGGTGAGCATATTTATCTGGGGGTTATTAAAATCGCGCCGTCTGCTTTTGGGAGCGGTGGTTTTAGCCTTTTTGGCTTATTTTGCCGTGCCTCGTATTCAAACCCGCATTGCCGGAGGTTTTGATCCAGACGACTCGGCCAGGTTGCGCTTTCAATCGTGGGGCCAAACTTGGGATGTCGCCAAAGACAATCTGTTTCTAGGGGTGGGTTTTAATACTTTTAGGTATGCTCAAGCAGAAAGAGGTGTCTTCGATTGGCGGCAACCTCAGGGCGGGCACTCTGGCGCCGGTTCCGATTCCAGTTTGCTTTTTGTACTAGCCACCACTGGTGTTTTTGGTTTGGCGGCCTATTTGGCTATTTTTACGCTTGCTTTACAAAAAAATACC
>JBDRAO010000048.1:0-2261 GCA_043823645.1 bacterium
GAGTTTCCAGGGCTCGCAGGGTGATGTCTTTTAAATTGCCAATTGGTCCGGCCACAATGTATATCATACTGTACTCAGTATGGTATATTTTTGCTATGGAAGCAAAGTACAATCCAAAATCAATTGAACCCAAATGGCAAAAGGCTTGGGATGAGAAGGGAATTTATAAAACATCCGGCGATTTGTCTAAACCAAAATTCTACGCTCTGGTAGAGTTTCCCTACCCGTCCGGTGATGGCCTTCATGTGGGACATTCCTTTACCTACATAGTTCTAGATATTTTGGCTCGGAAAAAGCGTCTCGAAGGCTACCGGGTTTTATATCCCATGGGATGGGATGCCTTTGGTTTGCCCACAGAAAACTACGCCGTGAAAACCGGCACCCACCCTAGTGAGGTGACCTTGAAAAATACTGACCGTTTTCGCAATCAAATGAAAAGCCTATCCCTGGCCTATGATTGGGACCTGGAAATTAACACCACTGACCCTTCTTACTACAAGTGGACCCAGTGGATCTTTCTACAACTGTTAAAGAAAGGTTTGGCATACAAGGCTAAGGTTCCGGTTGGTTGGTGCCCTTCCTGCAAAATAGTTTTAGCAAATGAAGAAATTGTAGGCGGTTGCTGTGAAAGGTGCGGCGCAAAGGTTGCAAGGCGCTTGCAGGAGCAGTGGATGCTCAAAATTACAGATTATGCCGATAGGTTGGCGGCTGACTTGGATTTGGTTGATTACCCTGAATTTGTAAAACTGGCCCAAAGAAATTGGATCGGTAGAAGCGAGGGCGTGGAAATAAGCTTTCCGGTTAAAGAAAAAGAACTTAAAATTGGTGTTTTTACCACCCGCCCGGATACTATGTACGGAGTAACTTTTATGGTGGTCGCGCCTGAATATGGGGATCTGAAGAGCCTTGTTACTGAAGGACAGCACCAGGCCGTTTTTGATTATGTTGAGAAAGCAAAAAGTAAGAGCGAGTTGGAGCGGATTTCCGATATTAAGAATAAAACCGGTGTTTTTACCGGTAGTTACGGCATTAACCCTCTCAATGGAGAGGAGTTTCCCATTTGGGTGGCCGATTATGTGGTGGCCAGCTACGGCACCGGAGCAGTCATGGGCGTACCGGCTTACGATAAGCGAGACAAATCTTTTGTTGAAAAATACAGCCTAGGTTTCAAAGATGTTCCCCTGGAAAATATGGAGGAGATTACCGAGAAGATAGTCAAAGCGGGATTTGGAAAAAAGAGGACAAGTTACCACCTAAGAGACTGGGTTTTTTCAAGACAGCACTATTGGGGCGAGCCTATTCCGGTAGTTAATTGTGGAAAGTGCCAAATTGTACCTCTAGATGAAAAAGATTTACCACTGGAATTGCCTAGAGTAGAGAAGTACGAGCCAACCGAAACGGGAGAATCCCCTTTAGCTTCAATCCCTTCTTGGGTTAACACGAAATGTCCCAAGTGTGGTGGTCCGGCCAAGCGGGAAACTGATACCATGCCAAACTGGGCCGGTTCTTCCTGGTATTACTTGAGGTTTTGCGACCCTCGAAACAGCGAATCTTTTGCAAATTATGAGAAATTAGATTATTGGATGCCGGTTGATATTTATTTAGGGGGCGCCGAACATACTACCTTGCATTTGCTTTACTCGCGGTTTTGGCACAAATTTCTTTTTGATTTACAGCTTGTTCCCGGAGTCGAGCCATACAAAGCGCGCCGCCAGCATGGGGTAATTCTGGCCGAAAATGGGGAGAAAATGAGCAAATCACGCGGCAATGTGATAAATCCTGACGATATGATCAAGGAGTTTGGTCTCGACGCCTTGAGGCTTTACATGGCGTTTATGGGGCCTTATGACCAAACAATGCCTTGGAGTACCACCGGGGTGGATGGCACACGCCGTTTTTTGGTTCGTGTGTGGCGTCTCTTTCTATCGGAGCATAAGGTGACTAATACCGGTACGCCGGCACTTTTAAGATCGCTCCAGAAAACAATTAAAAAGGTCGGCGCCGATGTTGATAAATTGAAAAATAACACGGCGGTAGCGGCTTTAATGTCTTTCGTAAAAGAATGGGAGAGGGGGGGTAGCCTAAGCAGTGAGGATGCCGGTAAATTTCTTGTAATTTTGGCCCCGTTTGCGCCGCACATTACCGAGGAGTTGTGGGCGGCCCTTGGTAGGCCTTTCTCAATCCATAATCAAGCATGGCCTGAGTTTGACAAGAACCTGGTATTTCAAGAAGAGGTGGTAGTGGCGGTGCAGGTTGACGGT
>JBDRAO010000049.1:0-4069 GCA_043823645.1 bacterium
AGCCCAGGCGATTGTCAATAATGCCAGAGAAGAAAAAATTAATTTTTCAGAAGTAAAAAATTTTCAGGCTATACCTGGCCACGGCGTTTTAGCCGATTGGGAAAATAAAAAAATACTTTTCGGAACAAGAAAACTAATGACCGACAACCAAATCAGTCCGAGCTTGATAGAAAAGAGAGTGGTTGTTTTGGAAGATCAAGGTAAAACAGCAATGATTTTAGCGCAAGATAAAGAGATTATTGGCATTATTGCAGTGGCGGACACATTAAAAGATTACTCAAAAGAAGCGGTTAAAATGCTTCATAAAATGGGTAAAAAGGTGGCGATAATTACCGGGGACAATAAAAGAGTCGGGCAAGCTATTGCCCAGCAGGTTGGAATAGACAGAGTTTTAGCCGAGGTGCTACCGCAGGAAAAATCAGCCGAGATAAAAAAATTACAGGGCGAAGGAAATATTGTAGCAATGGTTGGCGATGGCATTAATGATGCTCCGGCTTTGGCCCAAGCTGATTTAGGTATTGCTTTAGGTTCGGGCACTGATGTGGCTATGGAAACTGGAGAAATGGTTTTAATTAAAGATGATTTGCGAGATGTTGTCACCGCTATTGATTTGAGCAAATACACTTTAAATAAAATCAAACAAAATCTTTTTTGGGCTTTCTTTTATAACATGGTAGGCATTCCTTTGGCGGCCGGAATTTTGTATCCTTTTACTGGTTGGCTTTTAAATCCAGCTATCGCCGCCGCCGCGATGGCTTTTTCGTCGGTCAGCGTTGTTTCAAATGCTCTTTTAATGAAAAGATATGAATCTAAAATTATTTGAAATTTTAGGGAGTTCCTTGTTGTCGCCCGCGCACGGGTAGGTTGGGGCAAGAGCAACATCATTTCTGGCGGCGCATTTCGCTTTGCGAAATACAACCTCCAATTCCACCAAAAAAAGAATAGTCCGAGCGAGGGCGTGGCGGAAGGAGGGGAATTAGTCGGGGTGACCTGCCTTCGCTAAAGCTACGGCAAGGCAGGCAGGATAATTGCGCCACTTCGTGGCTGATACCATGGTCGTGCGAATTTCCCTGGTCGGGGTGACAGGATTCGAACCTGCGGCCTCCTCGTCCCAAACGAGGCGCTCTGCCATCTGAGCCACACCCCGGAAAAAGCATAACGGCGCTCTGCTCCGCCTTCTCCGGCTGTGCCGGATTCGGCGGACTAATTCGGCCAGCCAAAAACTCTGCTCCGCCTGCGGCGGATTGAGTTTGTGGGGCCTCGTTGAGCAGATGAGCTACACCCCGGAAAAACCTGCAGTGAGCCCTGCCTGCCGGCAGGCAGGCTGTCGAACCATGGTGGGCGGAGAGGGAGTCGAACCCTCACATCCGTTTCGGGATACGACATTTTAAGTGTCGCGTGTCTGCCATTCCACCACCCGCCCACGACATTTAGCGCTTCGCTTCGCTCACCGCCGACCTCCGCTTCGCTACGGTCTAAAGTCCCGCGTGTCTACCAATTCCACCACCACCGCACAAAAAGAAGTGTCGCGTGTCCAAACTCGCCCCGAGCCTGTCGAGGGGTTTCACCACCCGCCCAAGACTCTCACAACCACAGTATACCCCACATCCCGCATTTACGCATATTAAAACTGGTGCTATATTGGCTCCAATATGTTAACTGTTGGGCAAAAGTTGTGGCTGTCTTTTTTTAATCTGCTTCTCTCTAATGCACCTTACCCGCAACACCCTCCAAGACCTCAAGATTAAAACCAAAATCTCAACCATTCTCACCAAAAAAACCAAAACCCCCACCTGGAGCATTTTGAACCTTTGGACTTATATTTTAGCCATGGTAGAGATATTTTTGGAGTGTTGGGATACATAAGCATTGGCAACGCTATAATAGCCCTGGTTCTCTGGTTGCACTACTGGTTTTTTGAATCTTAGTATGTTAGACTGCAATTATGAATAATCAAACACTACTCAACAAGGCCTATGGAGACAAGCAATACAAGGGAAAACACATTGTTATTGCCGGAGGGAAGATCTTTGCTTCCAAAACTGCCAAAAAGGCAGGGGATATTCTAGACGAGGTTATTAAGAAATTTCCTAAAGATACGCCAAACATAACATACATTCCTCAAGCAGATACGCTGATTCTTATCTCAAATGCCTAAACAACTCACATTCGATTTTCAAAAGGAAATTTCAGATGTTTTAGGGGAAATTAGGAGACCGGTGGCTCAAATAAAAATCTACTCCAAAAGGCACAAGATGAAACTTATTGTAACAGCAATTGTGGACACCGGGGCGGATTACACCATTTTTCCAAGATTTTACGCGCAAAAATTTGGAATTGACCTTAGCAGGGCCGTAAAAGGGCAAACCAAGGGGGTAGGGGGTTTTAAAGATGTTTACTTATTTAAAAAGTTCCCCCTGGAGATTGGCTTTTGGAAATTCGAAGCCCCGGTGGCTTTTCTAGAAGATAACGCCATCCCTCCGCTCCTTGGCAGGAAAGCCTGTTTGGAAAACTTTGACTTGCTTTTCTCTGGTTTCAAGACCTCGCTTTCCAAATGGAAGAAACATTAAACCCTAGTAACATAGCTACCACTTTCGGTGTTTACCCGAACCACATCCCCCTCGCTCACAAAAAGCGGCACCTGGAGTTTAAGACCCGACTCCAAGTGAGCCTCCTTGGTGGCATTGCCAGCCGTATTGCCGGCCACTGCAGAGTCTGTCCTTGTAACCTTCAAATCCACCGTAATGGGGATTAAAAGGTCAATGGGTTCGTCTGCAAAACACACAATCCCCACCTCAACTCCGTTTTTGAGGTAATCCACCTTACTCCCCACTAGCTCAAGGGGCAAAACCCTTTTGTTGGCAAAGTGGGCCTCTTTACCGGTGCGATACAAAAAGACAGTTTTTACCACCTCTACATCGGCGTCAATCACCTTGGCGCCGGAATGATAAGTAAACTCGCGAATTTTATCGGTTTTTAAATTACGCGCCTTAACTTTTATATTGGCTCCGCCACGGCCCACTTTAATGTGATTGTATTCCAGCACCTTCCAAGGGTCCTGGTTTTCCACAAAAAGAGCGCCTTTTCTGAGTTCGGTGACTTTCATAACCACTACAATACCACAAACCGGCTCTTTCTGACACTCTCTTGACACCTACTTACTACATATGTAATATGTATCTATGCCGGCTATGAAAAACTCTCAAACCGCCATTTTAGACATTAATACCAATCAGATTAAGCTTTACATTTATGAAACAAGCGGCGCCAAACCTACCCTAATAAGCAGTAAGTCTATTTTTGTTGATCTATCAAAAGATCTAAAACCCAAAATAATGCTTGGGAAGGAAGCCCTTAACAAAGGGGTGGAAACTATTTTAAAACTCTACCAAGAGGCCGCCTCGCAAAATATTAGCAATATTCAAATTGTAAGCACCGGTTTGGCCTGCCTGGCCGAAAATCACGACGAAATGGCCACTAAACTTAGCCAAAAGCTGGGTAAAAAGATAGCCATCTGCGCCGAAGATAAAGCCGCCACAGTACTTTTAGACTCAGCCATTGAGA
Organism: bacterium; assembly: GCA_043823645.1. Lineage (GTDB taxonomy): Bacteria > Patescibacteriota > WWE3 > JBDRAO01 > JBDRAO01 > JBDRAO01. The sequence goes on from JBDRAO010000049.1 coordinate 3,565, forward strand.
GCGCCCTTCGCGTGGAAGAGAAAAGCAGTGACAAACCTCCCCTTTAGTGCTAGACTAGTTTTATGAAAATTCACCTAAGTGGCTCAAACACTACCGCCATTGAGAAAACCCTGCATGCGGGCGGCCACACCCTGACTCATAAAAAAGACTCTAAAAATCCGGTGGACAATGTCATGGCTTCTATTCTGGCTTGCGATGCGGCTATTTTAGAGATTACCAAAAGTTCTTTTACTCAAGGTTTTGAAACGGCTCTCTGTTTAGATAAGAAAAAGCCGATCCTCCTGCTAATTGGCAGAGAAGCCCCGGAAAACTTTGCCAAACATATTGACTCTGAACTTATTACCTACAAGCAATTCACCAAAGGCAACCTCTCAAAAATTATTGATGAGTTTTTACAACAGGCGGGCAGGGGAGGGGAGAAAACTCGCTTTAATTTTTTTATAGACCGAAGGTTGGAAAATTACCTCGATTGGGCCGCCCACACCTACCGGACCAACAAGGCGGA
>JBDRAO010000050.1:0-2892 GCA_043823645.1 bacterium
GAGCGTCTCTACAAGGAAGGATTATTCCCACAGAGAGGCTTGTCGGTGTTTAGATAGGAACACTGGCTACGATAGGTCGTTTTAGAAATTTAGTCGAGGAATTGGAAAGTGGAGAGGATTTGATCAAATATCTCTGTTAATTTTTCCGAACTTTCTGCGGGGATATTTTGAAACTCAAAAATATAACTGGCATTATTTGCGTCAAAAGAGGCTAGTAATGATGTGTTTTGATCATTTCCGAGTTTCCAATACTTTGCAACTCCCGCTGGATATGTTTTTCTTTCCGGAGTGACTTCGAGTCCCCTTCCTCCAAGTCCCATTAAAAGCTTTGTGTCCGATCCTTCATCCCCACTCTGGCCAAAAGGGTAAAGTTTACTTCCAACAAGTTTCCAGCTCGAAGGGTACTTTAGAGAAAACATTGTTGATCCGTCCGAGGAATACTGGGTTTCACCGGTGTAAGTTTTCCAATCAGCAGTTGGATCGGATGTCGCAGGTTGGGAAGAGGTGGTGGATTCTTGTGTTTTTGGAGTTTCCGCCAGAGGCGGACTCGCCTTGGGCGAGGAAGTTGATCTTGATCCCATTAGATACCCCACCCCTCCTCCAACTACTAAAGCCACAACAACAGCTAAAGCGATAAGAGGTAATGAACTAGATTTCCCAGCTGGGGTGGGAGCTTGAGGGGTTTCTTGCATTGGGGTTTCGGGAGTTTCTTTTTCCATCTGGTAAGAGATTAGCACATTAGTAGAAGTTAATGCAAGACTTAAGTGGTACAATCAGGATATGGCAAAAAACAAGGAGAACTTGCCCAACAATGCTTATATTGATGGGGCTAATCTTCACAAGGGCATTGAAGATTTGGGCTGGAGCCTTGATTACGGAAAGTTTAGGATTTGGCTTAGAGAGAAATATCGAGTTAGCAAAGTTTACTTGTTTATCGGTCTGGTGCCTAAGTACAAAGCCTTTTACACCCATTTACAGGAGGCTGGCTTTACCTTAGTTTTCAAAGAGACAACTTACAGTGGTAAGGGAGAAGTTAAAGGCAATTGCGATGCAGATCTAGTGCTTTCGGCAGTTAAAGATGCGTATGAGAATACTTTTGAGAAGGCAGTTGTTGTTGCCGGCGATGGAGATTATGCCAGCTTAGTTAGTTTTTTGGGGGAGAAAAGGAAACTGAAGGTAGTTTTAGCTCCAAATTACAAAAAATGCTCAATACTGCTTAAAAGGACTGGTGTAAAGATTACCTATCTTAATCAATTCAAAAGTCGCCTCCGTCTTGTTCGAAAATGAAAGAGCCCCCGGTAAGGACTAACCTCACAAGGGTCTCTTTCGTAGTGATAGTATGATCATATCAGTTGGTGCGTTGCTTGTCAATAATTTTCTGGGTGCTGGTTACTTTCAAATACTGCACTGCAAAGGAAACCTTGAGAAGGGCTAACAACCTGCTGCCGGCTCAGCACAAGGCGGCCGACTGGGGCCGAAGCCCACAGGCATCGTGATGCCAGCAGTTTCCCATCAGTTTGTCAACAAAAAGAGCCAAGCAAAAATTTTGTATCATCACTTTCGGTTGTCAGATGAACGAAGCAGAATCTCGGCGAGTCGCCGAGATTCTGAGCGAAAAGTGTAAAGCGAAAAGCGCAAAACTGGAAGATGCGGATTTGATTATAATCAATAGCTGCTCGGTGCGGCAGGGCAGTGAGGACAAGGTGTATGGCTTGGGGCAAAAAATTATTCCGCTAAAAGCCAAAAGCCCCTCCTTCGTCCCGATGGACATCGGGACTACGGAGGGCAGGTGCCAGCCAGTAGTCATCTTAACCGGTTGTATGGTAGGTGGGGCAAAAGGGGAGCGCAAGAGAACAAGCTTAGCCGCTTTAAAGAGGAAGATGTCCTGGGTAGATGAGTTTTTGACTTATGAGGAGTTGCTTTTTAAGCTTCGAGCGCAGTCGAGAAGTCGTTCCTTCCCTGGTTCTCGACGCCCCCGATGTAACATCGGGGTTGCTCGAACAATAAAAGAGCCTTACTTAATTCCGATATCTCAAGGGTGTGATAATTTTTGTTCTTACTGCGTGGTGCCTTATACCCGCGGCAAAGAAGTGTCACGGTCAGAAGAGGAGATTTTGTGCGAGATAGAGGCAGCTGTCAAGGTAGGTTATCGAGAGGTGATGCTTCTGGGGCAGAATGTGAATTCATGGCGAGACGCGAGACGCGAGACGCGAGACGCCGTAGAAACTTGTATGGCGTCAAGCGCCCTGCGCCCTGCGCCAAGCAGTGGGGGGTTGCCATTTTCAAGATTACTCAAGCAGGTTCACAAAATTCACGGCGTTGAAAAAATTTCCTTTCTCACCCTCAACCCTTACGATATTAATGACGAGTTGACTGAAACTTTGGCGATGCCAAAAATGGATCGCTACATTCATCTCCCGGTGCAGTCGGGAGATAATGATGTTTTGCGGCGCATGAACCGGTATTACACAGTGGAGCAATACAAAGATATTGTAAAAAGAATGCGCGAGCGAATCCCGAATGTAAAAATTGGCACCGATATCATTGTGGGTTTTCCGGGGGAGACAAAGGCACAATTTGAGAACACGCTGAAACTGGTGAGAGAAGTCGGTTTTAAGCAAATCTTTATTGGCATCTACTCGCCGCGGGAAGGAACCGCGGCGGCCGGGATTGGGGATGCGGTGCCGTTGGTGGAAAAAAAGAGGCGGCATAAGGAAGTGGTGAGGGCATGGAAAGAATTTCAAATATCAAAATCCAAAAACTTTAAAAACTGTCGCGAATCAGCCGAAATAATTTCACCGGAAAAATTATCGCAAAGATACTCAGATAAAGAAGTATTTCCGGTACAAGTAGGACCCAAGATAAAAATAAAAGGTTTAAGAATGTCAATGT
>JBDRAO010000051.1:0-22666 GCA_043823645.1 bacterium
TCTGCCGTGTGTCTTAAAGCTTTGAGGCTGTCTTGCTCTTTTTCCATGCTCCTACTATAGCAAATCCCTCCGAAAACCGAAATCGCTTGACTTTGCCCCAAAAATGTGGTGTACTCTCTGGTAGAGATCCCCGGCCGGAGCCACCATACTTCACTGCGGGGGATTTTTTTTACTCTCTTCCAAAAAAGGACATCAAATGTTTCTTTCCGGTTCTTTTGTTCTGCTTAATCTGCACAAAAAACACAGCGCTCCCTTTAGTTTTCCCTATAAACCGGTACAAAAATTCAGACGAGTTCTTGGGGTGAGACTTAATCTCCGGATCTTGTTTGGACTTTTCGATTAGCTCGATAGCGCAAGGAAAGTATTTAAGTCTTTGAACCCGCATTCTTCTTGGCTTGTGTGAGAGGTGCTGCCAAAAGTAAGTAAAGAAAACCTTGTCGCCATTAAAATAGGCCGAACGCACATATGGCCTCCGCTTAGTTTTGACCTTTATCTTGTTGAATTCGGCTATGGCCTTCTTGTGCACTTCTTTATAAGCAGAGCCAGCGAGCTTGGCAGACTTGGTTTGGTAGGCTTTCATACAACCTAATAATACTAAACTCTATCAACATTGGAAACACAAAAAGCAACCCGGCACCTAATCACTAGACTAATTATTAGACTTAAATTAGACCAATTGAAATGTCGAACGCAGCCCAGGTAAGGCTAAAACACCCCTTCATTCAACCAACCCCTTGAAACTAGGGGGTGTTTGTGGTAGGCTGGGTATATCTTAGAGATGGGAAACTAAATAGCGAGGGGGGAACGAAATGGATAATTTCTTGTGTAACTTTGCTACGGTTCTGGCACCAGTTTTCAGTGGGGGGATACTATTGTGCATCCCCATCTCGGTGGCTTTCGTTTTCTTCAGAGCCTTCCAAAAAGATGAGCCACCAAACCTAAGAACCCTCAAAGGGATTCTGAAATGTGCCGTTGTTTTTTCATTGGCTCACCTTGCCTGCACAGTGGCCAAGCTAACCTTTTGCGGGCCGCCATCATGGTCTGTGGGAACAGTGGCAGGAATTATCAGCGACTGCATTTGCCTGTGCATATTGCCAATTATCATTGCGGTGATGCCAGAAAAATGGAAGTGAGCAAACCCCCACCCCGGAACCTGTCAAACAGATTCCGGAGTGGGGAGTTTTTTTAAACTTCGCTTATTACAGACAAAACCACCGGACTGCGCTTGGTTGAGGCGAAAATATACTCGGAAAGCTTTTGCTCAATGCGAGACTTTATCTCCCCGTAACCAACATTTTTAGGAATTTCCTTGCATGATTTTCTCGCTATCCCAATTAAGGCATCAATTAACTCTTGGGATTCCTTCATATACACAAAGCCCCGCGAGACAATCTGAATATTACCTTTAATCCTGCCGGCCCGCTTATCCCAAGGGACCACCACTACCACAATGCCATCGTTGGAAAGCTCCTGCCTATCGCGAATAACCACCGCCCCGATATCCCCCACCTTAGAACCATCGACATACACTTTGGCAGTTCTAATTTTTTCTCCCAGACGGACACTGTGGGAAGTTACCTCTACCACTTGAACATCAACCACCTCAAAAACCTTATCTTCCGAAACACCCAACCTTCCCACCAGCTGAGCATAGGCTCTCATATGCCTCACTCCCCCACCAATAGGTAAGTAGTACTTAGGCCGCACCAAAGAAGCCAGCATTAGCAAATCGCCCTGCGAGCCGTGGCCGGAAACATGCAAATTGTCCTGCACCTCGCCATAAACTACATTGGCCCCACGCATAGTCAACTTGTCAATTAGCCCATCGACCGCGTCGTGCACCCCAGGGATAGGATCGGCGCTAAAAACTACCGTAGCGTTCTTTTGCAGGGTCACAAATTTGTTTTCCCCATCGCCCAGCTTCCCCAAGCCGGAATTTTTCTGGCCATAACAGCCGGTAATAACATAAGTCACCCGGCGCTGATCTAATTTGTCCGCCTTTCTGGCATCTACCAAAACCCCTTTGGGTACTTTCAAATAGCCCAACTCAATGGCTGTTTCCACATTTTTCTTAATAGAAAGACCCGTGGGCACCACGCGGCGCCCGTGCTTAATACTGGCATTAATAGCCTGCTGAATGCGGGAAATGTTGGAAGAAATGGTGGTAATAAACACCTGACTCACAGCTTCGTCCATAATCTCATTGAAGGTTTTTTCAATGCCCAATTCTGAACGAGTGTACCCTTCTGTCGTTGCGCCCAAACAATCGGAAAGCAAAAGGCGCACCCCGCCTCGGGCCAGCATAGTGGCCTTGTCAACATCAAAGGTTTTGCCATCCACCGGACTCCAGTCAAACTTAAAATCAGCCACATGAAACACCACCCCCACCGGAGTCTCAATGCTTAAACCCAGAGCTTCGGGAATTGAGTGGTTCACCCTAAAGGGAGTAATTTTAAACACCCCCAAATTAAAACTTCCCTTTTGCGGATCAATTTCAAAAAGACTGACCTTCTTTTTAAGACCATAATCCTCCAGCTTGTTTTTTACAAAACCCAGGGCCAGTTTGGAGGCATAAATGGGAATGTCAAAATCGCGAAGGAGAAAGGGTACTGCTCCGTAGTGATCCTCGTGAGCATGGGTTAGAACCAAACCACGAATTCTTTTAGCTTTATCTTTAAGATAGGTGAAATCCGGAATTACAATATCTACCCCCAGGGCCTCGCTTTCCGGAAAGCCAATGCCACAGTCAATGAGCATTATATCCTGATCATACTCGTAAACATATAGATTTTTCTGGACATCCGCGTTTGACCCTAAAGGAATCACTCGCAATAGCCCTTTTTTTAAAGTTGGATTCTTTTTATTAAGCATATTTAAGGACTGTTAGATTAACTCTAACTGATCTTCGTTGGTACTCTTACTCTCCGGCTCCACCACCTCTGTTTCTCCCTTGAGCGCCTTCCCTATCATTGTAAAGTCTTTTCTTAAAATTGTTAAGACATTGGTGTTGCGCAGAGCCGCTGCCGGGTGATAAAGCGGCAAAACCAGCCTGTTTTTTATTTTAAATACCTTGCCGTGGTTCTCGGAAATAGTGCCTTCTTTAATATAATGCGCCATGGCAAACCGGCCCAGGGTGACAATCAGTTTCGGGTTAATAGTTTCAATCTGTTTTTCCAAATAAGGCTCGCAGGCCCTGACTTCATCTACCATGGGGTCGCGATTGTCCGGCGGGCGGCACTTAATAATATTGCCAATCCAAACCTCTTGCCTTTTAATGTTATTTTCTGCCAAAAGTTGGCTTAAAAGATTACCGGCTCGACCTACAAAGGGAAGGCCCTGCTTGTCTTCGTTGTAACCGGGAGCCTCTCCCACAAACACAATTGAGGCGGCGTGAGAACCAGCTCCAGGTACCGACTTGGTACGCCGCTTATGCAAACGGCACTTGGCGCACTTGTCAACCGAGCGCGTTATGGTTGTAAGGAGTTTTTGAGTCTGGGCATCAGTCACAAGATTATAATACCACAAATTGGGTTAACCCACCGAAAGGATTTTATAGGTAATAGTGCCAACCGGAGCCTCAAAAGACACCTCATCGCCCACCTTTTTACCCAGCATAGCCTGGCCCAAGGGGGAATCAATGGAGATTTTTTTGGAAACCGGATCCGCCTCGGGAGCCGAAACCAGGTGAAATTCGGTTTCACTGCCCTCTATGTGTACTTTTACCCGACACCCAAGACCCACTTCCCCACCAAGCGCGTATACCTCATCGACCACGGCCACCTTTTTTAGCATCTGGGTAAGCTCCTCAATCCGCCCCTCTACAAAAGATTGCTCGCGGCGGGCTGAATCATACATAGCCGAATCGGTAATATCACCCTCTTCTCGAGCGGCTTTTATTTTTTGAGCCACTTCTTTGCGCTTTAGCGTAGTTAGCTCCTCATATTCCCTTTTTATATTTTCCAACGCCTCCGGCGTTAGGAAAATTTTGTCATTGTTGTTTTTCATACATTTTTGCATTACCACCACTCTTACACCAAAAAGACCGCCAATTAAAAAACTTAAATGGAGTTAGGTAAAAGTGGATAATGCGCTGTTAGATAAGACCGGAAACCCAAATCTAGGGTTTCAAGAGTCAATTTAACACAAGCTTAGGCTGTTGTCAATGCCAGAAAAATAGCCGCCCCGGCCACCAAAAGCTGAGGAAAAAGGCCCCATGGCAAGTTTAGCCGCCAGTGAAGTTTTTGCTGAACCTTTAAAATTGCCTTAGAGGGGCCAAAATGCTTTTTTAAAAGCACATAGGGCAGTTCTATTAGATCGGGCAAAATACTAAAAAAACAGGCTCCTAAAATATTAAAGGCCTTAAAGGGCTTCCCCTCAAACCATAGGGCTCGAAGGACAAAGGTGAGACCCAGGGTCAGCCCTAAAACAATGTCAAAAATCATCACCACCCAGCGCCAGGGGCGAATCTCCCTTTCTTTGGAAGCTCCGGTTAGAGCATCCCAGTGAGGCACCAAATCAAACAGGAAATGAAGACCGAACGAAGTTGGCCATGAGAGAGCGGGATTTTCGATTAGCTCGGCTGTGGCAATGCCTACGGCCACATGAGAAGTTAAAATCATACGCAAAATGCAATATATCACCTAAGATGCTAAAATTCAATTATGAACTTTAGAAACACACTCCCCTACCAACTCATTCGAGCAGTGCGTCCTCGCCAATGGATTAAAAATCTTTCTCTTTTTGCAGCCATTCTTTTTGCCGGCAAACTCTTTGACCCCTATTTTTTTTACCGCGCTCTGGCCGGAGTGATATTGTTCTCAATGCTTTCTTCAGCCGCTTATCTGGTAAACGATATTGTAGATGCTAAAAAAGACCGCCTCCACCCTTACAAAAAACAACGCCCCATTGCCTCAGGCAAATTGTCTCCGGCAACAGCCGTGGTTTGCGCCGCTGTGCTAGCCACCCTGGCTCTTTACGGGGCTTGGGCCCTGTCTCCCTACTTTTTAGCCAGTCTTTTATTGTATATGGGCTTAAATCTTTTTTACTCTTTTTACTTTAGAAATATTATTATTCTGGACGCTTTAATGATTGCGGCCGGCTTTATTTTAAGAGTTTTTGCCGGTTCTCTCATTGATCTAACTTCGATGTCTTCCTGGCTTATCCTCACCACCATTGGGGTATCGCTACTCATTGCTTTTGGTAAAAGACAGAGTGAAAAAACCATTCTTAAAAGAGAGGATGTGGCGCTTGAAACGCGCAAAACTCTGCGCCACTACCCAGACAAGTTACTCGACAGCATGATTATGATCTCCGCCTCTTTGACCCTAACGGCCTACTCGCTGTTTGCCTTTCAAGCCGGTAGTCAGCCAGCGCTGGGCACGCCTCTAGCCAAAATTTTGCCGGCCACCCTACTCTCTCCCAAGTGGATGATGCTCACCATTCCTTTTGTAATTTATGGCCTGGGGCGCTATCTTTATGTCATTTACGAAAAACAGGGGGGTGAATCGCCCGAGCGGGTGTTAATGTCCGACTACCCCTTGCTCTTGGCAGTATGCGCGTGGTTTGTAACCATTTTAGGAATTATTTACCTACTCTAATGTCTAAACTTTTGCTTGTTCTTATTGGCCTGACTCCCCTACTGGTAACTCCTCAAACTTATGAACTCTTTGAATTTCCCAAGATGATTTTTGTTTACCTTACAGCCTCCATCCTATTGGGACATCTTCTTTGGAAACAAGCAACAAGAAAAGACAACAATTTAACAATTTGGCAATTTAGCCATGTCCGCCTCCTCTGGCCGGTAGGTTTATACGCTTTAACTTTTCTAATTTCTTTTACTTTTTCCCAAAACCACAGTGTCTCCTTTTACGGCTACTACACCCGCTTTAATGGCGGCCTGCTCTCCCTGGCCGCTTACCTCACCACCTTTGTATTCGTGTATCGAAACATGAATACGGAAAAAAAGATCAATGCTTTGATGAAGGTAATCCTTTTAGCGTCTGTTCCGGTAAGCCTTTATGCGGTAGGCCAGCACTTTGGAATAGATGCTGAGTATTGGGTACAAAATGTCAAATTGCGGGTCTTCTCCACCTTGGGCCAGCCCAATTGGCTGGCCGGCTATCTTTTGGTGGTAATGCCGGTTACGGTTTGGCTGTTTTTATATAAGTCGTATAAGTCCTATGCGACCTATGCCGCTATTGTTTTGTTTGGGCTACAGTTTACCGCCTTTTGGTTCACCTACTCTCTTTCGGGACTTTTAGGTTTTGCAGTCTTAACGCCCGCTTTTATATTATTGAACAAAAAATTGGTCCAAAAAAACCCTAAAAAACTGGCTTTACTAGCAGGGGTTTGCCTGAGTGTGGCCATACTCTTTCCGGGGCCGTTGGGGGCAAGAATAAAAGAATTCAAAAATGTGGCCCAAAATAAAATGGCAGCTTATGCGGCCGAGGAAGTCCTCCCTGCCACCGGCGGAGATACCGGAACTATTCGCCTTTTAGTCTGGCAGGGCTCACTTAAACTTTGGCTATCCTCCCCCAAAGTGTTTCTCATTGGCGCCGGCCCGGAAACATTTGCCTTCTCTTTTCTAAAATTTAGGCTGGAGGGCTTAAATTACACCTCGGAGTGGGATTTTTTATACAACAAGGCCCACAATGAGTACTTAAATTTGCTGGCCACCCAAGGTATTTTAGGATTGTCTGCTTATTTGGGAATGATTTATTGGGGGTTTAAAAAAGCCCGCTCAGCTTTTGAAAAAGCCCTGGTCGCCGGCATTATTGGTATGTCGGTCAGTCTTTTCTTTGGCTTCCACACTGTGGTTACCAGTTTATATTTGTGGGTATATTTGGGAGTGCTATACGCAAATGCAAAACTTAAAACTTAAAACTTTGATAATTCTCACACTGACAAGCTTTCTTTTGCTAAAAACAGTTAACTTATTTCTGGCTGATATTGCTTTTGCTAAAGGCTATAAAGCCAATTTGGCCGGTAACTGGGAACAATCGGCCAAACTCATTGAGGCGGCCGTTAAACTTAACCGCCACGAACCAACCTATTTTCGCGAACTGGCTGATGCCTATTGTATGCTGGGCGACACCAATGCGTGCCTTGAGAATGCCGCCACTGCCTTAAGCCTCAACCCTTATGACTCTCTTACTCTAAAGGCCCTCATTAAAACTTTCATTAGAGCCGGACTGTTAGAAAATGCCGGACTTCTTACCGAAAAGCTAATTAGCCTGGCTCCCACCGATGAAGAAAGTCGCCAGCTAAAGGATTACCTCAAGCAGTTTCCCACTCAATAAAAAATGCGGTATAATTTTGCCAAAGCCCTATGAGTAACACTGCCCTAAAAACAATTAAAAAAGTCCCCCATTTCAAAACTGTCCTTATTACCGGAGCCGCCTCTTATTTGGGAGCCAGTTTAGCCGAAAACCTCTTAAAACTGGGATACCGAGTCGTGGGCCTAGACACTCTCTCCCCCGCTAACCCCGGCTATTTAAAACTTTTTGCCGGCAACCCCCGCTTCCACTTTTTTTCAGCAGACATTTCCCGTGGCTTACCGGGAAACATAGTGAGCCTTGATTATATTTTCCACCTTGAGAGCGCCAAACCGCCTTTGGAAAACAAAGCCAAAAACTCTCTAAACCAATTTGTGGGCGATATTGAGGGCGCCAAACACCTCTTAAACTTCGCCCTTAACACCAAAGCCGCCTTGCTGGTAGCGGTGCCAATTGGGGATCAAACTGTGCCGGAAATTTTAACCCACGAGTACTACCGCAAAACAAACCTCAATGCGCGCCTGGCTCGCCTACCCTACTATTATGGCCAGCATTTCCAAAAAGAAAAACCCCAACATCTTCTGGCTCAATTTATTAAAACCGCCAAAAAAGGAGAAGCTTTAAAAGTTCGCGGCACCGGTCTTAGTAAAGAGTACTACACCCATATTGATGATCTGACTGCCGGACTTGCCAAAGCTATGTTTACTCCCCATACGGCAGGCAAAACATTTACCCTTTGCCGCAGTGGCGGCACTACCAATTTGGAACTGGCCTACATTGTTAAAGGAGCCGGTTTAATGCCTTTGGAGGTGGAGTTTTTGCCGGACGACAAGGAAACCTACCACGAGTACCCCGCCATAAACACCGAAAATCTGGAACAACTAAACTGGGAGCCGCAAATTGACCTTAAAGAGGGCATTAAGCCTTTGCTTTGGCAAAAACCAAAACCCCTCTCCCCTGCCGTCACCCCCATACTAAATAGCAGGATCTCATTTAACATTGAACCCCCCCACTTTAAAAAACCCTCACTTTCACTGCCCCAGTTGAATCTTCCCTCTTTCAAACTCAAACTGCCCCGCCGCGCTTTTTTACTTACACTCCCAATTTTACTGCCCCTTTTATACTTAGGAACCAGCCTAGCCCTGGGCGGGTGGAATTTAAAAGGAGCGATCCAATCTTGTAAAGAGGCCGAGTTTAGTAAATGTAGCGAGCAGGCCTTCACAGCCGGCCGGCATTTTGAAAGAGTCGCCTCATTTACTGCCAAACTTAATCTTTTGCCGCCAAATATGAAACACCTCCTCTCGGCCGGCCAATACGGAGCCGAGACAATTTATTATGAGGCCAAGGGCTTGGAAATAGTAAAACAAAGCCTCAAGGCGGCCGCCCCCTACTCACCGGAAAACCCTCCCTTAGAGAGTGAGCTTATTATGGCGGCAGCCAATTTTTCCAAGGGGCTGGAAAGATTTATGCTTTTTTGCAGTGAGGCCAAATTTATTGACCACCTGGAATATTTTCAAAATAATCAGGACAGAATACTCGGCCAGCTTACCACCCTATCGCGGTTGGTAAAGGAAATGCCGGAACTTTTAGGCTTTATGGCTCCAAAAAATTATTTGGTACTACTACAAAATAATCTGGAACTGCGCGCGGGCGGTGGGTTTGTGGGCTCTTACGCTTTAATTACTTTCAATAAAGGAAAAATTTCCGACTTTAGAACCGACGATATTTACAACCTGGACGGTATTTTAGAAGAAAAAGAGGCCGGGCTTACCGCGCCGGCAGAGTTTGTCAAGTATCTGGGAGTAACTCAGGTTTTTTTAAGAGATGCCAATTTTAGCCCCAACTTTCCCGAAAACGCCCAAAGGATGCTTGAGTTGTACCGAGAGGCTGGCGGTGTGGAGTTGGCCGGGGTCGTGGCGGTAAACTTGAGCGCCACTCGGGAACTTTTGGAAAAGCTGGGTCCCTTGGAAACTCAAAAATACGGTCTCATTGACAGCGGCAATGTTTTGGAAAAAGCCATTTTCTTTGCCGAAAAAAACTACTTTGAAGGCGCCCAAAACAAAAAAAGTTTTATGTCTGCCTTGGCCGGCGGTTTAATAGAAAAGATTTTAAGCAACCCCAATGAGCAATTGCTAAAAATGGCGCCCCTAATTTATGAAAGCCTCAATCAAAAAGACATTCAGGTATTTTTATTAAATAGCAATTTGGAACAAACCCTTGCCCAGGCCGGCTGGGATGGGAAAACAAGCATTGAGCCCAAGAGTGACTACCTTATGCTGGTGGAGGCAAATTTGGGGGCCAACAAAGCCAACTACACTCTTAAAAGACACATAAAATACGAGGTCGAGGAGACTGACCGCCAGGGCAGTTTGCAAGCCACCCTTACCATTGGATACCTCAATACTGCCGACACCGCCGTTTGGCCTCTGGGAGATTATAAAGTCTTTGCCACGGTATTAAAAAATGGCTCCACCCAAACATTTTATAAAACAATTAAATCTCAGGAAAATTATGTTAAAACTTTAAGCTGGGATTTGTCGCCCGAGATTAATGCCTCCAATTATAAGCTAAGGGTCCAAAAACAATCGGGTATGGAAGACACCACCTTTAGTTTTTTCTACACCCCGGCTCTGGGGGGTCGCCCTTACTCCTTTGAGGGCTATTTGACAAAGGACATAGAGTTTGACATAAATAATGAAGCTTATGGAACTAAACACCGCTTTACGCACAATTGAAGGGAAAAAGGTAAAAAGGCTTCGCCTCCAAGGCATTATTCCCCTGGGACTCTACGGCAAAGAGGGGGTTAAAAACCTGCAAACAAGCCTTGATAGATTTCGCCGCGCCTACCAAGAAGCCGGCGAATCTACTTTGGTAGATTTGAAAATTGAGGGGAAGGGTAGTGAAAAGGTGCTGTTGGATAAGCCCCAGTATCACCCGGTTACTGGAGAGCCCATCCATGCCACTCTAAGGCAAGTTGATTTGGCGCAAAAAATTAAAACCAGAGTACCGCTCGAATTCACCGGTGAGCCGGAGGTGGTAAAAAACGGCGTTGGTATTTTGCTAACCTTAATTGATGAGATTGAAATAGAATGTCTGCCGGGCGATCTCCTCTCTGTTATTACTGTGGATACCGCCCAACTTAAAGAGGTGGGCGATACTATTGTAATAGGCGACCTAAAGGTAGACCGCGAAAAGCTTGCCATAGAGCTGGCCGAAGATGAGCCGGTAGCCAAAATAGACTTTGCCCAAATGGAAGAAGAAAAAGAGGAAGAGGAGGCGGTTTCGGAAGAGGAGGCGGTGGCCAAAGTTGAAGCCACCGAGGAAAAGAAAGAAGAGGAAGGAGAAACTAAAGAAAAGGCAAAAGATACTACGGCGTAACCTCTTTGGCATAATCCCCCGATATCCAGCCCTCTTTACCTTTGGTATATTCTATTTTATACCAGCCGTTTTCCTGCCCCAGTACTTGATACTTGTCCCCTACAGTAACCCGCCCCACCTCTAACGCCGAAACTTGAGAGCGTTCACGCACCCTTAGAAACCCAAGACCGGTTGGGAGAATTTCAATCTGCTGTCCCAAATCTCCAAAGGCAATTTTCAAAAAATTGTCTAGGCTTTCGCCGGCTTTCTGAGAAAGAGTCTCAAGAGCAGGATCGCGCCCCAAATAACCAAACTTGACTCCTTCCTTAAGGTCGAGTTCTCCTGGCGCCTCCACCAGGTGGCCAGAGCTGTCGTAAATACTGCCCTCATAATCCAGCAGATAATTAAAGGAAAGCTGGTAATTTTGATCTTGAGATTCTTTTAAAAAAGCCAAACCTCTTACCCAACTGGCAGGGCTGGCTACTAAAAAACTTGGCAGAAATTCCGGGGTGTAGTTGACCACTGCTATCAAATTGGAGGGGTACTCAATAGTTTTTGGCTCCCGCGCCGCCAAAATTGGCACCAGGGAAACCTTAAAATTTACTCGGTGGTCTGCCAAAACTGTTACTGTGGCGGCAATAGGCTCAAAGCCGTCTTTGGAAAAAGCCACACTGTGCTCCCCCGGGGTGATGTCATCTACTGTGAGCGGAGCCAAACCTTTATCTTGGCCGTCTAGGGCCACTCTTACTCCCAAAACATTGGAAAGCACACTTAAAGTCTGCTCCCCGGGCTGTCTTTCCAGCCAAAGAATTTGGGTTTGGGTCAAGTCGGCAATGGGCGCTATTTTAAGCTCCACCAGGGCAATGGTATTTTTTTCCAGAGTTATTTTGTCTTCAAAACGGCCGTATCTGCCATCAACCGCCAAGGTTACCTCGCCGGAGGCTAAATTTTGAGTGGAAAAGGGAGTCTCCCCGGCCGGTTCGTTGTCTAGGTACACTTTGGCTCCAGGGTAGAAAGTGTTTACTGTTAAACCGGCTTTGTTGAAAACAGCCGACTTAAGGTAAACAAATTTGTAAAAAGCAAAGGTGGCGCCCGCTAAGGCTAGTATGCTAAAAAACGCCACCAGAATTTTTCTAATCATTGAGACAATAATAACAGACTAACTGTGGTAAAATCAAGCCGTGGTGGTGAAACAAGGTAAACTGGAGGCCGCGGCGGGGATCGAACCCGCGATAGTGGTTTTGCAGACCATTGCCTTACCACTTGGCTACGCGGCCCTGTGGCAACAGTCTACAGCAAAAACTTCAGCTTTGCACCCTCACCGGCATAACAATATAAGTATAATGAGGTTGTTTGGGGCTTTTAAATTTAGCCGGAGATAAAGAGCCGTTAAATGCCAGAGTTACTCCCTCCTGTTTGGCATTACTCAAATAATCACTCAAGTACTTGTTATTAAATGCAATTGTCACCGGCTCCCCTTCAACTTTGGCATCCAGCACAGTCTTATTCTCCCCCACTTCGCCAGCCAAAGCCGAAAGTTCAATAGTACCGCTGGCCTCATCGGCTTTAAGTTTTAACACCCCGCCGGATTCCAAAGCGGCAAAAACGCTAACCGTTTTAATACTCTGGAGCAACTCTTCTAAAGAGGCCTCCACTGTAGTTTTCAGCTCTTTGGGAATAATTTTCTTATAATCAGGGAATTCCCCCTCCAACAATTTGGTGTAAATTTGGGTGGCCTCTTTTTCAAACACCACCTCGCCTGAATCGGTTTGATCATAAGCCTTTATAGGCCCCTCTCCGCCGGCAAAAAGCCGAGCCACCTCAACCATGGCTTTTACCGGAATAACTCCCTGCCAGCTGGCGGCGCTCTTTAGTTCAAACCGATATTCAGCCAAACGAAAGCCATCGACCCCCACCAAAACCCCACTCTTACCGGCAGTTTTAAGCAGTAATCCGGTTAAAATTGGCCGACCATCGTCCCCCGCCGCCGCAAAGGCAGTCTTGCCCACCGCTTCGGAAAATACTTTTGAATTTATCTCTAAAAAGGGTTTTGGGGCCAGGGGCATAAATTTGGGAAATTCCTCGGAAGCCAAGCCATTTATTCTGGAAGTGGTCTGGGGAGTTTTAATGTGTAACACCTTGGCTTCTTCAAAAAGATCGAGGGTTACTTTGGGCAAAGTGCCTACTAAATCAGAAAAAACCCTGGCCGGCACGGCCAAGGAACCTTCCTTTTCCACCTTGGCGCCCACTTTGGTAATAATTCCCAGCTTTAAATCGGTGCTCGCCAATATCAGCTCGCCCTTTTGAGCAGTAATGAGGATATTCTCCAAAATGGGCAAGGGAGCCTTAACAGAAACAGCCTTAGAAACAATAGACAAACCGCGGGCTAGGTTTTCCTGCAAAACTGTAAATTTCATAACTATTAAACTCTAAATACCAAACTCTAAGTCCTAAACACCTGCCTGCCGGCAGGCAGGAGTTCAAATTCTCCAAATTCAAATGTTTTAAATTTTGAAATTGTACTCAATCGCCGCTTGCGGATGAACTTAGTATTTAGGGTTTCCCGCTACTGCGGGCTTACCACAATATGTCTTTCCCTCCCCTCCCCTTCTGACTCGCTTTTAACCCCTTCGATTCCGGCCAAGGCAGTGTGAATGACTTTTCTTTCAAACGGAGGCATAGCCTGCATATGGATGGGTTGTTGTTCAAAAAGGGCCCTGTCGGCCACTTTTTTGGCAATTATTTTCAACCGTTCCTCCTGTTCCTGCCTATAACCGCCAATATCCAAAACCACCTGGAACCACTCATTGTATTCCCGATACAGCGATAAAATAATAAAGTGTTGGAGAGAAGATAAAGTCTCGCCATGATAACCAATTAGAATACCTAAATCAGCCCCCTCTAAATCAATTTTAATTAAGGGGCGGTCTTCCCCTTCCGCCTTTTCCTGCCCCACTGCAAAGTCAGCCTCAATCTGCAAAAGCTCCAAAAGCCGGGTAAGGGTCTCTTCAACAAATTTTATTTTTTGCGGATCATTTTTTTCCATATACTTTTTGCAAAATTACTTGCTGGGCCGCCGAAAAAACTGTGCTCAAAAACCAGTATAACACTAAACCTGAGGGCAATTTGTAACCTACCACCAGAGTCATAATGGGAAAAAGGTACAGGCTCTGCTTTTGCATATTGTATGCCAAATCGTCTTTATTGTCATCTGTTTTCGAGGCTACCGCAACGCCCCCCTGCACTGCCGGCATCATAATTTTAGAGGCTACCAGCTGACCGGCCGCCGCCAGCAAAGGCAAAATAAAATACTGGTCTGGCAAACCTAAGTCAAGATAGAGAAAATTAGTATTGATACTGTCTTTCCCCAAGGTATCAATAAATACTTTATAAAGAGCAAAAAGCACCACCACTTGCAGAATTTGAGGCAGACACCCCGCCAGGGGGTTTAAACCCTCCTTTTTCATTAGCTCCATTTGCGCCTTGGCATAGCCGGTTTTATCGCTACCATACTGCCCCTTAAGTTTGGCAAGCTTTGGGGCCAAGTCTTTTTGCTTTACAGCCGCCTTAATGGCCGGAATGCTCAAAGGAAGCAATACCAGCCGTAAAATCAGGGTTAGGGCCCCAATAGCCAAACCCATATTCTGCCCCAAAATATTGTAAAGAAAGAGAAATAATTGTGTTAAAGGTTCAATTAAAAAACTCTGCCACATAAAAATAAATTACGAATTATTAGGGCATGGGTCAAAACCTCCCCTACTAAAAGGGTTACAGCGAATAATTCGCATAAACCCCAAGCACAGCCCTCTTATACTACCGTATTTTTGCACCGCTTGCAGTGTATACTCGGAACAAGTAGGTGTAAAGTGGCAAACACTATGCGTGGGCAAGGGCAACCTCTGGTAAAATTTTATGATGGCAATAATTAGACGCTTCATACTATGGAAAATACATACCGATACTTGGTAGTACCATTAGGACGATAACCCCATCTACTACTACCGATAACAGTGCACCCCTCCCTCCTCTAAACCTACCGACCCATCTCCTCTCCCTTTAAGAAAATTTGGCCCATTGTGAAATCCGGCATATTATTACATTATAGCGGTAACTTTGAAAGTGGCTGGAGCGCATCGTCATCCTGCAGTAAGCAAACGCCCCGTCCGTGAGATTGCGAAGCCCCACTTAGAGGACAAAGAAAATGCAAAGAGGTGTTGGGCACTGCCCCAAACACACTTTTGGGCAAATCCTTTACCTAAAGCTTGGTAACTTGTGCCTATGTACCACCCACCAGGCTGGCAAACCTTACCATAGTAATACTTGATCAATCCTTTGAAAGAAATACTCGCCGGCCGAATCTTAAATCTAGAGGATATTGATTTAGCGGCATCCTCTGCTCCACCCACCGCCCCGTTTTTCTTTTCTCCCCTCCCCCCTTCCACCCCCTCTCCCACCTTCCCTACCCCACCGGCTCCTTTCCCTAACCTTTCCCCCACCACTTCCCCTGCCCCCCCCCCCTACCCTTTTGGCTCCGCTCAAACCAAAATTAACTCTAAAGCAATCTCTGTGACTTATGTCCAAACTTGGTAGTTTACCTTCGGGCATTTAGCGACTGGCCCCCTACCCCACCCTGCTTACATTCTTGCTAACATTGCCGCTCATTTAAATCAGTCATGCTGTGCCTCTCGCTTTGCGCCCTGGCTCTTTCTCGAAAGGCAAGAACTGTTTCTTGCTCTTCGAAAACTTATGCCGTACTCGGCATAGCTCGAGAAAATGCAAGGCGAGAAAACACCGGGGTGGTGATTTCTCGAAAGGCAAAAACTGTTTCTTGCTCGTGGTGATTTCTCGAATAACAAAACACTTGACAAACGCTTTAATATCAATTAAGGTAAGGTCTGCCTAGGCATTACCTAACCAAGCCTATGCAAAGCCTGCCATGACAACAAATAACCTACTAGAAAATCAAAAACAGCCCTTACCCATTAGTGAGGCGGCCAAATATCTTAAAGTCTCCATTGACACTTTAAGAAGATGGGATAAATCCGGCAAACTCCCCTCTGTTAGACTCAATGGCCAAACTCGCTATTTCCACCTTAACGATCTTAATAAGGTAAAAAGTAACAGCCTATTGACCATTTCTGAGGCCTCCGATCTTTTAAACATTTCCCCCTCGACTCTGCGCCGTTTAGAGGAAAAAGCGCTTCTTAACCCGCAAAGAGGAAAAAGGGACCAGCGGCTTTACCGAAAAACCAACCTAGATAATTTTGCAAATTCCGATTACTTTCAGGAGCGCTACAACCCCCAACCTCTTGGGCCCTCGCCCGTGGAAACTCAGCCGCAAGTTGCGCCTATCAAAGAGAAAAGCCCCATGGAGAGTTTCCTAGTAAAAGAACCGCGGTCTGCACCGCTAAAAGAACATGTCTCCTTTGCCCCGGCATTTGCCTTTTATACTTTGCTTATCTGCCTTATTGGCATTACCGCTTCTTTTATGCTCTCGCCTGAAAAAACGGCTCAATTCTTTGGCTACCGTACTGGCGCGCCGGTGGCGCAAACTCAACAAGTGCTGGGAGCCAAATACCCTAAAGAGGAACCGGTAAAAGAAAACACTATTGTATCTGCCATAGGTAGAGCCTTAAAACCGTTGGGCGATTTGGCCCTGGTTTTTTTAAGCTGGGTTGACAGAGACACCTATCTTACAATTATTAAGCATGAAAATATTCCTGCCCTGGCAGATGTTTCTAGCGTAGACGACCACGGCAATCTGGTCACCAAAGAAGACCTTAAGCTTACGGTTAGCAATCTCTCTGCCCAATATCTCCAAGGAAGAGTGCCTGGTAGTAGTGCCGGAAACATAGTAGTGTTTGATGAAGCAGGATACATCGAAGCGTTAATAGTAGGTGGGGCAAATTTGTTGGGGGACGCAGTTGATAGTACTAAAATTCTTGGGGGAGGGGTAAACTCGGACGACATAGCCAACTTTGCCATTACCACCGATAAGATTGCCTACGAGGTAGTTACTACCCAAAAGCTAGGAAACAGCTCTGTAACATCAGTTAAAATTGACGATAACACTATTACCACCACCGACCTCTCCCCCACCCTATTGTTTGCCAACGGAGATCTTTTGGACCTTTCGGCCGTTGATCACACCAGCGTTGGCAAACAGGGACTCCTTTTGCCAAATGTGCTGGGAGGCTCTATTGTCAACCCCACCAGCGGTGAGGGTTACATTGCCTACGACACTCTACTCAACCAAATACAGATTTTCGACGGCTCCTCATGGATTAACACTCACTCCGGTGATATCGACTTGGGAACAGACACCACCGGCAATTATGTAGCCACCATAGCTGATGCCGGTAACAATACTATTATAGTAGTTGGCAGTGGGATGGAAACCGCCGCTGTTACCCTAGACATTGTGGCCGACTCTCTGGATTTTTCCCACCTGTCCGACTCCCCCACCCTAGATGCCAATACCGCCATTAACCTCGATAGTAATAATTTGACCTTTTACGGCACCGGCAATGTGGGGGTGGGTACCACTGCTCCGGCAGGAAAGCTTCATGTAGTGGGAGAGTGTGTGGCTGAAGGCACCCTAATTAAAAGACGCAGGAAAAATAAGGATGGGAAGTGGGAGGAAGAGGATATTCCGGTAGAAGATATCAAACAGGGAGATGAGGTGCTATCCCTAAACGACAAAACCGGCAAATTTGCCTGGCAAAAGGTGGAAAAGACCATGGGTAAAGGTAAACAGGAAGTGTTTGCCCTAACTACCGCCTCGGGCAAAAGAATCCTCACCACAGCCAACCACCCCTATTTTACTCTGGATAAACCCTTAATTACCCATGGCACTTTTGAGGTAGATTTAGCAAACAGAGTAGAAACTTTCACCAAACCAACTATTATAGGTGTTGCCTTGGGAGAGTTTAAATATACCGTCAAACTAGACCAAGCCACAAAGAAGGCTATTAAAAAGACCTACCAGAAACAAAACAAACCCGACCTTTTTGCTCCTCAAACCTACGCCCACTCAATTGTAGCAGCCTTTAAAGCGGCCAAAATTTACCCCGGAGAAATACTAATTGATACCGACTATACCGGGCACAATCAGGCAATTAGAGATATTGTTAAGGGAGCCTTCCCTGAAACAGAGGTCAATTTTGCCGGCGTTGGCAAAAGATCACCAGCTCACTTTGCCGCCTATGGAGTACATTTGGGAAAAAGGGAAGTAGATAGTATCTTAACAGCAGAGTTTGAAACAAAAAGAAATGGTCAAGGGCATAAAGCCTTAAGAGCGCTTTCACACAGAGACCAAAGCTCTATGGTTAGGCGCCCGCATGACCATATTCTAAGTGAATCTTACTACACAGATCGCGACTTGTCAAGAGCCAAGTGGGTTAAGGTGGGTGGTATTAAAGAGGGCCAATATGTAGCCACCGTTGATGGGTTTGAAAAGGTAACCGGTATCCAAAAACTCAAAAAACTGCAAACCTACGATCTGCAAATTGCCGGAACCCGTAACTTTGTAGCCAACGGCATTGTGGCGCACAATACCTATATTAGCGGCAATGTGGGAGTAGGTACTACCAACCCCTTGGCCCTACTCTCTCTGGGTACGGCTGGCGCTACCGCTGGGACTCTAAACCTGGCTGGAGGAACAGCCGGCACCCTAACTTTGGATGTTCCGGCCACGGTTACCTCTTGGACTATGACTCTGCCTTCGGCCGATGGCAATGCCAATGAAGTGATGATCACTGACGCCTCCGGCAACCTTTCCTTTACCACTCTGGGAGCCGCCTCCATTACGGCAGACTCTTTGGACTACTCGGAGTTTGTGGATGCGATGACTTTAGATGCGAGTACAAAAGTTAATCTAAATAGTAACAATTTCTCTTTCTATGGTACTGGAAATGTCGGCATTGGGACAACGGCACCCGCCTACACCCTTGATGTGGCGGGTTCATTCCATGCCACCCGCACAGTCACCTCTTATGACAATGTTATCACCGTTGACCGTAACAGCGGCGGCGATTATACCACCATTGCCACAGCTGTCGCGGCCATTAACACACTAGGTGATGCTTCAGCCGCCAATCCTTATGTAATTTGGGTAATGGCCGGAACTTACGATGAGGATGTGACTTTGCCTGATTATGTCTCTTTAAAAGGCCAGGGTTGGCGGCAAACGCAAATTGACGGTCGGATAACTATTGGCAGTGGGTGTCATGTAGAGGATGCCTACATTTATCCCACCGGTTCGGAAACAACCGCTATTGTTGCCAATTCTGTACCAGGCAGTGACGCCAGTGCCAATGTCAGCTTTTTAAGCAATGTTTATATTTATATAAACCAATCCGAGGCAGGGCCGGTGTACGCCGTTAGGTTTACCGGCTCCAACGACTTTAGAATTTTGTCCTCTTTTATTTACGCAAAAAATACTAGCGCTGATCCGGCCGCAAAGGCAGTCGTCTTTAAACATGAGGGCACCGGCGGTGATTTAGAAATTTTTGAAACCCACGCCAAAACCAGTACTCCCAATAATTCCAACGGGGTTCTTGCCTGGAACGCTTCTTCCACAAGCGGCTCTGATATCATCTTTACTGGCTCCTGGTCTGCTTTTAATGACTCTTCTCCTTTAGCCGCTGACAATGACAACGCCAGTGGGCAAATTAAACTTGATATTGATTTTGAAAACGACACTTCGGATTACGCTCTATACACGACTGAAGGCAATAACATTGTTATCAACCCCAAGAAAACCGGCAATTTGGCAATTGACTTAGGCACTGGATTTACTTCGGGAACCGGCTTTAACATGAGCTTTCCTGCCGCCGCCTCGTTGGCCGGTGCCCTTACCGGATTAAACATTGATCTTTCTACCAATTTAACCTCGGGCGACAATGCCATTACCGGCTTAACCCTTAATATTCCCAATTCCGGATCTGCCGTCTCCAAAGCCATCGAGGTTACCGGCGCTCCGGATTACGGGTTGTATCTTTCCGGCGAGACGCAAAATTATATTTCCGGCAAATTGGGTATTGGGACAACAGCTCCCGCCGCGCTTTTTGATGTGCGCGCCGGCGGAAATATTAGTAGTCCTCTTGGAGTCCCTGTTGTGTATCTTGGCGTTGATAAAACCCACACCTCAGGCTGGCAGTATGGACTTGAGGCGGATTTTTATAGCAAGGGCGGAGGTTCTGCAAATTTGATCGGCGCCGGTTTTTGGGCTTATAACTCAACCGCGTCAACTGGAGAGCTCAGGGGCCTCCACCAAGAAGCTCAGGTTGACGCGAGCATTGCAACCGCCATTGCTGGCTATTACAAACTGGACATTAACTCGGGAACTACCGGCACTGCCAAAGCTGTCAACGCCTATTTGGATATTGCCGCAGGAGCAACCGTTACTAATCTTTATGGATTTTATGTTGATGATGCTATAACGGGCGGGACAATTACAAATTCCTATGGAATGTATATCGAGGATCTAACTACCGCCTCAACCACCTATGGAATATACCAAGCAGGGACAACAGACAAAAACTACTTTGCCGGCAATGTGGGGGTGGGTACTACCAACCCATCTGTCCTACTCTCTTTGGGTACTGCCGGAAGCAGGGCCGGAGTACTGAATTTGGCAGGGGGCACCAGCGGCACTTTAACTTTGGATGTTCCGGCCACGGTTACCTCTTGGACTATGACCCTGCCTTCGGCCGATGGCAATGCCAATGAGGTAATGGTCACTGATGCCGGGGGCAACCTCTCCTTTACCACTCTGGGAGCCGCCTCCATTACGGCAGACTCTCTTGACTACTCGGAGTTTGTTGACGCCATGACTCTTGATGCCAGTACTAGTGTTAATGTGTATAACGGTAGCGCCGATGTGGATTACCGTGTGTACAATTCTGACTCATTGGATGAACTGCTTTTCCTTGATGGCTCTTCCGGGTATGTGGGGATTGGAACTACTCTACCCAATGTGGCTTTAGAACTGGGAGGTAGCGGTAATGTGAGAGTGGGAGGCTTGACTGCCTCCAGGGCTGTCTTTACCGATGCCAGTAAGAACCTAGTTTCTACCGGAGCATCGGCTGATCTTTTAAATGCCGTGTCCGATGAAACTGGTTCGGGAGTGTTGGTCTTTGCCACCTCCCCTGCTCTGGTAACCCCCTCTCTGGGAGTGGCCACGGCTGATTCAATTAATAAAGTAGCCATTACTGCTCCGGCTACTGGCTCCACCCTAACTATTGCCGAGGGTAAGACTTTGGCAACCAATAACTCAATAACTTTTGCAGGGACAGACTCCACTGTCATTACCTTTCAGGGAACCGATACCTATGTGGGAAGAACCACGACAGACAGCCTGACCAATAAGACTCTGACCGACTCCAGTAATGTCTTGGGAGGAGTAACCCTAACCTTAGGCTCCGATGCCACCGGAGACATCTACTATAGAAGCGCCGGAGGAGTATTAACCAGACTGGGGGTGGGAACAGCCAATCAAGTATTGCACGGAGGCACCACTCCCAGCTATTCGGCCATTGGAGCGGGCGACCTTACCGCTGACTCTTTGGACTACTCGGAGTTTGTTGACGCCATGACTCTTGATGCCACCACTTCTGTAAACCTCTACACCGGATCGGCTGATGTTGACTACCGCGTGTACAATTCTGACTCATTGGATGAGTTGCTGTTTTTAGATGGGAGTAGCGGAAGGCTCGGCATCGGGACAACCAATCCTGTCCAGAAGCTACATGTGGAGGGACAGTGTGTTACTGGGGATACTCTTTTGAGTGTAGTACCTGATTCAATTGAAGCTGGACAGGAAGTGGAGAGTGGAGAGTGGGAAGTGGAGGAGGAAGAGATAAGGAATATTAAACCTGGGACATATGTGTATTCACTCAATGAGAAAGAAGGAAAGATTGAATCAAGAGAAGTCACTGCTTTATTGGATATGGGAGTTAAGCCTGTGTTTGAATTGGTAACAGAGAGTGGGAAAAGAATTAGAACCACTGCTAATCACCCCTACATGGTAAACTTAACTCGTGGAGAAGCAAAGACAAGAACACAGCTTCAAGAAATTGAAAGTTTGGCAAGAGAGTATGGTATTGGCAGAGAGTATCTATCGAGTCAGTATGAGTTTTCCGAAACAAGAGAGATATGGTCTCACAGATCAAGTGAGGAGGGCAGCCACATCAATCCTTCTGAACATAGCGGAGGGAGCGGGGAGACAGACACCCAAGGAATTTCTTCAGTTCCTATACACAGCCAGAGGAAGTTTGTACGAGACAGTGGCTTGCTTGGAACTGGCAGTAAGATTGAAATACCTGAACCAAGATCAGATCAACCCAATTACTCAGAGAACATATCAGATACAAGCTATGCTAATGGGGCTAATCAACTATTACAAGAAGAGAGCCTCTGGCTAGAAGCCATATATCTCAAACCAGGAGACAGCATTGTTGTCACTTCCCCACTTTCCACTTCCCACTTACCACCATATGTAGTGTGGGACAAAATCCAATCAATTGAATATGTGGGAGAGGAACAAGTTTACGATATTGAAGTAGAGGGTACTCAGAACTTTATCGCCAATGGGATTTTGGCACACAATACATATATTAGTGGCAACGTCGGCATCGGGACAACGACGCCGGGGGCGAAATTAAGTGTGCGTGGTTCCGGGGGTACACAAGGAGCGCAAATCTATGGAAATGGCGCTAGATCATTAGGGTGGGGCGATTCTTCAGATGTAGGGTTGCTTAGTCAATCCGGGACAACTGCAATAATTGGCTCTGTAAACGGTGATTTATGGTTTGTGAAGGATAATGCTGTTTCTGCTCCGTCTATGGTGATAAAAACAAGCACCGGCAACGTCGGCATCGGGACGACGGGGCCGGGGTCAAAACTACAAGTTAATGGTAGGATTGCAATAAGTGATGCTACGGACGCTCAATTGGCATTTGCACCAGCTGATGGGACTATCGTTGATATGATGATTAGGTATGTTCATGCTGATTCAAAGCTGTATTTCAGGG
>JBDRAO010000052.1:0-4578 GCA_043823645.1 bacterium
GTATCCTTCTCAAAATCTCCCTTAAATTCAAGAGCACCACTTTTTGTTTGATAGATAACAATTTCTTTCTTCATAGATTACTGGCGGAGAGGGTGGGATTTGAACCCACGACCCACTTTCGCGGGCACGGTTTAGCAAACCCCTGCCTGCCTAGACGGCAGTCAGGCAGGGCTCCTTTAACCACTCCTTATTGCTCTCTACTAACATGGCGGAGAGGGCGGGATTCGAACCCGCGGCTCACTTTCGCGAGCACGGTTTAGCAAACCGTTCCTTTAACCACTCAGGCACCTCTCCGTAACAGTTAGATATTACCAAATTTTGTGAGATAATACTTCTCATAAGGGGGTGATTTTGTGGCAGAAAATGTAAAACAACCTACTAAAGAAACTCTGGAAAAAAAAGAAAAGGTCAAAGAACTTGCATGGAGTTCACCGGCCAGACCCTTTAAATCTAGGGATAAAAAGTACTTTACCACCATTGCGGTGGTGGTATTAGTTTTGGGGCTAATTCTCCTTATGGTACGGGAGTTCTTGCTTATTGGCGTTATTATTAGCCTTGGCTTTGTGTCTTATGTTTTAGCTACCGTAAAACCGGAAAAGGTTAATCATGAAATCAATGAGGACGGGGTTAAAGTTGGTACCGAGCAATTTATGTGGGACGCTCTCACCAACTTCTTCTTTACCGAGCAGTGGGGGTATAAAATCTTAAACATTGGTACCAAAAAGGCCATCCCAGGAAGAATTATGATGCTTTTGGGAAGCCAAAGCCGAGACGATGTGGAAAAAGAGCTAAAAAAGAGGCTTGAGAAAGCAACGGCCCCGCAAAAGGGTTTGGGAGAAAAGGCTTTGGAGAAAGCCGGCTCGCTTTTGAAGTTGGAGTGACTCTCCCCTACCCCTCGAGTGAGTAGGCCCGCAAGGCGGGACAACGAGTCGAGAAGCATTACTTGTTTTAGGTTCTCGACTACGCTTCGCTCCGCTCGAACAGTACTTTTTTTGCGCCTCTGCCAAAGGCGGGCAGGCGTAGCTTAATGCTCAATTTTTTTTGCGCCCGTAGCTTAATGGATAGAGCACCAGTTTGCGGAACTGGAGGTTGGAGGTTCGAGTCCTCCCGGGCGCGCCAAAATCGTATGAGTGAAAGCATAAAAAAACATCCAAATTTTGTCGAGGTTTGTATCTACGATGTTAAGTTCGAGAAAGCTGAAGAATTTGAAAAACTTATTGAGGGTGTCGTGGAGCACCACTCCAAATACTCAGGAGTAGTTGATGTGAGATACATGAAAAGAACCCACCGGCCATGCAGTTTTAGTGATGCGAAAAAAGGTAAGCCACCAATAAAATTAACCAGAAGACCAAAATCTTACACTTATATACTTTATTGGGAACTGGATAATGAAATAACCCACGGCAAAGCCACCCAATCAGGCCTAAACAACTTTTTCAAGGAATTTAACCGATGTTTGACGGGAATGCCAAAAATGATACTTGGTGAAAGGATAGCGTAAGTCAGTGGATTCATAACCTCCAGATATCATCTCTGGGCACGCCAACAAATGAAAACTAGAATCCTGACCTCAATCCTTACCACTGCAATTATTACGTTACTTTCCCCCACCAAAGCGTTTGCTAAAGATTATTCCTTCCCGAAAGTTAATTTTAGTGTGCAGGTAAATGCCGATGGTTCGGCACAGGTCCTAGAACAAAGAACTTTTGATTTTGAGGGTAGTTTCAGCTGGGCCGAGGAGTGGATCTTAAAAAGCCAAAAAGACGCTCAAATTACCAACATTCAAATAGCCGACACAAAAACACAATACCGGCAAGATAAAACCGAACAGCCAGAAACCTTTTGGGTAGAGGAAACAGCTGAAAAAGTGCACCTGCGCTGGTTTTACTCGGCCCAAAACACTCAAAAAACCTTCAACATTGGCTATAAAATAACCAATGCGGTGCGGGTACACCAAGACATTGCCGAATTCTACTGGCAATTAATTGGCAATGAGTGGGAAAAGTCGGCCAGCAATGTATCGGCTACAATTCATTTGCCGGGCGAAACTCAAACTATTAAAGCCTTTGGCCACGGTCCCCTAAATGGGGTGGTCAGTATCCCCAACGCTAACACCGCTGTGTTTGAAACCGACCACCTACCAACTCAAACTTACTTCGAAGTGAGAGTGTTGTTTGATAAATCCCTACTCTCCCCCACCCTTCTCACCCAAGCAGACAACCTTACCCTGACTCAAATTCTTGAAGAGGAAGCAAAGTTCGCCAAAGACACAGAAAACAAAAAAAGAAATGAAAAAATGACCGCCTATCTTGTGGGAGGGACAATACTTTTGGGGCTTTTGGTAACCCTTGGGTTCCTCGCACTCTGGTTTTTCAAATGGCTCAAATATGGCAAAGACAAGCCCTTGCCAAAGGTAAAACTTAAAGGAGCCCTCAATGAGCCTCCCAGCAATTTGGCACCTGCCCCTGTGCTAGGGCTTCTTAATGCCGGTATGAGTGTGCCACCCAACGCCTTTTCAGCCACTGTTGTGGATTTAGTAAGAAAAAAGGCACTTACAATAGAAAGCCAACCCAAAAAACAATCCGCTTCGGGTCTTTTTTTCAAACCAAAGTTTGAAAGAGAGTACTTTTTGCACCTTAAAGAAAAAGGCATTAAAAGCCTTGAACCGCAGGAGGAGACCTTACTTCACTTTCTGTTCTTTGATCTTTTTAGCCCTGACTCCCCCATTGAAATAAGCTCTATTACCAAAAAAATGCAAAGCAAACCCGTAAAATCACAGAAATTTGTAAAAAACTTCAACGACCAAATAAGAGAAAAACTGCTTTCCGAAGGTTTGCTCGATAAAAAAAGCCACGAAATAAGAATGATGTCTCTAATCAAGGGGGGATTTCTAGAAAAAAGGACCGAAAAGGGAAGCCTCGAAGGAGGCCAGTGGCAGGCTTTCAAAAATTACCTAAAAGATTACTCTGTTACCAAGCGCTACCCTATTGACTCGGTAATATTGTGGGAAAAGTATCTGGTATATGGCATGGCTTTTGGAGTGTCTGCCAAGGCTTTGGGTCAGATGCCGGTAAGCTTTGACTTTAATGTTAACTCTGCCCAACTTGCAAGCTATGGCTTTGTCGCTTCAAGCAGTTTTGCAAACAACATGGCAGGTCTTGGCAATGCTTTCTCAAGCCTTAACACTACTTTTTCCGGCCCCTACGGCGCTTTGGGCGCCGGCTCCTCCGGCGGCTTCTCTGGCGGAGGTGGGGGTGGTGGTGGGGGTGGTGGCGGTGCTGGGTAAGTATGTGTGTTAACATATTAGAAACTACCTATGGCTCAAACATCTAAAACATACTTAGACAAACAAACAGAAAACCGCATTTTTAGAACTTTTGCTGAGTTCTTCTGCTCTCACTTATCTTCCGACACCTCCGGCCAAATCCTCTCGGAATTTTTAACCCCCACTGAAAAAACTTACCTCACCAAACGCTTCATGATCGCCTACTTTTTAATAAAAGGTGTTGACCATAGAACCATCTCTGACACCCTTAAAGTAAGCCTTTCAACTACCGGAAGAGTTTCTACTCGCCTTGAGAGAGGAGAACAGCAACTTAAAAAAGAGGTGGAAAAATTCTTTGGAAAGCATGGGAGTCACAATAAAGAAGCCTCTTTTCTTGATATTCTAATGTCACACCCGGGAACATGGCACAGGAAAACTCAAGTTAAACAGCACCTCTTGGAACACAAGTAATGCTCTGTATTCATGTATCGAAACACGAATACAAAAACAAATATCACCAAAAACATTGCTTCAGGCGTTCTAGATTATTTTTTCCCCATTCACTGTGTCAATTGCAAAAAGGGTAACAGCTGGCTTTGCCAAGATTGTCTTGAAAAAACTGCCCTGCTAAATAAAATTATCTGCCTTTATTGTAAAAAAGCCACCTTAGACGGGTATACCCATAAAAAGTGTTTTAATTCTTGGCGAACTGAACGAACCCTAAGCGTTATCCCCTTTCGCTTTCCCTGGCGCGAGGTACTGCATACTCTAAAATTCTACCGATACGGTCCGGGAACTAAAAGTATTATTGAAGAGCTTTTGTGGCATTGGCGAGCAGAAAAAGACATTAGTATTCCAAAGGAATTTTGGATTATGCCTCTCCCCCTCCACTGGCAAAGGCGCTTTTTTAGGGAGTTTAACCAGGCAGAGGAAATTGCTAAAGTGTTGGCCAAGGCCTTTACACTTAAAATGTCTCCCGTATTCATGTATCGAAACACGAATACGGTGCCACAGAGTGGTTTATATAAAGAAGATAGAAGGAGAAATGTTAGAGGGGTATTTGAGATAAGGGAAAAAGACAAAGGGTTTATAAGGGGTAGGAGCTTTTTGCTGGTAGATGATGTCATAACCAGCGGGGCTACTATGATTGAGGCGACCCGCACTTTAAAAAAAGCAGGGGCCGCCCGAGTCTGGTGTTTTAGCTTAGCCCGCGCCTAGCTCTTCTTTTCAAATTTCAACCCCAATTCTTTAAGCTGGGCGGGATCGGGCTTACTGGGGGCCTCCATGACAGCCGTAACCCCTTTAGAAGAAAC
>JBDRAO010000053.1:0-6257 GCA_043823645.1 bacterium
CTACCGGCTTGCATTTTGCCGATCTGGAACGCCTTTTAGATGTTTTGAGGCTTTTGGTTTCTAAAGGAAACACTGTGTTGGTGGTGGAACACAATTTAGATGTCATTCGCAATGCCGATTATATTATTGAGCTTGGCCCCGAGGGGGGAGATGGTGGTGGGGAGTTAATCTTCTCAGGTACCCTAAAAAAATTACAAAAAAGCCAACACTCGCCAACAGGGCGAGAACTGCAAAAACTCTCTTCCAAATAGCGGTTTTTGAAGCCTCTTTGGCAGACCAATCTGCCTTAAGTGTTTCAAAGGTGGTTAAATTTTCATGATTTGACTCCTTGGTGGCAAAAGTAACAGCCACCTTGTCTTTTAAGGTGGCGCTACCCTCTACATAAGCCCCAGCTGAATAGGGAGTGACTGAACTTTGGCCGTGAATGGCAAAAACAACATGATTGGTGTCAAGCTTTTCAAAATAATCGAGGCCGGTGGTGGCGCCCCAGGTGGGATCGGTGTATTGCCATCCTAGGTGTTTGTCAAACCAGCGCACCCAAGAATGCAGTACCACCCGGTCATCTTCCTCCTTTGGAATATAGCTACTCTCCTCTGAATAGGCAAAACCGGCCAAACTTTGGGCGGCAATGCCTTTGGCCCTCAGCAGGGTTACTAAAAGGTCGGAAAACTCAGTGCACACCCCTTCCCCATTTTCAAGAGCGTACAACGCTCCCTGGCGGACAATTTCATCTTTGGGAAAAACCTGTTTGTAACTAATATGATTGACAGTGTACTGGTAGGCAGATTTTGGGGTATCCAAACCCGCGGCAATTTTTAGTATTTCCGGATTTTGAACCTGCCAAAACTCATCTTCATTGGTGTAGGGTAGGTTTGGGTTGCTTTCCTTTTCTGCCGGAGTATTAATATTACTAAAAACCATTATTTGCCCCGAGATTACAGGTGTTATGGTTTTACCTCCCGAAACTAAGAAGTGGGCTATTTGGTTGCCGTCTGGATCCTGCTCGTATTTTTCAGGGGCGGGGTCTATTTTTGAAAAAAATACCTTTTGAACATTAGGAATGGCAGGCGGTAAAGTAACAGGCAAGACAGTACTGAGCATATTGGGATTCCTTAAAGCATAGGTAATGGTAAAATCGTAGAGCTGATACAGCCCCAGGTTGATTATTTGCCCCTTTTCCAAAAGGTCATTTTTTTGGTAACTAAACGAGTAAAAGCCACCGGCTGTTTTGGCGGGAGTTGTCGTCGGCGGACCAAAGTCTTGGGGAATATTGAGTACCAAATTGTATTGCCCCAAATTGGGAGAGGCCTTAATTCCCGGAATAATAATTTCCCACATTAAACCCCTTTTTTTGGCTAACTCACCGGTTTCAAACGAAATATCAAAGACATTTTTATTGCCCACCCCCACTACCCCTTGGGGACTAAGAGTCAGGGTGGTAGTTTCCTCCTCATTGACAAGCTCATAAGGAATTGCTTTTCCCAGCCCATCTAAAACCTTAATATTTTCTACCTCGTCAAGCCCCAAAGAAACTGAGTAATTCTTGAGGTAATAATCAACTGTTTGGTTGGTAACAGTAATCACTTGTTGGTAGTGGGCTTGCCCCTTATTGTCTACCGTAATGTTAATATTATAATCGGACACAAAGGCGGCAGTTTCTTGCGCGTAGGTATCAATTTTAGCCGTACCAAAAAAATAAAGGGCCAATACTAGGGTAAGCAATTTTTTCATGGTTAATTTAAATCTTAACACAATTCCGGAAACTCCCGGGGTGTATATTTTCAAAAACGGGGAGGGTAAGCCTCTGTATGTGGGCAAGGCCGGCAATCTTAAAAGCCGGCTAAAATCCTATTTTGGCAACAGGTTGGAGGGTAAGACAGCCAGTATGGTGGCCAAAGCTCAAAAAATGGAATTTATTCAGACACTAAGCGAGGTAGAGGCTCTCATTTTGGAAAGCAAGCTTATTAAAACGCTCAAACCTCGTTACAACAGGGCCTTAAAGGATGATAAGTCGTATCAATACATTGAGATAACCAAAGAGCAGTTTCCCAAAGTGAGTCGGGTGAGAAAGAAAAAAGCCGAGGCGGTGTATTTTGGCCCCTTTCCCCAAGGTAAGGCAGTGTTTGAAATTTGCCGTTTAAGTAGAAGGATTTTCAAATTTAGAGATTGCGCCGCCACCAAATTTAGACGATACTCCAGACTGAAAAGAGGCTGTCTCTACCTTGATTTGGGACTTTGTACAGCGCCTTGCGCCAGGCAAATTGGCCAAAAAGAATATAGCCAAAATATAAAAAATTTAAAAGCCTTTCTTTCTGGCCAATCATCTACCGTTGAAAAAGAATGGCTAAGGAAAATAAAGGAGTATCAATCTAAAAACCGGTTTGAGAGGGCGGCCCGAATAAAACAGCAGTTGGAGGCTCTCAATTATATTCGCCGGCCGACAGCTGACCCCAAGGAATACCTTGAAGATCCCAATTTTTACGAAGACAGGCGTCGTAAGGAGTATGAGAGCCTTTGCGAGGTACTACTGCCAAAAGAAAAGGCGGTAAAATTTGAGGAGTTTACCATTGAGGGGTTTGACATTTCCAATTTGGCCGGGACAGCCGCCGTGGGTTCCAAGGTTAGTTTCCTGCGCGGCGAACCCAATAAATCAAAGTACCGCCGCTATAAAATAAAAACTGTTTCTGGTATTTCCGATGTGGGTATGCTAGGGGAAGTACTGCAAAGAAGGTTAACCAACAAGGCCGACGAACCCCGGCCGCATCTAATTTTAGTTGATGGGGGTGTTACTCAAGTGTCAAAGACCAAGGCTGTCTTGGACAGGTTGGCGCTTACCGTCCCTCTTGTTGGTTTGGCCAAGAAAAAGGAAACCTTGGTGTACCAAGAAGGTAATATATTCAGGAAGTTGCGCCTGCCCCGCAATCACCCCGGCCTTAAACTGCTCCAAAGAGTACGCGACGAATCCCACCGTTTTGCCATAACATATCATAAAAAATTAAGATTGCAGAAATTCAGCCAACAGGTTATTATTGTTTTGTGAAGAAAATAATGAGGTATTTTCTATTCAATCTGGCGGCGCTGTATTTTATTGAAAAGTATGTAGGGGGAGTGAGTTATTCCGGTGATTACCGGGTTTTAGCCATGGCCGCCGGAGCGCTTACAGTGGCTCTGGTGGTTATTAGGCCCATTGTCAAAGTGGTTACTTTGCCAATAAATATCGTTACTCTGGGACTTTTTGGCAGTTTTATTAATGCCGGCCTTTTATACGGGGTTACTTTTGTGGTACCCAAATTTACCATTAATCCCTTTTCGTTTGAAGGATTAGGGTACAAAGGAATGGCAATACCAGGATTTAGTGTAGGGGTTATTGGGGCTGTTGTTGTGGTTGCTTTTGTACTTAGTTTGGTGACCACCGTTTTGTCCTGGCTCACCGATTAAAATGTCACTGGAAATTTTTTTGGAAACAATTCAATTGGTTTTATCCGCGGGGTTGGTGGGATTTGTTCTTTTGCAATCTAGGGGCACAGGGCTATCGAGCACTTTTGGAGGCACTGGTTTTGCCACTTCCAGGCGCGGAGTAGAAAAGATTGTTTTTATAGCCACCGGGGTGACTCTTTTCCTGCTTTCCATATCCTCTGTGATACTATCTTTGCAAAGCTAGGGTATGCCATTTTTTGGAAAGCTCATAATTTTAATACATTTGACCGCCGCCGCCCTATCTAACCGAGGTATTTTTACCGAAGGTCTAGTGGGCCAGCCTCTTAATTTTGTGCCTCACCTGGGCCGACAAACTGTGGTCGATAGGGATATCTCTCAAATATTGTATCCCCAACTGGTGGAATACAATCTCAGAGGTGATCTGGTGCCTTCTTTGGCAGAAAAGTGGGAGATATCAGACAATTTCTTGGAATACAGTTTTAAACTAAAGGAGGGGGTGTACTGGTCAAACAATAGAGAAATAACTGGTGATGATATTATTTTTACAGCCCAAAATACGCCGGGCATTAAAAATGTGGAAGTGCAAAAAATTAGTGAATATGAGGTTAAGTTTTTTTTGAAAGAGCCCTTTGCTCCATTTTTAGATCTTTTAACTTTAAAAATTATCCCTAAAGAGGCTAGCATTGGTCTAAAACCAATTACTTTGGCTGATTATGAGATTGTTAGGGTGGTCAGAAGCGGTCAACGGGTGGATGAGGTGCTTATTCATACAAACAGCCCGGAGAACGACCCCTTTGGAAGAATAGAGTTTATGCGGTTTAAATTTTACGACCGGGAAGATGATTTGGAAACAGCCGCCAAACTTAAAGAAATAGACGCCCTGTACTCAAAAAACTTGGCCGATCAGAGGTTTTTTAAATTTGACTTTCCGCAAAACGCCCGCCGGTATGGGGTATTTTTTAATTTGAACTCGGAAAAATTCAAAAACAGCGCCATGCGGCAAGATTTAGCCACAATAATAGACAAAAACGAGATTATTAATAAAGCCTTAAATGGGCTGGGAGAGCCTGTAGATTTTTTTGAGAGTGGGGCAGGAATCACTCCCAATGCCAACTACAATACAGAAATAGTGCTCACTGTTCCAAATGACACGGAACATTTGGAAATAGCCGCTCTTCTTAAAGATTACTGGTCTCAAATTGGCATTACCGCCAAAATACTTCCCCTGCCTTTTTGGGATATTTCGACCAGGGTAATTGATACCAGTGATTTTGAAATTTTGCTTTTTGGTCAGGAAAAGGGGCGCGACCCGGACGAATATACTCTGTGGCATTCCACCAAAACTCGCTATCCGGGGCTTAATATTTCCCAGCTTAACAATCAGAGGGTAGATGATGCTCTGGAAAAAGGCAGGCGGGAAATGGATCCCGAGAAAAGGGAGGCGCACTACGAAAACTTTATTACTATTTTAAGAGAAGAAATGCCGGCGGTGTTTTTGTATCGTCCGGTGTATCGTTGGTATATCTCCCAAAAATACGCCGATTTGTTTGAAAAGTATTTGCTACTTGCCACCTGCTGTGATGGGTGTGAGTGCAAAGAGCCCCTGTCACCAGACCTTTACTACCCCTGGGAACGATTTAACCTCTTGCCTATTTGAGTGGTGGGCGGTAAGAGACTCGAACTCCTGGTCTCTTCCGTGTCTTCCCAGAGTACTGCTCAGCGATGCTGCGGACTAATATGGTGGACGCACCTGGATTCGAACCAGGGACCTTCTCGGTGTAAACGAGATGCTCTAACCAACTGAGCTATACGTCCGCATCATCTAAAACGAAGTGCTCTAGCTCCGCCAAAGGCGGACTAATTCGACCAGCCAAAAAGACCTCGTTCCGCTCGTCTTTTTGGGGTCTCATTGAGCAACTGAGCTATACGTCCGCATCATCTAAAACGAAGTGCTCTAGCTCCGCCAAAGGCGGACTAATTCGACCAGCCAAATGGTCAGTTCCAGGGAAGTTTAATTTCAAATCTTTAACAAGCTTACGAGAAATATTTTGATCAAGTAGTAGTCTCATTGGACAAGGGAGACAGCGCGCAATTCCCTTTCGGCAGCAAAGGAAAGAGAGGCCTGAATATCCTCCTCTGTTAATTCAGGAAAATCGTTAGTGATTTGTTTTTTATTCATACCCGAAGCTAACATCTTAAGAATATCGTAAACGCTGATTCTCATTCCCCTAATAGTGGGCTTTCCTGACCTTTTTCTGGAATTAATTGTAATATTTCTTTGGTAATCCACATGACCAATATACCAAGATAAGAAAATTTAAGCAAGCGGCTGAGAAGAGAAAGGTGCGTTACAATCTGACATTACCATTTTTTTCCTTTCCTGTTAAAATGATAACTGTAGGAGGGGTGTCGGAGTCCTGCCTGCCGCGGGCAGGGGTTAAACGAGCCGGTCTTGCTCAATGAGACTATGAAAATACAAGCGAAGCGTAGTGTCTTCAGTTAGTCGAATTAGTCCGCCATAGCTTTAGCGTAGGCGGGCTC
Source organism: bacterium (assembly GCA_043823645.1). Lineage (GTDB taxonomy): Bacteria > Patescibacteriota > WWE3 > JBDRAO01 > JBDRAO01 > JBDRAO01. The sequence goes on from JBDRAO010000053.1 coordinate 5,980, forward strand.
AATGACTCCAACGAAGTTGGAGCGTAGAGTGTAGCTACTATATGGAGGGGTCGCATAGTGGTTTAGTGCGGCGGTCTTGAAAACCGCTATACCCGCAAGGGTATCGTGGGTTCGAATCCCACCCCCTCCGCCAGGGGAAAAGTGGTCCTGCCCCTGGCAGGTACACTTTTTCACCGGAGGGTATTGGATGAGAACCCCCGCAGGTCGCCTTAGGCGACCGAGGATGGGTTCACTGTTTTTGTGCAAAGCACAAAAGTATGACCCCGATGTAACATCGG
>JBDRAO010000054.1:0-4607 GCA_043823645.1 bacterium
ACTTGAGCCTTTTCAAAGCGTGGCTCTTTGCTAGTCTTTAGAGGGCGCTGAAAACCCCGAGCATCTTCCTGCCACAATACATTACTGCCTTTTTTCAAAAAATCAGAGGCAATGTGGACCGGAGAGAGCAGGTAGCCTCCAGGATTGCCGCGAACATCAACAATAATTTTGCTAAAACTCTGTAATTCTTTCGAGGCGGTCACCTCATCCCACAATTTATTGGTATCGTCGCCAAAACGGGAAATGCGAATGTAGGCTACTTTTGGGTTGGCCACCCCATCTTCACTGCACTCAGTCTCATTGCAAATCTTTAAGACCACCGAGGGAACACTAATAGTATTTCTCACAATATCCATATCAAAGGGGTCGCCACCGTCTCGCTGAAGAGTCAGCACCACTTTGGTACCGGCCTCCCCTCTAATCTTAGAAACAGCCTCAATAATAGTAATTCCGGCTGTCATCGCTCCATCTACTTTTAGTATTTTATCTTGCGGCTTGAGGCCCGCCTCTTTGGCCGGTGAGCCGTCGAGAGGAGCCACTACAATCAGCTGATCACCATCCATCCCCAGCTCGGCGCCAATCCCTTCATAGGTGCCATTGAGGCTTTCTTTAACAGTCTCATTGTTTTTGGGAGTTAAAAAGGAGGTGTACGGATCGCCGGCGGCCTGAACCATGCCGGTAATGGCTCCCCAAACCAGCTCTTGCGCCTCTAACTTGTTCGAAAAAAGATACTTGGAAGTTAAGGTATCCCACACCTGCCAAAAAAGAGAAAAGTCGACCTCTTGCGTATTGGTTTTGCCCAATACTTCTATTTGAGCCGGAGGATTAACAAGGTATCCGTAAGATGCGCCGGCCAAAAACCCAACCGCCAAAAGAGCGCAGGCGGTTACAAAGGAGGCTAGAATAATTTTGGGGTTTTTTAGAAATCTTTTCAAAATGCGCTAGCGCTTAACAAATGCCAGCAGGGCGGCAATCCGTGCCCTTTTAATGTGAAGAGCCAACTGCCTCTGGTGCTTGGCGCACACTCCACTGCGAGCTCGGCCAATTATCTTTCCCCGGTCGGTAATAAACTGAGCCAGCAAAAGAGTATTCTTCCAACTCACCGGCTCGCCTCTTTGGCAAACAAGACAATATGACGGCACCTCATAGCGGCGCCTAATGTATTTGCGCTTTTTTTTGAAAGCCATAAGTTAAAAACTACCTTTAAAAGGGAGCCGGTTCACCCCCTACTGCGTCGGCCACACTCTCGGCAATATCTTCCGGATTGACATCTTCGGAAGATGGTTTGGCACTGGCAGAAGGAGCCGGCGCGCTCTTTTCATAATCCTCCACTCGCTTACTGTCGAGAATAATCATATCATCAGCCACTATTTCAACCCTGGTTCTCCTTTGCCCCTCTTGGGTTTGCCAGCTTGAGCTTTGAATGCGTCCCTTAATGTAAACCTTCCGGCCCTTTCTTAGATATTGATTGCATATCTCGGCTAATTTTCCCCAGGAGACAACATTGTGAAAATCTGCCTCCTCTTTTTGCTCGCCGTCAGCCGTTGTGTACACCCGGTTGGTAGCCACGCCAAAAGTAGTCACTGCGGTACCTTTAGGGGTATACTTCATTTCCGGATCGCGCGTTAAATTACCTATTAAAATTGCTAAATTCACTGATCTTGACATTAAAACACTTACACCCCCTTTAATCCACAAAAACAGCACTTCTTAAAACCAAATCTTCCAGCTCCATTTGCTTTCTAAATTCGGCCAGCTTGCCGTGACTAATGGTAATTTCCAAACAAATATAAAATCCGGCCTCCTGCTTTTTAATGGGATAGGCCAGCTTTCTTATCCCCCAAATGTCCTCTTTGACAACTTTAATACCAAACTTGTTAAAGTATTTTTCCTTAATTTTGGGGAAGGCCGCTTCGTCTATTAAGATGAGTAATAATTCGTATTGCTTCATAATGATGTACCACGCCCTCACGGGCAAGACTAGGGTCTAGATTACCTAAAAGAAGTCTTGGTGTCAAACCGGTAGAATTTCTTGACCTTTGGCTGTGTCTTTTACTTTGTAACCCAGCTTTTCTATTTGCGATCGTAACCCATCGGACGCTTTATAATCCTTTTCACGGCGGGCTTTCTCCCTTTGGCTTGCCAGGGCTAGAACTTCTTGGGAAAGATCATTTTTGCCGGAAGACAACCCCAGACCCAGAACTTTGTCAAATGCCAAAACTGTCTCTACTGCTCTGTTTCTACCCACCTCTCCCCTATTGGCCGCTCCCACCAAATCCCACACCACAGCCAATGCTTCGGGAAGATTGAGATCGTTGGCAATGGCTGTCTCAAATTTGGCTCGGCTTTCTTTAAGCGGGAGCAAAGCAGAAGACACCGGTGGAGCAGAAAGCATAAAACCTTTCAAACGAGACAGGGAATTTTTAGCCGCCTCCAATGATTGCCAGGTAAAGTTTAGAGGCTTTCGGTAGTGGGTTTGCAGGCACAGGTACCTAAAATCCAAGGGATCAAAGCCTTTCTTTTCCAGATCATCCAGGGTATATAGATTACCTAAACTCTTACCCATCTTGCGGCCAGCTACTTTCAAAAAGATATGGTGCACCCAATACTTGGCCAAAGGTTTGCCGGTAGCCCCCTCACTTTGGGCAATCTCGTTGGGGTGGTGAGGAAAAAGGTGATCCTCCCCTCCGGTGTGGATATCAAAACTGACGCCCAAATATTTCATACTCATGGCCGAGCATTCAATATGCCAGCCGGGAAAGCCATCACCCCATGGACTGTCCCAATGCATAGTATGGTTTTCGAAGCGGCCTACTCGCTTGAACCACAGGGCAAAATCTTGGGGGTTTTTCTTGTGTTCTCCAACCTCCACCTCGCCCCGCACCCCTACCCTTTTTTCTCCCAGCGCTCCCCGATTGAAAAGTTGATCGTATCCGGAAAATTTAGAGATATCAAAATACACTGCCTCTGGAGTATCGTAGGCAAAACCTTTCTGAATTAAAATTTCTACCAAGGCTATTTGTTCCTTAATGTGTTTGCTGGCCCAACAAATTGTGTGGGGACGCAAAATATTGAGCCTGTCCGTAAAATTGTAAAAGTAATCTGCAAAAAACTTAGCCACTTCTTCAGGTGTTTTGCCGTACTTTTTGGCTCCCTTTTCCAGTTTATCTTCCCCTTCATCAGCATCTGACACCAAATGCCCCACATCGGTTACATTTTGCACATGGTTGACCTTGTAGCCCAAAAACTCCAAAGTGCGACGCAGAAAGTCATCACCAATATACTTCCTGCCGTGACCAATATGGGTGTAATCATAGGCGGTAATACCACAGGCATACATCCCTACTTTAGGGGGGTCAAGGGGTTCAAAAGACTCTATCTTCCTACTTAGAGAGTTATACAGTTTAAACATCATAATTACAAATTACGAATGACGAATTACGAATGTGACAAACGCTGAATTTAATTCGTAATTGCTAATTCGTAATTCTTAATTGCCTGTCTAAGGCAATCGGCCGCCAAAACGGAACAGTGCAATTTAACCTTAGGCATCCCCCCTAATTCTTTGGCGATATCGGCATTGCCAATTTTTTTGGCTTCCGCCAAGGTTTTCCCCTTGGCAATTTCGGTTAAAATTGAAGAGGTGGCAATGGCGGCGGCGCACCCTAAGGTCTTGAATTTAATATCTTTTATCTTTTTTCCCTCCACCAAAATATCTATCTTCATCACATCGCCACAAACCGGATTGCCCACCTGGGCCGAAGCCGAGGGCTTGGCAATATCTCCCATATTCCTGGGGTTTCTAAAATGTTCAATTAATTTTTCAGTGTATTGCTCCATAATGGATTTATTCTCCTTAGCTCCCCCACTATCTCCAGCATTGCGTTAATAACATAATCAACCTCCTCTTTAGTGTTTTGATTTGATAGCGAAAAGCGCGCCGAGCCGTGAGCCTCTTGGGGCGGAATACCGCAGGCCAAAAGCACATGGCTGGGCTCTAAACTCCCACTGGTACAGGCCGAACCGCTTGAAACCATTATACCGCGATCGGAAAGTTTTAGCACCATGGCCTCACCTTCCGCTCCCCTAAATATAAAACTCACAATGTGAGGCACGCGCTTTTGGGGGTGGCCTGTAAGGTACGAGTCCGGCACCTTGGAAAGGCCGGCAATTAAGCGCGCCGCCAAATCCCCCACTCCCTTAACATTGGCCTCCCTTTCCGCCACCGCCAACTCCAAAGCCTTAGCCGCTCCCACAATACCCGGGACATTGTGGGTGCCGGGCCGCAAACCCTTTTCTTGGGCGCCGCCATAAACCAAGGGGGTAATCTTGACCCCCTCCCTGACATACAAGATACCTACCCCCTTTGGTCCACCAAACTTGTGAGGCCCTAAAACCATAAGATCCACCCCCAGTTTCTCTACATCCAAATTAAGGTACTCGGCCGCGGCGGCCGCATCGGTGTGCAGTAAAACTCCAGCTTGTTTGGTAATTTTGCCAATGGCTTCAATCGGCTCTACTGTCCCAATCTCATTGGCGGCATACATTACACTCACCAAAACAGTATTGGGACGCAGGGATTTTTTAACCTCCAGAGGGTCAACCAA
>JBDRAO010000055.1:0-5453 GCA_043823645.1 bacterium
TTCTTGGCAGATTTCGGCATTATGTAACCAGTATATCATAAAAATTCCCGCAAAGAGCTTTCGCTGTTGCGGGAGAGTTTAATGATTGTAGCTTAGCATTGGGGTATGTGCTTGTCAAGCGGGCTGGCAAATCTTTCCCAGCACTCAAAGCAATTTGGGGGTTTGGAAAGGTTTGCGAAAATCTTACCATTCGCAAGCCAAATTAACGGGTGGCACCCTACAGCCAAGGAGGTTTTAGTGTACGAGTTGAAGATTGGAAAGTTTACGGGTTGTCGGGCAGGAGATAGATACCCGGCTGTGGGAATTCCTCAAGAAAACTACCTCCAATGCTCCGAGTGGGCCGAGGAGCTTTTTGAGGAAATGACGAAGCTCCTCGCAGTTGGTGAGGAGTGTATGGTCACGAATTATGGGGAGTGTAAGTGCTGGGTTCGGCGTCCCGAGGAAAATATGATTGTTGTACATATTCCAGGAGACGCCGCTCATGTTTCTACCTCCGGCTACTACAGAAAAGCAGCCTGCTGGCCTTTGAAGCGGTCGGATTTGCGCCCCCAGCTTCGGGAGTTGTGGGAGCAAGTTGGTCGAGGTACTGGAATCAGTGCAGGGTTGCGACCGTTGCGCGCTGGCGCAACGGCGGATGAGATCAAGGAGCGGATTTATTTGCTCCAAGGTCTCATTGAAAATAGCGGCTAAGAACCGCACGGGCGACTAGCGTAGTAGCCCCGTTTCCAGCGGGGTGATTCTGCGGAAAGCGTTAGTCGTTAAAAAGGGGTTTGCATCTCCGCCTCTGATTTAAGCGGATGTCCCCAAAACCACGGTGAGTGCAAAGGAAGGAGGCTCATTGAGCAAAGAGCCTAGGACCGTGGCGTATGCAGGAAATGGAAACAACCAGTGCCTGCACGCGAAGGGAAAGTTGGGAGCGGCAAGCTCCATGCGTTTCTTCCTGGGCTCACCAGGTGGCGCTAAAATACTTGCCTTTCAAAAGTCCTTTGCACTTCTTTCTACCAGATGCAAAGGCACGCGGCTAAGATTTTGTACCAGTGATTTAAATCATTGGAGCAAAACTTTTGGCCGTCTTCCCAAGTTCCCAAAGTTGTTTGGGGGTTTGGAAAGAAGTCTATACTACTATTCGAATAGCTGTATAGGAGGTTAGTTGGAAGTAGTTTTCTTTTTGGACTTGGGGAGGGTTTGTTGTCTGAACTTTTCCCAAGCTCAAAAATCGGTTTTGGGCAAAAAAATCAGGAGAAAAAGAAAGGAGGCCAAAAATGGCACTCGGAGGAAAATGTAGTTTTTGTGGATCTATGGAGCTGGTTCTCTTCTTCAATAAGAGCGTTGCTCTTGAGGATGGAACCAGAAGTTGGCTTCGCCTTTGCCACGCCTGCCACGAGAAATTCTTGGCGGAATTGAAGGCAAGAGTGGGGGCGGGTGAGAGGGCTTGGTGCAGTCGTTGCGGTGCCGAGCTGGGACATGGTTTTGACTACGCTTGGGGTGTGGTCAAACCAGGAGCAGGGCTCTGCCAGAAGTGTTTTGAAGGTGCAGTTGATACCATGACTGCCACCATTCAGAACCAACCGGGGGGGCCCTTGAAGGCCCTCATTGTTGATTCCAATGTTGGGATCTTTTCTCCTCGGGCACAGGAATTTGCCCAGGGTGAGAAGCCTACAGAAGAGGAGTTTTCAGAGGCCATGAGCAAGTTGGTGGGAGGTGGGAAGTGAACTTCTCGCTAAACGAACTTATGGCGAAACGGGCGGAGCTCCGCGCGGAGCTGGCCCAAGTTGAGGCGGCGATCACTGCCTTCGCCGATGCGTCCGCGGTGCGGATTCGGACGCACAAGAATATCCGCAACACCGGGGGAGTAACCACAAACCCAGCGTATGCGGATGAGTGTCTCATGGTCTACTTTGATCAGGAACTAACCGTTCCTGCGGATAAGTCGGATCATGAAGGTTTTGTCGTCCGGGCGGCTTGGGAGCAGTTCAAGCTGGAAAACCCGGACTATTACGATTTTATTGAGGGGTGCTAGCTTCTCAACAGCCACCAACAAAGGTACAAATGCCGTTCGCGGCGATTTGCAAACAAAAATCCTTTGATGGTGGGGGACAAAGCTTGCAGGTAAGCTTGTTCCAAGAAAAGCCACAGCTGACAGGCTGTGCATCCTGCCTGGTGGGGTCGATTTATAAATGGCACATTTGCCTTTTAAGACCCTTTCCGCCAAAGGCGGACGAGCCAGCCGAGTCCTTTTTCCCTTCGGGGGTCTTTATGGGCCGGGAAACAACGTTCTCATTTGATAGCTCAAGGGGAAGCATTCTCTTGAGCTATTTTTTGTTTCAAAACAGTGTTTTTTTAGCATAGTGACTAGATTATAGTATGCAGAATATCCCTTTTTTGCATAATACAGTGATAATAATATGCAAAATAGGCAATACCAGGAGTTGTCTTTTGGCATTTTGATTGACAAATAATAACCTCTCTACTAAACTAGAACTGTAGGTTACAGTAATTGTAACCTTCAGTTGCTATGAGGGATAATTTCTTGCTAAAACTATACAAAATACCCCAAACTGTTTTTTCGCTCTCGGAGCTTTGCCTTTTCTTTCCCACCACTCCCTACAACAACCTCAAGCGTCGTCTCAATTACTATGTTTTATCTGGTAGCCTTCTGCATTTAAGAAAAGCTATCTACGCTAAGGAAGGTTTCAACCCTTTGGAAATCCCGGGCAAAATATATACCCCATCCTATATTAGCCTAGAAACCGTCCTTGCGTTTGAGGGAGTTATCTTTCAAGCAGACTCTACCATTTCTTGTGTATCGTATCTGTCAAGAAGAATTAGTGTGGCTGATACTCCCATTGTATACCGCCAGATAAAAAGTAGTGTGCTAACAAACCCCCAAGGGGTGGAAACAAAAAACGGCTATTCTACTGCCACCAAAGAGAGAGCCTTTCTGGATGCCTTGTTTTTGTTTAGGAATTACTATTTTGACAATCTTAACGGTTTGAACTGGAGCAAAGTGCTAAACTTGCAAAAAATCTACAAAAACAGGGAGTTGGAAAAAAGAGTTAGCGACTATTGGCGTATGCTAAAAAAAGATTATGCTTAATGTAGATTTGCACCGTACCAATTTGGTAAAAATTCTCAAGGCAATTTATTCAGATAAAGAGCTAAGGACGGCTCTAGGTTTTAAGGGTGGCACGGCCGCTTTTTTGTTTTATAATTTGCCTCGTTTTTCAGTCGATTTAGATTTTGATTTACTTTCATTGCAAAAGGAAGATCTAGTATACGAAAGACTTGGCAAGGTTTTGTTGCAGTTTGGCAAGGTGGACCCTGTAAAGAAGAAGAATACTCTATTCTTTCTGGTAGATTACGGCAGAGGCGAGCGGAAGATTAAAGTAGAAGTATCCAGGCGACCAACTAAAGCTTGCTTTGGAGTAAGGCAGTATTTGGGCCTGGCTGTTTTGGTAATGGAACCCTCGTCCATGATTTCTGCAAAACTGGTGGCGCTTTTGTCCCGCCGCCGGTTTGCCATGCGTGATCTTTATGATCTTTGGTTTTTTCTAAATAAAGGGTGGAAATTTGATGAGAACTTTGTTGAGGAAGCTTTGGGTGTAAACTTGAAAACGGTCTTGAACAAGGCTTTAGAATTTACCGAATCGTTAAAAGACAATCAACTTCTGCAGGGTTTAGGCGAACTCTTGGACAATAAAGGGAAAGATTGGGTAAAGCGGTCTTTGAAAAGTGAGGTTAAGTTTCTGCTGGGATTAAAACTGCCAAAACAGTTGCCTTGACTTTTTATTTTGCTATACTTTTATAAACCATGTTAACTGCTCTCTTGAACAACAACCTATTAAAGCTTTTAGACACCGGAAAAGGTGAGTTAGAAACACTTGAATTTGCGGCAGGAGTTGTGAAAGATAGCAAAATTTTAGATTTAGTTGCCTTTTCAACCCAACTCAAGGAGAAGATTGAAGCCAAAAAGTGGGGCGGCAAAAAAGTGGCCGTGGGTTTAAATGAGGAAAATACCTACACTGCCAGTACTCAAACCGGGCCAGACGACAAGGAGTACCTGGCCAAAGTAAACCAAGCAATTTCGGAAAGCGCCCCCTTCCCACCCCAAGACCTCTACATTACCACCAAAATAGTCTCCAAAACAGATGACAGCCAAACAGTGCAAATAGCGGCCGTAGAAAGGGCCTTTTTGGATAATTTTGCCAATGCTTTGGTGAGCGCCGGCCTCAAACCCGATTACTTTGTGCCTGTTTCCTTAGGGTTAGCCTTTTTGGGGGAAGCCAAAGAAAAACCCCAGCTTTTAGTATCTGGCGATGAAAAGGAAGTTTTTTATGTCTTTGTAAGTGAAGATGGCCTGGTAATTTTTTCTGCCACCTATCCCTTAATAGACATTGTTAAATCTACCGAGCAGGTGGTTAAGTACTTGAGTGAAAAGTATCCGGAGCATCCGGTAAGAAAAACCCTGGTTTACGGTTCAAACGGTGTTGAGACGGCCAAAGCCTTAAAGCAAAATGGCCTGGTGGTGGAGGAATTAAGCCTTAAAGCTAAACAGCATCCTCTAATGGAGCTAATTACGGCGTTTTCTGACGCCAAGCTTATATTTATGCCGCCCCATCTTGAAAAGCAAGACAACAGCGCTCCAAAAATAGGAGGGTTAAAGTCCCTCTTTGGCAGTAAAAAACCAAAGGAAGAGCCGGAAGAGACAAAAGAAGAAAAAGAGGAAGAAAAGAGCGAGCCAAATATTGCCGAACAGTTTGCCGCCTCAAGCGAGACAATGCCCGATACGCCACAAGCTGTGAGTTTCGAGGAGCAGAGACTTAAAGAAGGTACTGCTGTTTCGGAACCAGAAATACAAACAGAGAAATCCCCTGAAGTTGAAGACAATAAGGCTTCTTTCCTCAAGAGTAGTGAAAACAATATTAAAAAATACCTTCTTTTGGGTTTAGGAGTTTTGACTGTAGTGGGAGCGTTAGCTTTGGCTTTAATCTTAATTAAACCTTGGGAAAAGAGTGAGGAGGGGGCGGCGCCTGAGGCCCAGCCCGAGACGGCCCAGCCCCAAGTAGAAAAAGAAGAGGCCAGCCCTTCAGCTAAAGTGGAAGAGTCCAAAAAGGAGCTAGATAGAGCCGAGTTTAGCCTTCAGGTTCTCAATGGTCGGGGCACGCCGGGTCTGGCCGGCGCTACCCGCAGTGAGCTTTTAGAGTTTGGCTGGGGCAGTGTGGAGGCAGGCAATGGCAATGAGCGCCCTTTAAGCATTGTGCAGTACAGTAAAGATAATAAAGCCCTGGCCGAAGCGCTAATGAAGGATTTGGCCAGTGATTTTGAATTTTCTGAACCCGAGCCTTTAGATTCCTCTTCTCCCTTCGACGCCGTGATTATTATTGGTGATAAATAACCATGATTATTGAGATTGATCAGTCTTGGCGTATTGAATATACCGATAAGGATTCAGT
>JBDRAO010000056.1:0-4082 GCA_043823645.1 bacterium
GTCGGAGGCGGTGTAGGAGAAGGTGTCGGTGCCGGTGTAACCGGTGGGGGGAGTGTAGGTAAAAGCTCCGTTGGCACTGACCGAAACAGTGCCACCCTGGGTAGAAGTACTGCTGGAAGCGCTCACGGTAAGGCTATCGCCATCGGCATCGGTATCATTGATCAGCACCCCCAAAGCGGCTGTCTTAGTAAGAGCGGTATTTTTAGAAGCCGTATAAGAGTCATTTTTAGCATTGGGAGCCGAGTTGGAAGTGGGGATTTTAACATTAAAAGATAAAGTACCGGTGGCCCCATTTTCATCTTTTACCTTAACCTCCACCTGATAACTGCCGGTTTTAGAAGTAGAAATAGTGCCTTTTAAAGTCTCGGCTGTAGAGCCGCCCGAGTCGGTGGCCTTTAACTCCCCATCGAACCTAAACTCGGCGGTAGTAATCTTGTAGGGCGAAAAAGCCTCCACCTCTACGGTAAAATTGTCACTCACCGTAGCATCTCTGGGCGGCCACTTTAAATTTATAATAGGCTCATCGCGGCCATTGGGATTAAGGTAAGCCTTGGAGTAAGAATCGGGAGCCGCGCCATTGGGGCGACCCAACACTTCCTCTACCCATTTGTCCACAAACTCCTGCCACTCAGGCAGTTCTGCCTCATAGTACTCGTGCCAGGCAGTCTGGACTTCCCCAAAACGGCGGCAGTGATCGGTGGCCAACTTGCCGTCTTGTTTACAAACATCCATATACTCACCCAGGGTGGAACCGGTGGTGGGTTCAGTGCCCCTAATAAAATACTCAGTGGCGCGATCCTCGCCCTCTTGGGGAATTTTGCCGGACCGCTTGGAAATCTCCACTGCCACTATACCGGACGGCATTTTGAATTCTTCCTTGGGTTTATCGGCCAGCGCCACCACAAAAAAATCGTGCCAAATGGGAGCGGCTCCCGTAATACCGGAAGCCAGCCTTGGGTGCATAGGAGAATTATCATTATTGCCCACCCAAACTCCCACTGTAAGCGCGGGGGTGTAACCCAGAGTCCAGTTATCCCGTTTGTCGTCGGTGGTACCGGTTTTGGCCGCCACAGTGTACCCTGGAACATAAAGGGGCGAGCCCAAACCAAACTCGGCTGCCCTAGCATAGTTATCAGACAAAATACTGCTTATTATATAGGCCTCCTCTTCGCGCAAAACTCTGCGCCCGCCGGTATCTTTCCACTCCTCCAGCACCTTACCGGTGGAATCCTCCACTTTTAGAATAGCCACCGAATCGCGCCTTAACCCCCCGCTGGCAAAGGTGGAAAAGACAACAGCCATATCCAGAAGTTTTACCTCACCGCCGCCTAAGGTTAGCGCCAAGCCGTAACGGTCGGGTTCATTTAGGGAAGTAATCCCCATATCATGGGCTGTATCAATCATATTCTGCACTCCCACCAATTTAAGCATTTTTACCGCCGCCACATTAATTGAGTTTGCCAAAGCCTGACGCATAAGGATTGGACCCCTAAACTTGCCATCGTAGTTTACCGGCGCATATGCCGGCTGACCGGCTCCTCCGGAAAATTGAGTGGGCACATCCATAAAAAGGGTGGCGGCCGTGTAACCTTGCTTAATACCGGTCACATAGTTAACAGGTTTTATAGAAGAACCCGGCTGTCTTAAAGCGGTCACTACATTGACATTGCCATCATCTTCAGTATTAAAGTAATCTTTAGAACCTACCATGGTTAGAATCTGCCCTGTTTTAGGGTCCATGGCAATGAGCGCCCCATTGCCCACCAGTAAATCTTTGTCTGCCTCCACCCGCTCGGCCACAATTTCCTGGGCCTTTTCCTGCAAATCCAAATCTAGGGAAGTGGTTACCGTTAAACCTCCCCTTAACACCTTTTCTTCTCCATAGCGCTCCGTTAAAAGATTGCGCACAAACATTACAAAGTGGGGCGCTTTAATATCTTGGCCTTGAGCCACATAGGTCAACTCCTCGTTTTGAGCCTGCTCATATTCTTCGTCAGATATCTTGTGCCACTGCCCGTCACTACCAAACCAACCCCGCTCGTGCATAAGTTTTAGCACCTGTTCCTGGCGGCTTTTGGCATTTTCCGGGTAAGCCCCAAAGGGAGAGTAAAGAGAGGGGGCCTGGGGAAGACCGGCCATAAGGGCCGCTTCGGCTAGGGTTAATTCGCGGGCAGGCTTTCCAAAATACATTTGACTGCCGGCTTCAATCCCCAAAGCCTGGCCGCCGTACGGCACCTCATTGAGATACATTTGTAAAATGTCGTCTTTGGTGTAGCGAGTGCCGCTTTCAATCTGGACCGCCAGCACCAGCTCTTTTACTTTGCGAGTAATGGTTTGTTCCGAAGAAAGCAGGGCATTTTTTATTAATTGCTGGGTAATGGTCGAGCCGCTTCTTAAACTGCCAGTAACTACAATCTTAAAAGTGGCATAAACCATACCCTTGACATCAAACCCGTGGTGTTTGTAAAACTCGTTATCTTCAATGGCTAGGGTGGCTGAACGCACATGTTCCGGCAGTTCGGCCAGCTTTACCAGCTGACGGTTTTCATCGCCATAAATGTCATATAGGGTTTTGCCGTTTCTGTCTAAAATTTTGGTGGAGACTGAAATATCGCGAGTAACTAATTTATCGGGGGTGGGAAGGTCTTTGGAAAACGCGGCCACAGCCAAACTCAAAAAGATAAACCCGGCTATGACACCTACTGTTCCCAAGGTGGCCAGAGTAGTGGCCAAACGAATTAGGCGCTCTTTGCGGGTTAAAACTCTCCAGGAACCAAGATCAGCCAAATCTTTAATATATCCTCGGGCTGTCTCCACATACTTGTTTTTCCGCTTTATTTTTGCCCCATATGCCATATGCAAATTTTATCACACCAGGTAAAAAAAGCACCCGAGCAAATTGCAAATCTATGGGGTGGGGTGGGGGAAGGGTTTGGTCCAGGGGGTAGGAGTTGAACCTACTTGGTACGGTTTTACAGACCGTTGCATGACCGTTCTGCCACCCCTGGTTACAGCTTACATTTTACCATAACTGCCGCAACCACCAAACAACGAAGAATGACCTCATTATCCAACTATTCGAATAGTTGGATAGTGGGTGAGGGACAGGGCATTAGATTTTTGGTTGCTTGTGGTATATTTAATGTATGACACCACAGGAAAAACTATCTATCTTAAAAACAGTGGGGGAGGAGATTGTGGCTGAGGAAGAATTGTTAAAATTATTGGGGGAAAAAGAACATCCAGTGGCTTATGACGGTTTTGAGCCGTCAGGCCTGGCCCCGATACACTTTGGGCTTTTGCGCGCTCTCAATGTTAAAAAATTACAAAAGTGCGGTATTCATTTAATCCTCTTTCTGGCCGACTTTCACGCCATGATCAACAACAAGTACGGCGGTGATTTGGCTAAAATCCAAAAAGTGGGACAGTATTTTGTGAAAGTATGGGAGGCGGCTGGTGTTGACACTAAAAAGATTGAAATCATCTGGGCCTCGGATTTAGCCTCAAAAAGGGAGTACTGGGAACTATTCCTTAAAGTGGGTATGAATCTAACACTTAACCGTACTCTAAAAAGCCTTACCATTATGGGAAGAAACCAAAAAGACAAACTCACTACTGCTCAACTTTTCTACCCCTCAATGCAAGTAACTGACATCTTTATGCTAGGGATAGACATTTGTCAGTTGGGATTAGACCAGCGCCGCGCCAACATGCTCGCCCGAGAAGTGGCTCAAAACCTAGGTTACAAAAAACCAGTGGCCATGCACCACCATATGCTTTTGGGACTTTCCGGCACAAAAAGGGGAGACGACATCGAAGAAACCTTAATGGCTTCCAAAATGAGCAAATCCAATCCTGATTCTGCCATTTTTATGCATGATACGGATGCAGAAGTTACCAAAAAGATTCAAGGGGCTTTCTGCCCCCCCAAGCAAGTAGAGGGCAATCCGGTGCTGGAATACTGCCGATACATTCTTTTTGAGGAAAACGAGAGTCTGACTGTAACCCGCCTTCCAAAATATGGGTCCAATAGGACTTATAAGACCTATAAAAATCTTGAGAGTGACTATGTTGGTGGGAAT
>JBDRAO010000057.1:0-5389 GCA_043823645.1 bacterium
AAAGCAGGGCCAAAAAGAAAAGCGGCAACCACTGCACCTGCCCTAAGGTAAAATGGTGGTAGCTTTGCCAGAAGTGGTAGGGGCTAAACGAGAACACCAGTCCGGAAACGAAAGCCACAAATGCTGGATGTCTGATGTCAGATGTCGGATGATCTTTAACTTCTGTTTTTTGTCGTCTGACATCTGTCATCTGTCGTCCGACATATTCAACCAAGCAATAACAGGTCACCCCGGCAAGCGGGAAACTCAAAAAAGTCAGCAGGTTAAAGGCAACAGTATTGCCAAAAAGAAGGGCTACAAGCTGTCCTGTCCAAGATACCAAAGGTTCTAGAGCCACACCCCCAAAGCCGGAAGTTAAAAACCCGCTATTGTCTCCCGGATTGCCCCAAACGCTCGAGCTTAATTTAAAAATAAGAGGGTAGGTGAAAATGGCGGCTATTGCCAGATAAGCCAAAAAGACAACCGTTAATTTTTTAAATCCTTTGCCCATATTTTTCACGGCTCATCTCCTTTTTAAAAAATATTTTCTTTAAGGGCCCAAGACTTAACATAAATCCGGCGCCATAAATAGTAAGAGTAATCCAGCAGGCCAGGGGGTGAAAGGCCCAGCCGGCTAAATCCTTTTTTCTAAAATACCCTCTAATACTTTGATAAATAAGCGGTACCAGGGTAACACAGGCCAACACAAAAAGAGGAATTCTTTTTTGGTATTTTTGCCGCCAGGGGTAAGCTCTAACGCTGCCCTTTTGTTCATAAAACAAGAAATCGGTCACGCGCCTTTTTTGTTTTTTCACAAAAGAGGATATTTTTGTGCCGCAATACAAGTGCACTATGCCTACCTTCACCTTGGCAAAATTAACAGCGCCCTTTTCTTCCACCGCCTTGGCAATTAAATCTACATCAAAAAGATAATCTTTAATTTTCATTTGATCTAAGAATTTCTTTCGTAAAATTGTTCCGTTGGCTCCAATGGTGGGTAGGCCCTCTTTGGTAAACAATACCTCAAGATAAGAGCCTTTGTCTCGGGTTTTAATTTGCAAGCCAGTCCACCTCTGAGTTATAAAGTTCATCCGATCATAATTGCCCAAAAATAGTACCAAAGGGTCATTGACTCCGGTTAAAGCGCTCCAGCGGGTAATAAACCCATCTTCAGCTCGCCAGGTATATTCCCACGGCTCACTACCAATAAGATTTTTATTTGCCAACAAAGGTTTGATCATAATTTTAAGCCAGTTTTTGGAAGGCAGGATATTGTCTGAATCTATTAGCGCTATTAGGTCTCCGGTGGCTTTTTTGTATCCTAGGGCTTTGCCAGCCTCGCCGGTTTTAAGTTTATTGGTAAAAATTTTATTGGTGAATTTTTTGGCAATTTCCAGAGTGCCGTCGGTGGAGCCGCCATCGGCAATGATTATCTCGATTTTTTCTCGGGGGTATTCTTGTTCTCTTATGGATTTAAGGCACTGCTCCAGCATTTGAGCCGAGTTGAGAGTGGGGGTAACAATAGATACTTTAGGCCAGTGATTATTTTTCATAGTTAGCATTACCTGGGTTTATTTGCAGGGCTTTTTCAAACATAGCTTTGGCTTTTTCATATTCACCGGCATTAAAATAGATGGCGCCTAGGTTTTGGTAAGATTGCCAAAGGTAGGGATTATATTCAATAGCTTTGAGGTAATTTTTTTCTGCCTTTCCAAGATTACCCATTTGCTGGTAAGTGTTGGCCAAATTGTGATACGCGTCTGCATACCCAGGTTTTAGAGCAATGGCAGTTTCAAACTCTTGGACCGATTTTAACAAATTGCCTTGCCGGCCGTAGTAGTCGCCCAGATTGTTGTGATTTTGAGGGCTGTGCAGAGAGATTTTTTCAGCCGAGAGCCATAGCGCATCGGCCGTTTTCCAATCGAGATTGCGAGTAATGGTGCGGAAAAAAAGTATTAACACCAGCAGGCTACCAATGGCTGGCAGTAATATCTTTTTAAACTCGGGGGGTATCTTAAGCTTTGTTAGTAGGGTAAAAAAAACAGCATAAATGCCAATGCCAGCCGGGTACACATAGCGTTCAGCCACAATCCAAGAGATGCCCAAAGGAGTTAGTGTGGGAAGAAGAACAATTATAAAAAAGGCAAACCAGAAAAAGAGGGGGCGCGCTTTTTTGAAAAAGGCGGCCACGGTAAGACCGCCAAAAATCAGAGTAACGCCAATTTTAAAGGACATTTGTATTTTGGAAAAGATCATCTCACTGTGGTAAAGAGTAAGTTTTGCGGGCCAGGCAATGAGCTCCAGGTAAGAAGATATGGCCGCAGGAACTTGAAAAATTGAGCTTAGGGTTTCTTGAGTTTCAGGAGCGCCAATACCGGCCAGCCTTTGCGGTATTTGAGCGGCAAAATACCCTGTGTAACCTAGAGAAATTAAGAAAAAAGGCAGAACCCTTTTCCAATTTTTTTTGAGGTTGGAAAAACCCAGCTCATAGGCGATTATGATTAGCGGAAAGACAGCCGCTTTTTCCGAGGCGGTCAGCGACAGGAGAAAAATGCCGAAAGTAGCCCAGTAATATTTTGGCGAATTTTCTTGCTGTCCTTTTATGTAACACAAAAGGCCCAGCATTAGTAGGAAAGCGTACAAGACATAAGAACCTCCGGTAATCCAAACCACGGCCTCACTTTGCAAGGGGTGGACAGCCAAAACTGCCGTCGCCCAAAAGGGGGCTGTTTCAAAAAAACGAGCCTTGTCCGAGAGCACTTTTTTTAAAACCGCAAAGCTTGTAAGAACAAAACCAGTGTGCCAAAGAAGGTTAGGAATTCTAAAGGCAGTAACATTAAGTCCAAAAAACTTAAAAGTTAAAAAATACTGCAGGTGTCTCAAAAATATGGGGAATTGATACAGGGCAAATTGGGGCTCTTTTAGAGCGGGGTTATTCACCAGTACCGGCAAATCGTCGGCCACAAAGCTGTTTCCCAAGCAATTCAAATAAACTGCCAAACTCAAAAAGACCAAAATCGCGTAAGGGATATATGGGCTAAGATTTTTTTTCATGTTTTTTTAGCACTCCTGCCGATATTGCCAATAGAGTAGCAATAGAAATGGCAATGGCAAAGTAAAAGAGTTTTTGCGGAAAAAACTCTAAGACAGCTTGACTGCCTCCCTCAATATACCACCCATTGGCAAAGCCATTGGCCACGAAGTGTTTTTGCTTGTCAACCGCCTGGCCATCTACTTTGAGTTGCCACCCAATATCAAAATTCTGGTTGAAAACCAGCACTCCTTTTTCTAACCGGCCCTTTATTTGGTACTTAGTGGGGTTAATTTTTTTGAAGGCTGTTTTTTTAAAAGTAGCGGTCTTCTGGCTGTAATCTGGGGTGGTTGGCTCACTAATGCTCTCTATGACCACATCTTTAAGCTCAATATTTTGCGCCATAATGCCAATACCTTGAGTATCGCTTCTTGGGGTAACAACAGTATCAATCTTTTGCCAACTGTCACTGGGAGTAATGTTGGCCGGCATTACAAGGGTAATGGATCCTTCTTGGGAGACTGTTTTAAAGTACCCCTCAAACATAGCCGCCTTGCCAAACCAGGTTTCATCTTTGGCAATTTGCTCCCCGGCTTTGTTGGTTTGCCAAATGTAAAATTGAGGGTTCTTTGAAGGGTCTGTTTTATAACTAAATGAAAGTTTATATTTGAGCTTTATGGTTTCCTCCGGGTTAACAGTATAAATGACATTTTCTAAGTAATTGCCATGGGTGTTGAGGTAGTTTTGGTTTAACGCTTCTATTTCCAATTGATTGCTTTCGGGAGTTTCGTTTGTGATTTTCGGCAGAGTTTCGGCAGTGTAGATTAAAGGGGTAATTTTTTCATTGTAACGATACACATCCCATTTTCCAAAAGTTTTATCTAAAGTTAGACCTGCAATTTTGGAAAGTTTTTCCTTAATATATTCGGGAGAATCGTAATCGCCATATAGCCCGTAATTGAAATCATTTCTTTGAATGAAGTATCTCACTCCCAAATTGCCTGCCAGAGTCGTTACTCCCTCAAGGTTGCCTTGGTAAATGGCTTTATAAAGAGCCTGTATCTGCTCATCTATTGGGTGAGGGGTGTATGAGCCTTCGCCATATTGTTCAAAAAGAAGGGGTTTTTTAGAAAAGTTCTGTGACAAATTGGTGGCACTGCCAAAGCCCCAGGTGTAATTGTCGGTTCTATCTTGCGGCAAAAGCAGAATTTTAAAATCTTCCTCTTTTGAGTTGAGGTAAGTGTAGGCTTCGCCAATATAGGGTGGGATTTGAATATGCATAGGAGCCAGCACTGTTCGGTCCTCTTTTTTGGGAAACATCTCCCCTTTTATAAAACTTTGCATATAAAAAAGATTAATAATGGGAAAGATTAAAACAGCCAGCGCGGCCGACTTTACCCCCAACGGTAATTTGATTTTGGCCTTTTGGTAAAGTTTATCCAAAAAAGAGGCTGTTAGGAGGGTGTAGCCCAAAGTGGTCACCAGGGCAAACTTGGGCCAGGGGCTTCTAATGGCCCACGAAAGAGGAATTTTTTCTTGCAAAAAGGGGTAGATTTTGTCAAACGGAGGGTGGGTGCCGGCCGAAAGGATGAGGCTGAAAAGGGTAATGAGCCCCAAAAATATATGGAGAAAAGACCTTCCCGCCAATAACCCCAAAAAGCTTAAGGCGGCAAAAAGCCAGCCCAAAATGTTGAGGTTGGGGCTTTGCTGGTACTTTTCAAAAAATGGCAAATAGCGGTCAAAGGCCTTGAAGCCGTAGCCATCAAAAAGGGCCGGATCCCCCTGAAGTTTTAGCACATTGCCAATGCTGGTATGCGCGCTTGTCCAGCCAAGCCAGTAATCCAGCTGAAACATTTCTTTGGCACTGCCCCAAAGTACGCCCGAGTTCAAGTTCTGATAAACAAAGGGTATTATCCAGTAGCTGTTTATAAGAACAAGCAGGACCAAAAATTTTAAGTTAAACTTTACCAAACGCTTTAAACTACCTCTTTTTCTAATGAGAGTAATGAGGGAATACAGGGCAAAAATGGGAATAATGGGCAAAATAGCGGGAGGGTTTGCCGCCGCGCTGCCGCCGAGGATTGACAGAAGAGTCACTCCTAAAATAAGTTTTTGGTTGCTAATTCTTTTTTCAATCCCCGCAATATAAAACCCCAAAAAGAGCGGTAAAAAGATCATTAGAAAAGTGCCGTCCTGCCTAAAAATTTGCCACAGGCTAAGGGTGTAAAAGTTAAACAGCCAATAAATGGCGGCCGCAAGGGGCAGGATTTTTTTTCCCTTTCCAAAGATTAAACCGGCCGAATACCACATAGACAAACCTGCGGCAGTAAAGAGAATTACAAAGCTTATTTTTTCCGCCGCAATGGGGTTTTTGAAAAA
>JBDRAO010000058.1:0-5578 GCA_043823645.1 bacterium
TAACTCATTCTTATACGAAATGTTTTCATAATAATACCGCTAAGTTGTATGTTATACGAATTCGTGCTATTCTCCAGTAAAGCTAAATACATTTCTATTTTACCAAAAAATAAACAACTATGCAAAAGCAGTTATGGCAAACAGAACGCGAATTAAGAACTCGCAACTACAGTAGCAAAACCATAAAAAGTTACCTTTATGGAATCAAGGAATATTTTGTTTATAAGGAAAATGATCTTGGGATACTAGATAGAGAAAATATCAAAGATTTTCTATTATTCTTCGAAAAGAAGGGCGCATCGGCAGAACAAGAAACCTGCTTCTAAATGCGGTTAAATTCTATTATCGCAACGTCATCAAAACAGATGAGAGAATAGAAATTCAATCAGCTAAGAGAAGCAAAAAACTTCCCATAGTACTTTCAAGAATTGAGATAGAAGAAATCCTTGGGGCAGTCAAAAATACAAAGCATAAGTTACTTCTATCACTTGCTTATGGCGCAGGGTTACGCGTCAGTGAAGCAATAAGCCTCAAGGTGCAAGACATTGATTTTCATGAATTGACAATTCATATTAAGCAGGCAAAAGGCAAAAAAGATAGGATTAGTGTCTTTCCGGAAAAACTGTCGGCAGATATTCAAAACCTCATTACTGGTAAAGACAAAAATAATTTTGTATTTTCAAGTGAGCGGGGCGGGAAGCTGACTACAAGAACTGCTCAGAAGGTTTTTGAAAACTCCTTGAAAAAATCAGAGGTTAAAAAAGATGCAACTTTTCATAGCCTACGACATAGCTTTGCTACTCACCTGTTAGAAAATGGCGTTGATGTTCGCTATGTCCAGAAACTTCTTGGGCACCAGAGCATTAAAACAACACAACTCTACACACAAATCACCAACCCTAAGCTTAGAAATATTAAAAGCCCGTTGTACTGAGGTGGTGGGCGGTACAGGAGTCGAACCTGTGACCTTTTCGATGTCAACGAAACGCTCTAACCAACTGAGCTAACCGCCCATGAAACCTTGCGCTTTGCGCGCTCTAACTCCTCCTTCTCCGCCTTTGGCGGATTCGGCGGACTAATTCGGCTGTCCAAAAATCCTGCACTCCGCTTGTATTTTTGGAGCCTCATTGAGCAACTGAGCTAACCGCCCGTAAACAACACTTCTAATATGGACGCGAAACGCTCTAACTCCACCTCAGGCGGAAGCTAACCGCCCCTGTCATTGACAGTAAGTATACAAGAAGCCTTTCTGTGCTACAATAATCTCAAGTCTAAGTGAAAGGTGGTGATAATATGCAAGAAATTGCCAAGGTCACCCACTACTTTTCAAACATTGGGGTGGCTGTTATAAAGCTATCTAAGGCTTTGAAAGTAGGGGATACAATTCAATTCAAGGGCGCCACCACTGATTTCGAACAGGAAATTGAGTCTATGCAAGTTGATCATGAAAACATACCTGAGGCCAAAAAAGGCGATGAGGTGGGGTTAAAGGTCAAGGAAAAAGTAAGAGTGGGTGACAAAGTCTTAAAAAAAGAGTAAGTTTGAAAAGCAAGTTTTATAGAATTAACAATCGCATTAATGTACCTCAAGTTCTTCTTGTGTCAGAAAAGGAGAGCGAGGTTATGGCAACTAATGAGGCCTTGAAAAAAGCATTGGGGCAAGGTCTCGATTTAGTGGAAATTGTGCCCAACGCCCGTCCGCCCGTTGTAAAGATTGTTGATTTTAAAAAGTTTCTTTTCGACGAAAAACGCAAAACAACCGAAGCCAGAAAAAAGGCCAAGGTTAAAAAGCAGGCTACTAAGGAGTTCCGTTTTGGGCCGTTTATTGGAGATCACGACCTTGAAATGAGGATTGTAAGAGCCAGGGGCTTTCTGGAAAACGGAGATAAGGTTAAAATTACAGTGGAGTTCAAAGGCCGTGAAATGACACGAAAAGACTTTGGTAAGGAAAAGATGAACAAGGTTATAAAGGAGCTGGAAAATGTTGGGGAAATTGAGTGGGGCCCGGAACAAAAGGGCCGATACTTGAGCGCTTTGCTCAAACCAAAAAAATAAGTTATGTCAAAAGGTAGCAAAACTCGCAAAACTGCATTACAAAGATTCAAAATTACAGGGAAAGGGAGGCTAATGCGCAAACACGCCACCACTAGCCACTTACGCTCAAAAGAGAGTGTGGGGAGAAGTAATCGCAAAAAAGGAACGGTGGAGATAAACGAAAGGTTTGAAAAGACAGTTAAAAGAATGCTACAACTTTGAAAATCCTAAATACTAAATCCTAAACACTAAACAAACTCAAAGTCTAAAGTTCAAATGTTTAAATTTTGGCTTGTAATTTGGAGTTTTGAACTTGTTTTAGATCGTACCCGATCGCCGCTTGCGGACGAATTTAGAACTTAGAGTTTAGAGTTTTTTAATTATGAGAGTTAAAGGGGGTCCGGCCAGCCGGAATAAACACAAAAAAATATTAAAAGCTACTAAAGGGTACCGCATGACCAAATCCAAACTTTGGCGAGCGGCTCACGAGGCTTACCTACACGCTGGAAATTACGCTTTTGCAGGCAGGCGCCTGCGCCGCCGTGATTTTAGAAAACTCTGGATTACCCGCATTAACGCGGCGCTCACTCCCCATAACATCAAATACTCCCGTTTTATAAAACTCTTAAAGGACAATAAAATTGAGCTTAACCGTAAATCTTTAGCCGAACTGGCCCTCAACGACCCCAAAGCTTTTGAAGGGTTGGTGAAAAAAGTCGCTTGACAAGCAGATAAATCCTGTGCTAGAAGTACAAGCAATATGAAAGCCGCTAATAATAAAAAGGTTAACACCTTCTTTTTTAGCCTTCTCTAGGGGAGGTGTGTTGCTTTGTGCAACTTGAGGTTTAACGCCTTGCCTCCCAAAACGGGAGGTTTTTTAGTGGCTAAAACAAAAGAAAGGAGGAGAGGAAAATGGGAAAGTATGTGAAAGCAGTACCGGTTTACCCCAAGCAAGAGCTGGGGGAAGGTAAAGCAAGCCTTGTTCCCATCGGCTTCAAAGTTGGAAAGAAAGGCAACACACCGCTGCCGGTGATCCAAAGAGCCGTCCTGGAACTCGGCCTCGCCGATGGAACACTGCTAACTTTGTCCGATGTTTCCAAAATCGGCAACAGAGTGGCAGAAATCATGACTGGGAGGTAAATTGCAACAGGAAGGGGTATAAAAAATCCTACCCCTTCCGCAAATCATATTTTTTGGTATTATTGATATATGCAAACCTTGCAAAAACTCCAAACCCAATTTGAGGGTGAGCTCAAAGATATTAAAAACATAAAACAAGCGGAAGATTTGCGCGTGAAGTATCTTGGCAAAAGCGGGCTGGTGCGCCAAGCGGGGCAGGAGGTTAAAAACCTCAAACCGGAGGAGAGAAAACAATTCGGGCAGGAGTTAAACAATCTCAAAAGTGAAATTGAAAGAAAGTTATCGGCCAGCGCTCCGCCTGAGACGGACAGGCAAAAGCTTGAAGCCCCGAACAATCAAACTAAAAAGGAAATTGACCCCCAATTACTGCCCGGCGCTAAACCGGAAACCGGCCACTTACATTTGATTACCCAAGCCATTGAAGAAATAGTGAGTATTTTTGAACCTTTGGGCTTTAACCGCGTGCGCTACCCTGAGGTGGACTGGGAATACTACGCCTTTGAGGCATTAAATATGGGAAGAGATCACCCCGCCAGGGATGAATTTGAAACATTCTTTATCGACAGTGTTGAGAACAAGAAGTTTGGTAAGATGGTAATTACTCCTCAAACCTCAAACGGCCAAGTGCGCCATATGCTAGAGCACAAACCTCCTATCCGCATGCTCAACATTGCAAGGTGCGGCCGGCGACAGGTGGACATTTCTCACAATCCCTCGTTTTACCAGTTTGAAGGTTTGGTAGTAGATAAGGGCATTAACATTACTCACCTTAAATGGGTGTTAACCTATTTTGCCAAAAACTTTTTTGGGGCCGACCGCGAAATTCGCCTCAGACCGTACGACTTTCGCTTTACGGAACCAAGTTTTGAGGTGGATATTAGTTGTGGGTTATGCAAGGGGCAGGGCTGTCGCACCTGCAAAGAAGGCTGGATGGAGCTGGGAGGGGCCGGCATGGTGCACCCCTATGTTCTAAAAGCCGGAGGAGTTGACCCAAGGGAATATTCTGGCTTTGCCTTTGGGTGGGGGGTGGAACGCACTTATATGATGAAATCGGGCTTAAAGTTACCGGATATAAGACTGCTGTTTAGCAACGATCTTAGGGTGTTAGAGCAGTTTTAAACTCTAAATACTAAACCCTAAATTCGTCCGCAAGCGGCGATCGAGTACGATCTAAAACAAACTCAAAACTCAAATGTTCAAAACCATAAACGCTGTAGTGTTTTGAGAATTTGAATTTGGAAAATTTGAACTCCTGCCTGCCGGCAGGCAGGTGTTTAGAGCTTAGTACTTAGAGTTTAGAGTTTAGGATTTCACTTATGAATATAAAAGTACCCGACAGTTGGTTGCGGGATTACATAAAAACTAATGCTTCTCCGAAAGATATCGCCAAAGCCTTATCTTTGCACGCCTTTTCAGTGGAGAAAATGAAGAGGTGGTCCGATGGGGATACTATTTATGAGATTGAAGTTACCCCCAACAGGGGAGATGCCCTGTCTGTTTTGGGCATTGCCCGCGAGGTTCACGCCTGCCTCCCGCGCCTTGGCATAAAATGCCGGTGGGTAGGGGACAGCGCGCCAAAAAGCCGCCAGCAATCCAACAAAGTTAGCCAAAAAAAAATCGCCTGGTAATCTCAACTTGACGGTGCAAATTCAAAACAAATCTCTAGTACCTAGATTTTCAGCCATCACCCTAGACAATGTATCAATACAGCAATCACCAAAATTAATTAGGGAACGGTTGGAGAAGGTGGGCGTTCGGGCCATAGATAATGTAGTCGATGTCACCAATTATTTTATGATAGATAAAGGCCAACCGATGCATAGCTTTGACTATGACAAAATCCTGGGTGGCAAGATGATTGTCCGAGAATCCATGGCGGGGGAGGGCGTTATCACTTTAGATGGACAGGAGAGAAAACTACCGGCTGGGGTAATAATCATAGAAGACGGCCATGGCCGTCTTATTGACCTTTGCGGCATCATGGGAGCGCAAAATAGCGAAGTAGATGAAAACACCAAACGGGTGCTTTTGTTTGTGCAAATTTACGACCCTGTACGGATAAGACAAGCTAGTATGGCTTTAGGACACAGAACCGACGCGGCCATGCGCTTTGAAAAAGGGGTTGACTCTCAAGGAGTGGTACCCTCTTTGTGGGAAGCGGTGGGGATGCTAGAACGAAACGCGGGAGCTGTGATAGCTAGTAAACTCATAGACATAGTAAACCAACCATATAGAGAGAAAAAGCTACCGCTGGACATAAAGAAAATCCAGGAAGTTGCAGGGGTCCCTCTGCCGGAAAAGGACATTGTATGTTACCTATGTAACCTATGTTTCCTATTGTCTCAGGATAATAAAACCGTTACCGTTCCCTCTTGGCGCCACAGCGATATCGAAGCCACCGAAGA
>JBDRAO010000059.1:0-6587 GCA_043823645.1 bacterium
GCAAAAAAAACCGCTTGGGAAAGGAGACAGACTCCTTACCCCAGCGGTCTTTTATATTTCAAGATCCGTGGTAGGGTCGTCTCTCTTGCCCGCCTTGGGCGGGTCTTTATCTTCTATAACTATACTCTACCACAAATATTATGGGATGTCAATAAGCACGATTTTCCCAAAAGGCACAAAGTAGTTTGTACTCTTTGGAAAAGAGACAATCGAATCGCTTTTGTGCTAGCAAATGCGATTGTCTCTAGAATTTTTCCTACTACACCATTTTCTGCACATGCAGAATTTCTGCGTATTGTCCCGGTAGCTTTCACTACCTTCCGCTACGCAAACACACCGAGCAATGGTAGCCCGGGAGCACTTCTGACCTTTGCAATCAAACTACTCTGCAAAGCGAATTAACTTGGGTTTTTAGATATCCGCTACTATCACCCAAGAGCTATTTGCCTTTTTTCTACTCCGCGCGGGCCCCAGTTCACTCTGTTTATGTACTGCATTTTTAACAGAGAGGCTGATTGTTAGTCAGCTAAGGCATTAACAGTACCCGCTTTGCGCTACCGCTTATCCCCCCGTCTCTATCCGGCCTTCAGGGGGTGCTCAGCAACCGCGGTAGATCAGGACCCGTCTTGTCTTTGCACCTTTGCATAGGCTTCCCCTAGGGAAGCTTTGCAAAAACAAAACTATCCCTCAGGGAGCCTCGCATTGCCTTTTGCAAAACGAGACCTTATTCCCCATTCCACCCGACGGGTGGAATGAAGATGGGTTGTTGCTGACCCTTCAAAAAGCGGCCTAGGTGATTTGTCATCTGTGCCGATACCTAGGATCGGCGGCACAGCGGCGGTTTCTTTCCAAGCTGTTATTTGTGCCTGTCATGCTTGCCCCGAACCTACTTCTGTCAGTTAGGGCACTTCGGGAACGAAAACAGCGAGGCAAAACCAGCGGCGCAGGCGCCTAAGCGCCCAAGGCGCGCCTGCTGAAAGCCCGCTTGCTGTGGAGTGTTTGGCTTTCCGCCCCACGCAAGCCTTTCCTCGTTTATGCCCTGGATAACCAGGCTCCACCCCGAGGCAGGGTGCCATTTTAACCCATGGGTGGGGAACTCTAGGCTGCGGGCCTTGCCGCCAACTGGTCCCAGCGACCCTCATTGGCAAAGGCCCGCGCCTCGTGTGGCAGAGACCGGTAGCTCCCGGAGAAATCGAAGCGATTTCCCGAAAGCCCCCAAGCCTCATGGTCCAGCTCGTGGTGCAAAGTTCGCAAAACTTCTGCGAACGAAAGACCAAAAGCATAGACCACCACCTCATGCCCCCAGTAGCGAGAGAGACCCGCGATGCGGGCTTCTCTGCCATCAATGAGCGAGGTGGGCCGCCGAGTCATCCGGAACTCTACCCTCAAGTTGCTTGGCACTGCCAAACCCCTTGAGGTGAAAAATCTCCGGATGAGCTCAACAAGCTCTTTGTGGAACACGCGTCCCTCGCTTGCGGCGAGGAAGTAACGCAGTCCCACAAATTCGATACTCCCGCCACCGGGGCGGGACTTTCCTTTGCGGGACATTCACGTGTCCCCCTTTCCTAGTCTCACTCCGAAGAGTGGATCAAAAGTTTCTATTTTAAGCACATGCTGTTAGAAACCTTAAAACCACCCTCCGGTATTCAGTTTTCAAAGAGCAAATCCTACATATACCCCCAGAGGCAGATTGGCAGTTGGTAACTTCGCTTCGCTCAGAAACCAACTGACCAACAAAAAAAAAAGCCAAAGTTTAGACATGAAACGGTTAATTTCAATTCCAAACTTTGGCCCTCTTCAATAGCCGCAATTTTACCTGCGACTTGAGACTGTTGGTAGGGTATACATGATCCAACAGTAGGGTTAAGTTGAACCGTCTCTCAAATGCCTTTCAAAGCATATTAACTTTTAAATGTTCTCCCCTGCCCGCCTTGGGCGGGTCTTTTAACTCTCTAACTACACTCTACCACATATATTATGGGATGTCAAGCAAATGTGTTTGTGTTCCTGCCGGCCCTCTAAAGATTTTCCAGCAAGCTGAAATCAACCGTTTGGTCGTAACAAGAAACAGAACTTTCAAGACTCCGGTTGGCGACAGTAGCTTTACTAGTATTTGGATAATTTTTCAAAAATGCTCTCATACCACTTGGGATCTGCGGCCTTTTGAAGTGCCTGTATTTGACCTCTACCACTGAAAAAGAATCTCCTTTAATTACAACAAAGTCAGCCTCGGCCTTGGCTTTACTGCGCCAAAAATTCACCTTCTTATACTTTCCGGAAAGCTGTAAAAAGGCAAAATTTTCTGCGAGAAATCCGGCATCGGCCCGCTTTTCCAAGGCAGAAAAATTATCCAAAACAGCGTTTCGCAAGCCCAAGTCTCTAAAATAAATCTTGGGCGACTTCACAATCTCCGTTCTGGGATTTCGGTGAAAGGGAGATACCAAACTTATCACAAAGGTATTTTCGAGGATAAAAAGGTACTTTCTCGCCGTAATCCGAGAAAGCTGTGAGGCGTTGGCAAGCTCGGTCTCATTTAGCAAAGAGCCAATCTGGGAGGCCAGTATTGTTACTAGCTTGTTAAAACCCATTACATCGCCAATACCGGCAATATCTCGCACATCTTTCCTGACATACAGGGAATAAATCTCGCTAAGGAGTTTTTCTTTTGCCTCATGGCCCTGGGTCAACGTAATCTTTGGATAGCCGCCGTAAAGCAGGTATTCTTTCAGCAGGGCAGACTTGTCTTTCTGCTTACCCTCCCTAAATCTTACAAATTCCCCAAAAGAAAGCGCATTCACCGGAAACCTCACCACCCGACCAGTAAGACGATCGCTAAACCTCGCCTTAACATCCAACGATGAGGAACCGGTGGCAATAAATTTCAAATAACCCTTGTGCTTGTCGTAAAGATATTTAAAAAATGACGAGGCGTGCTTAATATACTGAATTTCATCTACAAAAACGAAAATTCTTTTTTTGTTAATATTTACCCCAAATTCGCTGGCCAAAAAAGGCAAAAAATCATCAAAATCTTTGAGTGAATTGATTCGGGTAAGATCGGAAACCTTCTCCATATCCAGCCACACAATCTGGCTCTCTGGAATTCCCTTTTTTTTATGCAAAAAGTCCGCCAAAAGATACATCAAGCTTGTTTTGCCTGTCTGGCGCGCGCCTGTTAGCAACACTATCTCATCGAGATCTAAAAATTGGATAATCTCTTCTAAAACATCGCGGGGTTTTAAATTGGCTACTATTTGTTCAAACATTTAGTCTCACTATACAAAAAGTAGGGTTATTTGTCAAGTGGGTTGAGTTTGTCGGTACTCCCGCAGGTAGCTTAGGTTCAAGTTTGAAGGTTACCACCTAGGGATTTAAAATGGGTTAATTGCTATTGGTATAGTCAAATTTGCCACGGGAGGATCACCGACCGGTCTTTTCCGGCCCGAAGCGTTGGGAGAACATGTTTTAAGGAAACAAAATTAAGCTTAAATTCCGGGTAAGAATCCAAGAAAGCCCTGTATTTTGCAAGGGAAGCTCTTTTGCTGTCAATTTTAACTTCGTAGGCCATTTTGCTCCGCTCCACCACCAGATCGACCTCCTTTTTAGCTGTGGTGCGCCAAAAGCGGATTTCATCGGCCCCAAAGGTATCTGCCAACTGGCGAAAAACGCCGTTTTCCAAAAGCATGCCCAGATCATCACGATCAACTATAGAACGGAAATCGCTCTTGAAAAAGTTGCGCAGGCCCAAGTCGTAAAAATAGACCTTGGGCATTTTGGTTAGCTCTTTGCGAATATTGCGGTAAAAGGGTCTCACAAGATTAATATGGTAGGACCTTTGCATTACCAGCAGGTAATTGTCAACAGCAGTTTTAGAAATTCCCAAAGTATTGGCTAGCTCATTGGTGTTGGTTAAACCGCCCACTTGAGAAGCAAGAATTTTGAAAAGGCGGTAAAAATTCTCATCTTGGCGGATGTTGGCTTCAAACACATCCTTTTTAATGTATGCCTGGGCCAAATCTTTGAGGACCGACTCTTTCTCTCCGTAGGACGCCAAAACTACTTTGGGGTAACCGCCATAGATTAGGTATTCCGAGTAATACCGCTCCACTTTTTCCTTTTTCGGCAGGGTAGTTTTGGAAAAATCCTCCCCGGCTAACGCCGCCTCTCCCTTAAAAACCAGAAACTCGCGAAGACTCAAGGTTAGTAGGGTAAACAATTTTTTTCTTCCGGCCAAAGAGTCTTTAAATCTTTGGTCAAGGTAAAAGGCAGAAGAGCCGGAAACAATGAACTTAATCTTGCCTTTGTAAGTATCAAAAAAATATTTTAGAAAATTTGAGGGGTTTTTGAGGTATTGAATCTCGTCGATAAGAAGGTACGATATTTTCTTGAAATCAAAGTGGAAAAGTTGAAAGAGGTTTTTGGGACTTTGGTTGAGCAGTCCCAGATAATCAGGGTCTTCAAGATCAAGAAAAAAAACCGTCTGGCCCTGATTTTTCAAGCCAGCCTCCACAGTGTGAAGCAGGGTGGTCTTGCCGGCTTGCCTGGGGCCGGAAATAAAGAGTATCTCTTCCCCCTTTAGGTTGGCCTCAATTTTTTGCTGTAAAGTCCTTGGATAGACCATAAGTACATATTATCAGATATTTTACCCTTGTCAAGTACTAATTATTTGCAAGGATGGGCGATGTTTGTCAATACTCCCGCCTACCCTCTAAAGACTTGGAAAGGGTTTCGCTGTCGGCAAACTCCACATCGGCCCCCGCCGGCAATCCTCTCCCCAATCGGGTGATTTTCAATTTTGCATTTTGCTCTTTAATTTTTTCTCTTACAAACATGGCCGTAGCCTCGCCCTCAATACTGGGGTTGGTAGCCAAAATTATTTCCTTAAAGTTGCCGGTCGCTACTCTGTCCACCAATTCCTTGATTCTTAGATCGTCGGGGCCAACATTATTTAAGGGCGAAAGAGCCCCCCCTAAAACATGGTACAAACCCTTAAAACCACTGTTCTCAACTGCAATCAAATCCAAAGGCTCTTCTACCACACACAGTAAATCGGGCTCGCGCCTGCCGCTCCGGCAAATAAGACACAACTCCTGCTCGCTAATATTAAAACATTGTTGGCAAAGCACCACTTTTTCCCCCAAGGCGGCAATAGCCCCTGCAAAATCGTTTTTAAAGGAATGGGGAGTTCTTAAAAGATAAAAGGTCAATCTTTCGGCCGTGCGCGGGCCAATGCCGGGTAAAGATTCAAAATAGTCAATGGTTTTTGTTACTATTTCCGGCAAAATCATAACTCACCGTTGAAAACATCAAAAGCCTTAGTTTCCTCAACCTTTTCCGGCTTTTTAGGCTTTTCTTTCACAACACTGCCTAAAACAAAACTAATATTGCTGGCCGAAATATCAAAATCACGGACCAAAACATCTTGCAGTATTTTTTTGCACTGAATCGATTCCAATCTTTCCTTGTGAAAGGGGTAAAAAGCCTCCAGCAGTAAATTGTTATCTTCAAAAGAAATGAGGCGGCATGATCTCAAAAGCGCCTCTAGTGAATGATTGTAAGGTTTAACTTTAGTAAGAAAAGATTCCCAAGAAAACGGCAGGGTGTCATTTGATACCTTTGCCTTTGAAACAGATGGGGTGGTCTGTGGCAAAACAGGCGGGATATCTTCGCAAGCCGTCGGTTTGGCACCATAGTCCAAAACAGCCAATTCCAAAATGAGTGGGGGGAAAGGGTTTTTGTTAATCCGGGCCACACAATTGCCAAATACTGCCAAAAGCCGCCTTAAATCCGAGAGGGTAAATTTGTCCACCAACTCCCTATATCGATCGGCTGCCTCTTCCAAACCCTCAAAAAGCTCCTTGTCAGCCTTTATTTTAAAATACATCAGGTTTCGCGCCGCGCCGAGAAACACTTTTAAAAAGACTTCCAAATCAACCCCGTTGTTAAAAAAGCCGTTAATTTTAAGAATAAGTTTTTTGGTGTCTGTCCTAGAAAGTAATTCCAAGAATTCAAATATTTCCCTATCGGTAATCCCGCCCAATAAATCTTCCACTTTAAGACCGCCTTTCACTACCTGCTCCAGCATATTTTCCGCATCTCTAAAACCGCCATCGGATTCTCGGGCAATTAAATCCAAATCCTCCTGGCTCACTTTGGCTTTTTCTTGTTTTACAATAAAGGCCAGCTTGGCGACAATGGCGGCCTGGCCGGCTCTTTTTAAGGAAGATGGCTGGCACCGAGAAACAATGGTAGCGGGAATTTTTTCTTTTTCAGTGGTGCATAAAATAAACAAACAATGAGCCGGCGGTTCCTCCAGGAGTTTTAAGAGGGCGTTGAAGGCTTCTTTGGTCATCATGTGCACCTCGTCAATAATATAAACTTTGTACTTGCCCATGGAGGGCGCCAAAATGGCCCGCTCTTTAAGACCCCTCACATCATCAATGCCTCTGTTTGAAGCGGCGTCGATCTCCATAAGATCCAGAAAAGCATCGTTGGCAAAAGAAACGCACATAGAACACCTCCCACAGGGTTCTAAATCTTTGGTGGGTTTCTGGCAGTTAATAAATTTGGCAATAATGCGGGCGGTG
>JBDRAO010000060.1:0-5628 GCA_043823645.1 bacterium
TTGGGATTGAAACCCAATTTGTGTAACAAATTGGTACTAATTGCAGTAGCAATTAAATGCTCAGTTGCTCAATGAGCTCCAGCAAGTCCAAGCGAAGCGACGGACGAGCTGTTGAGCGAATTAGTCCGCCGAAGTCCGCCGCAGGCGGACGAAGGAGGAGTTAGAGCGCTAGTCGTGGGATCGTAGCTCAGTTGGTTAGAGCGCTTCCCTGTCACGGAAGAGGTCGCCGGTTCGAGTCCGGTCGGTCCCGCCAGATTGCGACTTGAAATACATAAAAAAGAGCCACTCGCTAAAGCGGGTGGCTTTTGTAAAGCTACTTCCTTTCGGCAAGCTTCCCAAGGACGAACACAATACAGCCTAATATTCCGGCAATTCTAAGTATTGGCCACCCAAACATCATGGCATGGCAAAGAAATGCCAGCCCAGTCATGACAGCAAAGACTGTGGCCATACCCCCCCTTGTTTTGTTTGGGACCTTTGAGAAAATGTCCCAAGTTATCATGACGGTACCTATTCCCTCTATGATTTGCAAGAAAATCATGAGCGTTAGCTCGTTTGTTTGCCCTTGCAAAATGTAGGTCAAGCCAAAGAAGTTGGCAACTGCCAAGGCAACAATTAGAGCTAGTTTAGACTTTACTCCCATTTTCATAACTCCTTTGCTACTGCTGCACCACGCGAACTAGGTGCTTTTTTCTCTCCTTGGGCTTTCCCTCCAGATTTTTTCTGATAAGTGGCAGTAACTTTTCTCGAAGTTTTGGTTTAAGCATGCGAGAATGGATTATCAAAATCATCCCACGCATGGATTTGGCAGACATATCGGCAAAGCTGGTACACTCGTCAAACATGAGTGCCAGGGTCGCCCACGAATCCATCGGATAGGAAAAGGCTTCTGGAGCGAGCAAATCCCTGTAGTGATTCAGGAAATCTTCTTTTTCTGCCTCCTCCTCAAATTCCAGAAGATCCTCCCTGATTTTGACGCCAACAGGGTGTTCCAGCCTAACAGCCGGGTTGTACTGCTCCAAAGTGTTTGCCGCAAATACCATCACCTTTACTTTCAAAAGAGCCATCTAAAACCTCCTAGAGTAAGATTTTCTTGTAAAAATGTTAACACAATAACCCCCTAGTTTGCAAATTGGTGGGGTTTGGTGTAGGATATACCTAGATAAGAAACTGAAAGAAAAGGAGAAAACGGTGAAAGGTATCATTGAGAGCTGTTTTTCTGATGCAGATTTTGCGATTAACCTTTACTTGGAACACAACTCTCAAGGTTGGGTAGTACGAGTTGGCCAGATAAAGGGTGAGCTTCGAGAAGATGTCCCCTTCAGAGAAGTAACAGGACACATTACTGGAGTCATTGAGAGTTTCCTGGTTGCCCAGTCCGGTCAACCGGTTCGGGGTACCAGTTACCAAGAATTTCGAGACGAGTGCTTGGTGCGAAATCCTGATCTTAAAGCTGCCTATGAAAAAGAAAACCGTAAGAGGTGGTTTTATCGCGCTTACTTGCAGTTAAAGTTGAAATTGTTTCAGGCGTTTGGTCTCGTTGATAACGGAAAGTAAACTGATGTAGAAGTTATCCTCTCGGCTGTGGTTCACACGAACCATGGCCGGTTTTTTTAAAGCATAGTAACGCACCCATCGAAAGTGGTATTCCCTACGATTGTAAAAATACGGTGGGGCAGGAAACTGCCACAGGTCCCGCCAGATTGCGGCAACTTAAGTTACTCTAAGGCCATTTTAATTACCATGGTTGCCTTGCAATCATCCTCGTTGTAGTCAAGAATTCTTTGTAGAACCTTCTCGTCCTTTGATCGCAGGTACTCGTGGTACCAAATAATCGACTCCGCCCCCGAAGGCGACTCGTCTCGCCACTTGAAACCCAAATACGAGGCAATCTCTTTTAGAGAATAGCTCGACAATGGCCAGTCAACCGATTTGTAAATTATGTCCGAGTAAAGGTCAATAGAATTTTTCCTCCCAAACAACTTTTCGATTTCTTCTTTACTAACAACATCGGGATACATTTCTTGCAGTTTTCTATACATTGTCTTTTCGTGCCCGGAGTAGTAATACAAACTTATGTCTTCCTGCGGAAATGAGAGGATATAGTTTATGGCTTTTTTGAAAGCGTCTTTTTCGCTCTGCTGGCCGCTTTCTTTGGCGGTAAAGCAGACAAAACGGCTACCCCCCGGCCCGCGCTCCCAAAACCCGTGCAGATAGACAAAACTCTGGGTCGGATCATCTTCAATGTCAAAAAATAACTCATATTTTGCGGTTGGAAGGCTATATTTCCTATAAACAAGCGGACCATTTCCTCGGGTTAAAACCCCACCGCGTCTTTTGATGGCGGTCAATGTCTTTCTTCCCATTCCGTAGAGATAATCGGAATGCAGACACCTCCTCTTGATTTCTTTTTCCACATCTATCTGCCCGGCATCTTTGACTGTGGTTATCCCCAAATCTTGGTTTAGTACCTTCCTCTTGCTTCTTCCCAAGTAAAAGATATTAGTCAAATCACTGCTTTCCTTGCACCAGCGGAGACAGCTTTTGGACCACGGGCAAAGGGCGCAGTCTCCCGTGAGGGCGGGGCGATTACTTGCCCACCCATTCATTAATTCCCAAACTGCTTGTTTAGTTTCCAAATAAAACTGACGGCAGGTTTTTCGGTTGCGCCTACTAATTAGGCGGCCGCCCTCATAAAGAACCAGTTTATTATCGCTGTCGTAGATATAGCCGTGAGTTTGGCGGGTTAACCCCAGCTTTTGCAGTAATTCTACATACATACAAAGCTGGACTACATATCTTTCTTTTAATTTTTGGGTGTTGGTGCCCGCCTGCTTGTAACCGCGGGCGCTTTTAATGTCAATAGGAACATAATTCCCTTTGGAAGTTTTTTGTAAAAGATCGGGGATACCGATCATATTTTCAAAATGTAGCACCCCTTGGTAGATCAATGGTGCTCCTGCCCCCATCGCCTGCAAAGTCTTTTCAAACCTTCTTTTTAAAGTTTCATTGGTATTAAGGTCAAGGTACTGGTCTGAACTGATATTTTTAATAACTTCTCTTTCTCTCCAGACCCCTTTTTCCCAGAGCAATTCCACAAATGGATTGACCTTCTTCTCTTTTTCGCCCATTGGGCCAAACTCATCCCGCCAGACCCGGTGGGGACAAACAAGGTAATCCTGCAGTTTGGATGCAGTGAGGTATTTTGGGTTTGAGGGGGTTGTTTTACAATTCATTTCGTCCTGGCCGTACTACCATAACATAGAGATTATTAAGCGGTCCAAATATTGGCTTACTGAAGTGGGTTTAAGGGTTGTATTATTGGCCATGTTTTTTTGAAGGCACGAACTCCAAAAGAATTGCTTTTTGTATAACCTCCCGGCTTTTTCAATATATCACAAAAAAAGAGCCACTCGCTAAAGCGGGTGGCTTTTAGTCGTTCTCGTTACTCCTTGGTTGCTACAAGTTGCGTAGGGCTAGCGAAATTTGGCCAATGGTTGCTACCACCCGCTTCATTGAGAGATGATAACGAAGCCCCAACCCCAGCTCAATGCGGAAGAGACCATCAAAGCCCCTTGATTTGGCACAAAGGAGCATGTCTCGCACTGTACTTCCTTCCTCACCGGAAAGAAAATGCTTCAACTCGTTAATACTTCTGAACTGAACATCAATCATGGTCACATGCCCTGTGGCTAGAAGATCCGGCACCCAAGTTTGCCAAAGTCCCATGAAAACGCCATCTGTCTCGTTTTCCCACGGATGCCTTTGGATATGGTGCAAATCCAACACCAACTTAAGTGGGCGTTGTCTGATGTATGCCAGTAGCCCCTGGCCTGTTACTCCGAGGCCAGGGTAAACCTCAAGCCAGTTGCCTTGCCATTTGCTTACTAGGTGGTGCATAACGAGAGGTGTGCCCCACTGGCCGAGCTGGTCTGTTTTCTTGGCAGCCTCTCTGTCGAAAAACAGCATATCTGCCAGGTGGGCCCGCTCAGGCTTACTTGAGAAAAGATCGCGCCAGTAACCCAAACCTGTGCGTGGGTTCCAAGGGTGTTCATAAGTGGTAACTCTTTCTTTCCACACGGCTGGATCTGGGTTGAAGCCTCTCACTGGTAAGACGGAAAACTTGTAAATTCCGGCCTGATCGCCACATTGTTTAACAAATCTCTCCAAAAACATTTTGCCGAGTGGCCCTGGAAGAGCAACCCACGGCAAACCGCACCCAATGTTCACGGTTATCGTATTCTGCATGCCCCCTCCTTTTGTCTCTTCTTAAACCCACTACTCAGGGAAATTCTAACACCACCTCCCATAGTTTGCAAATTGGTGGGGTTTGTAGTAACATTTAGTAAACGGGAGGGATTATGGCAACAGAATTGGAAAAAGAAGTGGCTTTGGTTTTGAAAGCTTTTGGCAAGAACCAGCATATTCCTGTTGTTTCGAAGTTTGCCAGGTTCAGGCTTGGTATTACGGACAATTTCCCTTTTCCCTTCACAAGTAAGGATTCTATTGAACTGGACAAGGAGATTGGCAGGGAAATCAGGATATTTGTCCGAGGAGGCAATAAGAAGGGCTATCTTAGAAGGATGCGCAATCTGGACAAGAGGGCCAAAACAAGAGAAAGAACCTTCTACTTTGAAACCTGGGAACAATTAGCTGCTGCCCTGCTCTGGATGACGGAAAACCCTGAATATGTGAAGGAAGTAAGGGAGCATGAGTTTGAACACCTTGAAGTGCTGGAAAGATTTGCCAAAAAGCACAAATTGCACTTTGACACCTGCTTCCTCATAGAGGTTTACACCGATGGTGAAGGTAGCCCTGGTGTACAGCTCTACAAAAACAGTCTTTGGGTGACGAGTAGGAAGTGGCTCGGGGTTATTGACTGGGTTGGTAATTCCGGAAACGCTCTCCTTGAAAGTTGGCCAGCAAAAACATTAAGAGCATTCTACCAAATGCTATCTGAAAACAACGGGAACGGTTCAAAATCAGATCACGCAAAGTTCGGCAACTAGATCATCTTATCAACCGGCTATGGTTCCATAAACCATAGCCATTTTTTTCGCGGGGCCAAATTCGACCCCCACACCCGATGAGGCAAGCAAGTTGTATGGGTGTTTTGTACGTTTCCCCAAGCTGGGCTGAAAGCCCATCCTTATGCGAGCAAATGCGGGCAAACTTATTCTGTGGGAGGCTCTTCTCTTTCTTCTGTGTCAATGTCTTTCTTGATTTCTTCAAACTCATTTTCCAGATGTTGAAGCCTTTTTCGGCTTTGTTTGATAAGCGACACACCTTCTCTGACTTTTTCCAAACCAGCTTCAATATCGGGCTCCTTTTGAGTTTCAAACCAACCGACAATCTGCTCCAATTCTGCCAGCATTTTTTTGAGGGTTTTGTTTTCCATATAATTAGTTAGGTAACTTTGGATTCAATTGTACCATCGGAAACGGTGATATCAACCAGATCGCCCGATTTGACTTGTGTGGTACTTCTAACAACCAAGCCTCCGGTTTTGGCAATGCTGTAACCTAAGCTTAGCAATCTTTTTGGGTCTTGCAGGGCCAGTTGTTTCTCGGTTTGCAGTAAATGTTTTCTTCGCTCATCTAGCCATAGTTGATAGGTTTTCGTAATAGT
>JBDRAO010000061.1:0-12551 GCA_043823645.1 bacterium
GAAAAACTAACCATTGGTGAGGCCGCTCAACTTCTAGGGGTATCTATTGACACCCTAAGAAGATGGGACAAAAAAGGGAAGCTCTCCGCTTGGATAAGCCCCGGAGGCCACCGATACTACCCCAAAATTGAGTTGGAGGCATATAGGCACGATATTTTCGCAATTGCCGGAGAGTGGGTGTTAGGAGCACCTAACGAACCTGAAAGCAAGTACTACTGCCCCACCAGCGTAGATTTTAAAGGAAGGTTGTCTAAGTTACAGCAAGAGCTGGAAAAAGAGAAGGAACTTAAGAAGCAATACTCGCTAATTGTGGCTGTGGCCGGAGAAATTGGGAACAATTCTTTTGATCATAATCTGGGCAACTGGCCAGACATTCCGGGGGCGTTTTTCGCCCATAATATAAATAAGCGACAATTAGCCCTAGCAGATAGGGGCCGGGGCGTCCTAAAAACAATAAAAAATATAAAACCCGAAGTTAAAAACTACGAAGAGGCGCTAAAGACAGCCTTCACAGAAGTTATCTCGGGCAGATCACCGGAAGCAAGGGGAAATGGACTCAAATTTGTGCTAGAAATAGCCATAAATAGTCCCATGAAAATCGAGTTTTACAGTGGTGATGCTAAAGCCAGCATCAGCAAAAAATTGTTAATATCAAGAGTAGACACTTACTACAGTGGGTGTCTGGCTTTAGTTAGCTATTAGCTATGAAAATTGAACTTATAAAATTCGGAAATTTACTGACATCCAGGCAAGACGGCCGAGAGGCTCTGGCCGCTATTACACCTGAACTCAACAAGGTAGGTGAGAACGAAAAAATTGAAATTGATTTTAAAGGAGTAATCACTTTTACCCCCTCCTGGGCAGATGAGTTTATAACTGCTTTAAAGGAACGCTTTGGCACTCGCGTATCCCTTAAAAATACAAGAAACCCTTCAGTGGTAGCCACTTTGAGGCTACTTAAAAACCTCAAACCACTGGCAAACACAACCACATAGGTTTATAATAACCCTATGGAAACACAATGCCCTCAATGCCACACCACGGTAAGACCCACCGACTACTTCTGCTACAACTGTGGCCATAATCTAAAACCGGCGGCGCCGTCTATGTCCTTTACTAGCCAGGCCACCCTCTATATTAAAAGCGTTTTTGTTCCTCCATTTGGTATTTTCTGGGCCATAAAATACCTCAAACAAACCGACAGTAAGTCGAGAATGGTAGGCATAATTGCCGTTATCCTTACAGTCACTTCCTTTATAATTTCAATAATCCTATTTAAGAATTTTGTGGCTGACCTAAATACCCAAGTCAACCAACAGCTTGATTTGTTTAATTACTAATTTGACAAAAGTAACATAAGGTGCTAAGGTCGTTACTGTTAGCTTTCAATAGTGATTAGTGTTTTACACTAATTTGAGCCGGTTTGTTGGTTTAGGTGTTCTTACCTTATCTTCCCTTCACTAAATCGTCTCCCCTAAAAAGCCATCGTCATGAAAAATTTTAATCGTAATCGTTCCCGTGGCTGGCACGGACAAAAAAATAATAGGTCGAGTGGTCGGGGTAGGCATAGAAACAGCGGTTCTTCTATAAACCCCCTTAGGTTTGTTAAGAGAGCCGCCGGTATTGTCGAGAAGCCCTATGTGTCAGTTAACAACTTCTCCGATCTTCCCTTGGATGCCGCTGTAAAAAGGAATGTTCTGGCGCGTGGCTTTGAAAAACCAACCGCAGTTCAAGATCAGGCAATCCTCCCTATATTAGATGGAAAAGATCTGGTTGGTATTGCCAACACAGGCACCGGAAAAACCGCCGCCTTTTTACTGCCTCTAATTACAAAAGTATCAAAAGATCGAAATCAAAAGGTTTTAATAGTAACACCCACTCGCGAATTGGCCGCCCAAATTCAAGATGAATTTAAACTCTTTAGCGCCGGTCTGGGGCTTTTATCAACCCTATGTATTGGAGGTGCCTCATTGAAAGCCCAGACACGCCAATTGTACCAAAAGCCAAACTTTGTAATTGGGACACCGGGAAGACTCAAAGATCTTGAAAGACGCCGAATTTTGAAACTTAATCAATATGAGAATGTGGTGCTAGATGAGGTTGACCGTATGTTAGATATGGGATTTATTCATGATATTAAACATATTATTTCACTTTTACCAAAGAATCGCCAATCACTATTCTTTTCGGCAACAGTGCCGCAAGGAACCAAATTAATAATGCAAAGCTTTCTGACTAACCCTGTAACCGTGTCGGTAGTAACCGGCGCTACCCCTTGCAATGTGGATCAGGATATAATTAGAATACGGGGCGAAGACAAACTTGAAATTCTTCACCAGCTATTAATTAAAAAAGAGTTCAGGAAGGTCTTAATTTTTGGTAGGACCAAATGGGGAGTGAGCAGACTTGAGGAGAGCCTGTCTAAAAGAGGCTTTAAAGCCGCCGCGATTCACGGCAATAAGAGTCAGGGTCAAAGGCTGCGCGCTTTAAATATGCTAAAAAATAACCGGGTTCAAATCCTGCTGGCTACCGATGTAGCCTCTCGAGGATTAGACATAGAAAATGTGAGCCATGTTATTAATTATGATGTGCCAGGATCATACAATGATTATGTACATCGAATAGGCAGAACCGGAAGAGCAGGAAAAAAAGGTATAGCGCTGACTTTTGTTGACTAAAAATCAGTTTCAGCCACTAAAACAGCAATCAGGGTGGTAATGGGCACCGCCAGTACTAGGCCAATACTGCCAACCAGCGTTCTCACTATTTCATCGGCCACCATTTCATAGCTCACCACTTCTGAAAACGGGTGGGGATTATTAACAAACAGCAAAAAAAGGGGCAAGGCCGCTCCGGTGTAAACCAGCACCAGGGTGTTCACCATTGAAGAAATGTGGTCTTGGCCAACATTCATGGCCTGCCGATATAGCTTCCCAAACCCCAGCTTGGGGTTGGCCTTTTTAAGCTGGGTTACCACCGCCGATTGGGAAACAGTAATATCATCCAACACCCCCAAAACTCCAATAATGATTCCCGCCAGAAGTAAGCCCCTCATATTAACGGTCCCCTGCTTGGCAGCCTGCAAAAAACCCGCCTCTTCCGAGGCAAAACCGGTGAGCCTTGCCTTTTCCACAAAAACCCCAGCCAGTATTCCGGTAATTATTAAAGAAATGACAGTACCAGCCACCGCCACTGTCGTTTTCTTGTTAAATCCGTGAGATAAGTAAAAAGTAACAGGAATAATAGCCAACGATCCAACAATGGCTATTTGGATCGGATCAGAACCGGCCAAAATCTTTGGCAAAATAAACTTAAAAATAACCAAAAAGGAAGCGCCCATCCCCACAAGAGAAGCCATTCCCCGCCACCCGGCCACTACTGCCACTAAAACCACAAAGATAATAAACAACCAAAGCAAAGTAC
Source organism: bacterium (assembly GCA_043823645.1). Taxonomy (GTDB): domain Bacteria; phylum Patescibacteriota; class WWE3; order JBDRAO01; family JBDRAO01; genus JBDRAO01. Next base: position 3,424 of record JBDRAO010000061.1, read on the forward strand.
CCCGCCTAACATAATCGGTAATGTAGAAAAAACTATTACCCTCAACACCTGCGCTATAACTTACCACCACTTTGTCACCCTTTTGATATTTTTGAAGATTAACAATTGGCAAACTGCCATTTTCAACCGTAATTTTTTCATCTTTAAGAGAGCCCTTGGTTACTAACAGTTCCAGTTTTTGGTAAAGTTGTTTCTCTTTTGTATACTCAGACTGTATCTCCCTCTCCTCCAAAACGCCCACAATAACTGCTTCTAAAGTTTCTGCTTGGGGAGGTACGGCCTTTTCCTGCGCCAAGACAGGGGCCGCACCCGAAATTAAAAAAAGCAACGGGACGGAAAATACAACTGTGAGGAATCTATGTTTTATCGTCATCATTTTTCAATTCTTGTCGCCTTGCCTTTGATGATACCAAAATTCTGGCAAAGGCAGTACTCAATTGTCAAGTCACCCTGACAATTGTTATAATAACCTCACCCAATATGGTAAAACCCATTATTTCCATAATCATTGTTGACTTTAAAGCCGAAAAGTACCTGCCAAACTGCCTAGCCAGCATTAAGAAACACCTTAATGCCAGGCACGAAATAATTGTGGTGGATAACAATAAAGTCAATCGCGGGTTTGCCAAGGCGGCCAATATTGGCGCCAAAAAAGCCTGTGGTGAGTATCTTTTCTTTCTAAACCCAGATGCAATTATCGAGCGTGGAGATTTCGAGAAACTGATCGACTACCTTAACAGTCACAGCAGAATAGGGGTAATGGGCTTGAAAATGGTCTTGGGCAACGGCTCACCCCAGCCGTTTTCATTTGGAGCCAAATATTCCCTGTTTGGGGCAGTGAAACAAAAGCTGGGAATGGCAATAAAATTAACCGAGTCAAACCCAGATTGGGTCTCCGGCGGGGCTATGATTGTTAAAACAGCAGTGTTTCACAAACTTGGAGGTTTTAATGAACAATTTTTTATGTATTTTGAAGATCAGGATTTGTGCCTTCGCGCCAAGGATTTGGATTACAGGGTAGTTTTGTGGGAAAATATCACTGTTACCCACCTGGGGGGAGTACCCCAGTCGGGCGGCTCTCATGGCAATATTGCCAAACAGGTTGAGATGTACAAAAAGTCGCAGGCTTTATTTATGAAAAAACACTACAATTTAGTATATTTTTCAATATTTAAGCTTTTGCGATCGCTTTGGTTATGAACACAATCACTATCCTTAATATTCCCATTCACAATATCTCTTTTGAAAAAGCCTTAGTGGAAATTGAACGGATGACCAAAAAGAGCCACCTGCATCAAATAACCACTGTAAACCCCGAATTCTTAGTAGAAGCCCAAAAAAATTGGGAGTTCAGGAAAGTGTTACAGGAAGCAGATCTTTCGTTAGCCGATGGAGTGGGCTTACAGTTGGGGGCATTGCTCCAAGGTAAAAAGTTTAAGACAAGAATTCCGGGCAGTGGGTTAGTCTCCCGCCTTATGCCAGAGGCTCAAAAGAAGGGCTGGCGGGTATTTTTGCTGGGAGCCCTGCCAGGGGTAGCCCAAACCGCCGCCTGTAACCTTAAAAAAAAGTACCCCAAACTCAAGGTTTGGTTTAGCGGCGCTGACCCGGACACTAAAAGCTCTATTGAGAGCATAAAATATATTAATAAAATAAAGCCGCACCTCCTGCTGGTGGCCTACGGCGCTCCCACCCAAGATTTGTGGATTGCCAAAAATAGAGATAAAATCCAGGCTAAAGTGGCCATTGGGGTGGGGGGGACGCTGGATTTCTTGGCCGGCAGGGCCAGGCGCGCCCCAAAGATTATCTCCAAACTGGGGTTAGAGTGGTTTTTTAGATTGGTACGAGAGCCTTGGCGCCTCAAACGCCAGCTAAAACTGCCGTATTATGTCTTTCTCTTGTGTATATTGACAAGAAACCAAAAAGATGTACAATAGTAGCTGTAATATACTTCTTTCGGACCCCCTAAGGATCCCCTACGATTCCCGGCAAGGTTCCCAAAGAGCAAGAAATTTGTCTAAGGAGGCTCGCCCCTCCAGAGCATTAACGCGAAGGGGGGTGAAAAACAAATGAATAATAAATTATATGTAGGCAACCTGCCTTACAGCTTTAATAACGATAAGCTGGCTGAGGTATTTGCCGCCGAAGTTGAAGGTGTGACTGAAGCTGTGGTTATTACCGACAGAGACAGTGGCCGTTCAAAAGGTTTTGGTTTTGTAACTTTTGGTACTGAAGAAGAAGCCCGATTAGCTATTGAAAAATTCAATGGTAAAGAAATTGAAGGTAGACCCTTAAAGGTTGACATGGCTCAACCCAGACAGGAGCGTTAATTGAGATTTGAAAAAAAGCGTCCCCAAGTGCAGTTTATGTACTTGGGGGCGCTTTTTTGTTACTAACTGGCGGAGAGGGTGGGGTTCGAACCCACGTGCCAGTTTCCCGGCTCAACGCTTTCCAGGCGTGACAGTTAAACCACTCCTGCACCTCTCCAAGACAAAACCCCTGCCTGCCTAAGGTAACTTTACCACCTCTTCCTCCTCGCTACCACCCTTGCGGTAATTAGCCCATTCTTACTATACTACAGGACATATTATAAGATGAGTGGGGGAGACCCGAAATTGGCTCTGTTAAAGCAGTCCCCTATTCCGCCCCAACGCACTGCCACTGTCCTCCTATCCCCTTCACAATTTCCCTTATTTTCTCTCGAAAATACTATCCTGTAGCTTTTTTGGCATATTCCAGTATACTAAAACGAATCACTTGTTGTCCCCAATTGATAAGCACAACTCTGGACACTGTTATTAAAGCAGATCTGCCAGAAATCACCAGCTACAAGACAAGGAAATTGCCCTCTACCCCACTACAGTTACCACTTATCCCCATTTGGCTACAGGATTGTGGAGCTTTGCGCCTTGTTATATCAACCAATACTCACCTGGTATGTAAAAAAACAGGATGGAATTTTTCTACAACTGTACCCCTTCTTTTTGGGACCAATTCCCCACAAAGCTTTGATGACGCCAAAAAACCTCCCTCGTTCCCAAACTTGCAATTTATGGCATCTAAAGCCTTAAAGAGAGCGTCTTCTTTAGAAAGAGTAGGGTAACTTTCAAATAAAGGAAGCTGTAACAACAGCTTTTCTTTGAGTTTCGTGAGCACTACTCCGCAAGTTCTGTACCTCTCCCCCACCGCCTCTTTACCTCTCCCCCGCAAAAAATTTTCAAAGCCGGGCCGCACTGCTTTCAAAATCTCACCAGGGCAGGAGGTTGCCCAAGGCAACTTAACTTTAAAGCTTTTATATTGAAAATTATCGTTTCTTAAGACCACTGCCGCCTCGGGGCATACCAAATTAAACCGCCGTAATCTGGCACACAAACACTCTGTGTGATAAGAAGTCTTGGCAAGCAAAATGAGCGGGTCTGCTATAGCAGGGTAGAAAGTCCTAAAACGCTGGCACGACAGGGGTTTAGAAACACTCGTTTCCACTTGGTAAACCGCCTCGCCACACAGCTCGCGCCAAATTTCCACCCCAGTTTTGTTAAGATTTTTCAAAACCCAGCTTTGCGGCCTTTGGGCCAAATCCAAGGTGTCCCCTACTCCGAGTTTTGAAAGATAGGCGGCTGTTTGGGGCCCAATGCCCCACACCCTATTAAGCGGCAAACTTTCAAGATAATGCTTTATATTTTGCCTCTCAATTTCCACCAACCCGGAAGGTTTTTGGCAACTGCTGGCTATTTTGGCCAAAACTTTGGTGGGCGCCAGGCCCAGTGAAAAACTAAGACCCAGTTGACGCTCTAGCGAGTTTTTTATGTTAGAGGCAATATCCACATATCCGGCTCGGTACAACCGTCTAAGGCCGGTTAAATCGGCAAAGCACTCGTCTATGCTATATTGCTCCACTGTGGGGGTAAACTTTTTAACAATTTCAAAAAATCTGGCTGAAATAAAAGCGTAATAGTTATAATCCGACGGCAAAACCACCACAGTCGGAAAGTTCTTCCTAATGTCACCAGTTCTCATGCACCGCCTTACTCCCAAAGCTTTGGCCTCGTAACTTACAGCCGTTGCAATCCCTCGCTCCTGCCCCACCACCAAAGGCTTGCCTCTAAGATGAGGGTTCCTAGCTTGCTCACAACTGGCAAAAAATGCATCGGCATCTAGGTGTAAAATCATTGATATTTCCGGACAACCCCCCTAACCACCGCTGCAACCACCAATTCGCTGTGGGGGTAAAACTTTGGGTACTTTTTGTTGGCGGCCTCCAAAAAAACCTTCTGGCCCTGCTTTCTAAAGTATTTTAAGGTCCACTCGTTATCCACCTCGGCCACCACAATATCCCCCACTCGGGGCGTCCTCCCCCGCTCTACTAGCACCAAATCCCCTGGCATTATGCCAGCCTCAGTCATAGAATCGCCACTAACCTCCAAAATGTAGGAGGCCTCTTTTTGGCCAATTAAAAATTCGTCGAGGCTGACCGTTTTTTGTAAGTCTTCCTCTGCGGAAACGGGAAAGCCGGCCTCTACCAAACCTAAAATAGGCACTCGGCCAAGCAAAGGCCCCGGAATCAGTTTGCCAAAACTATCTTTACTAATAAGGCCACTCTGTAAAAACTTTTGTACCCAACCGTAAACCGCATTTTTGGATTTTAATCCGGTAAGTTTTAAAAGCTCGGAGTAGCTGGGTAAACGCCTACTCTCGCGGTAAAAACGGGTAATAATTTGAGAGTACTCTTTTTGCCTATCCATACCCCCACTCTACTGAACCTTTGTTCACCTGTCAAGAGCAAAATTATTCTAAATAATCACGCAGTTTTTGGGAACGGGAGGGGTGGCGCAGTTTGCGCAGGGCCTTGGCTTCTATTTGGCGAATTCGTTCGCGGGTAACGCCAAACTCCTTACCCACTTGCTCTAGGGTACGGGGTTTATTGTCCACCAAACCAAACCTTAACTCCAAAACCTTGCGTTCCCTATCGTTTAGAGTGTCCAGCACCTTCATAATCTGCCCCTTTAAAAGGTCGTATGAAGCGGAATCAATGGGAGACATCTTTTCTTCATCGGGAATAAAATCTTTCAAAAAGCTGTCCTTTTCCTTACCTACCGGAGCCTCCAGTGAGGTGGGGTGCTGCATAATTTTAACAATCATTTGAGCCTTTTCCGGCTCAATGTTCATCTTCTCCCCTACTTCCTCCGGGGTTACCTCCCGCTCCAGCCTTTGCTCCATTTCCCGCTTAATCCGTTTATATTTGTTAATGGTTTCTATCATATGTACCGGAATGCGAATAGTGCGAGCCTGGTCGGCAATGGCGCGAGTTATAGCCTGGCGAATCCACCAGGTGGCATAGGTAGAAAATTTGTAACCCCGGCGCCAATCAAACTTCTCCACCGCGCGCATTAACCCCATATTGCCTTCTTGAATTAAATCTAAAAAGGTCAAGCCCCGCCCTATGTACTTTTTGGCAATGGAAACCACCAATCTTAGGTTGGCGTTGATCATTGCCTGGCGGGATTTTTCATCGTTCTTTTCTATCTTCTTGGCTAACTCAACCTCTTGTTCTTTAGTCAAAAGGGGTACTTTGCCAATTTCGCGCAAATAGTTACGCACCGGATCAGTGGTGGCAGTGCGTTTTAACCCGGCCGCCTTGGCCGCCTTGGCAGTTAATTCCTCGCCAGCCTCCTCTTCATCGGAGGCCAGATCGGCGCTCTCAAAAACATCGACATCTTCTTCTATAAAAATAGTATAAAGCTCGTCTAAGAGCTCAATGTTTTCTTCGACCTTGGGAAATGAGTCCAAAATTTCCTCTTGGGTCACAAAGCCCTCTTTCTTGCCCTTTTTGATTAACTTTTCAATCCCCGGAAATTTTTCGAATTGATTATCTTTTGCCATAGGAAGAGATTATCACAAAAGCCCCTCTAAAGCCACCGCCACTGCCTTGGGATACTTTTTGGCATACTGCCGCAACACACCCTTCTTAAGACCGGACAAATCCCACTCGACCGAGCTATCAAAACTTAAACCTTTGGAAATCATATAGAGTTGGTCCAGCACTGCTTTCTCCGCTTCTGCCACATACACTCCCCCCTCAAGCATATAGCCAAAAAAGAGGTCTTTTTTCAATTGAGAGTAAACGCAATCGACTCCTCCCAACACCACTTTTTTAGGATAACGCGTTGTGGCCAGCGTCAGACCGTAAATACCCTGATTTTTAATGCCATATTTGGCTAAAGCACTATCAAAACTGACATAGCTGGGGTAATAATAGGCCGTAGCCACTTTTTCTATATCAAAACTCTCTCCCCTCAAGGCATAAAGCCCTCGCTTCAAAACCACTAATTGGCCCGCCTTTTTCAACCGTTTAATGCTGGTTTTCAACTCAAATTCTCTGGGAAACCAAAGCTTTAGGTCACTTACTTTGAAAACAGATTTGTTGAATTGGCTTACTTTTTGGGCTAAATCTTCTCTTCTCATAACAATTCTGAAACTACCATTCTGTACTTTTTGGGAAGCAAATAGTGCAAAGACTGCTCCACTTCCTTTCTGGTGTATTTTATTTTCGCAGGCACCTTGAAGTCTATCCCCAGCTTTTGGCAAATGTACCAAGTATCAAAAAGGTCCCGAGGAGCCCGCCTCTCTTTTAGAGTTAACTTCTTATCCTCCAAAATTTGCTCCAGGGTAAAAACATTGCCAGTTACTTCCAAGTTATTGAAAGGTGATTTCATTAAGGCTACCTTGTAGTCCAATTTTCGTTTGGTGTCTTTGTTAAGCTCTATCTTTATACCAATAGGCACTGATTTATAGTCAACCTCGAATGTTAAACGGGCAAAATAGTTGTATCTTTTGTTATAAAGATCTTTAATACTAACTTCGGGGAACTTTTTGGGGACTGTCAGCACTGTTTTTTCAAAAAGCTTGTAATTAATCGCCTTGCTGGAGGAAAAATCCAAATCCTCGGAAAAACGAAAGGAATTGTAAGCCAGGCGCAGGGCTGTCCCCCCTTTGAAAACAAGTTCACCGGCAAAGGGAGAGCTAAAAAGGATATCCAAAAGATACACCTGATAATGTTCTTTTAGAACATTATCCACGCTGGTTTGGGCTTCCAGGGAAAATTTTTGGGCTTGAGACTCGTTTAACATAAGTGTACATTATTGTACACCTACTGTGAATGTGGTGCAAGCAGGTAATGTTCACAGAATCTTAACAGAATTGCTAAGATTTATGAGACATGTTCACACTTTTACCACATTTCTGCGTGAATTCTATGAATGTAAAAAAAGAAAAGCCCCAAGTGCATGTGTTAGCGCACTCGAAGCTTTTTTTGTTTTGGCTGTGTGGGCCAAATAAATAGTCTGGTTACCGGCCAGGCTCGCGGTCTGGCTCAACTAGGACCATCAATAAATCGTTTGGTCTGGCTTTAAAAAGCACGAACCGCTTCTGGCTTACCCTCTCGTAGCTGTAGTCTGCACTGACCAGATGCTCCTCGAGCTGTAAGTCAGTACCAACTCCCAACCCTACAAGCGGGATCAGATATTTTGCAGGGGCGTTAGCGTAGGGGCTCCAGACCAAAGTGGCCGCCTCATTGATGGTGAGCCCCGATCCAAGGTAAAAACCACACACATTGGTGCGGCGCCAGTTTTGGTACAACCAAACTAGCTCATCCTCGGTGTAGCGGCGCCCTTCACTAACCGAGACTGCCACATCAAGCAACTGATCATCTTGCTCGATATGGTGCACTGTAAGGTCGTACTTAGAATCGTAGGAGCTTGAGGCGGCAACTGTGGAAATTGGCGACGGCCTGCAAAGCAACTCATCTTTGAGCACCGGCTTCCCATCGTCAATCTCCCCCACAAGACCAACTGTGTTGAAAAGAAAGACCCGCTCGGCCGTTGCCAGCTGACGGATGTTGGTGATGTGAATTACCCCGGGAAGGCGCTCGTCGTTGTCCAAAAAGGCGATATCGATATTCTCGTGCAGAACTTCTTCCCAACGATCCGAATGCGAGAACAACTGCCAGTTGTCCAGGTAAACGGCTCTGGCCAGGTCAATTTGGCAGTGTTCCAGCTCCTGCCACCGCTCCTCCAACGACTTGGGAGGTTCCACCAAGACCTCGGCAACCTCCTGCCGCACCGAAGGAGGTGTGCTATCCGAAACTGCCTCTAGCGCCGGACGGCTAGTAGGCATATCCCCCACTACCTGCGCATCGGGCTGGCTGGTGGCCACCAAAATCCCCGCTCCAACCAAAAGAACCGCCGCGATCACCACAAAAAGCCATCCTCTTCCCTTCATTTTTCCCCTCTCTTTCTGTTTTTGATTGTTTTCCAAACCTCACGAAGTACCCACCCAACCCCAAGGCAGAAGAAAACCCACCCTGCCACAGAGTTGGGATCGTTTTTTTGCAGGGCAATTGCGCAAACAATTAGCCCTACAGCCACAAGAAGTCTCATGTTCCCTCCTCTTCAATTTTCAAAGTGCCCACACAGCATTCTGATACTATAGTAACACAAAATCCCGTAGTTGTAAATTGGGAGGGTTTGGGGTATAATTTTTACAAGAACTTACTAAAAGGAGGCGATTGTGGAAGACAACCAAATTCCAATTCTTTTTGGAGAAGGCAGAAAGTTGGTGGGCTACTACCCTGTGAAAGAACAGGGAGCGTGGCCCAAAACAAGTGATGGGCGGAAAAATCTGACAGTTGGCGACACCATCAGAGTAGGAAGACGAATCCTGACGATTACAGGTATCACTACTGGTGTCATATTCGCCACCACCGAGACGATGTCGGTCTTTTTTGAGGTAGGAAGCGGCATCCCACTCGAGAAGTATTAGCGCTCGCACCACAAGGGTAAGTAAGGCTCGACCTGCTTACCCTGTCTTTTTACCCCAAAGCAGAAAGGCGTTCCTTGAGTTCATTAAACTTTTTTTGCAATTCCTTCACTCCCCTACCCTCTTGCTCGGCGCGCCTAATTTCAAAACTAACACTCCTTAACTCCCTTTTTAAACCGGAGCGTTTTAAGTCTTTAAGCACTGCCTCGGTTTCTTTTTCCCACTTGTCAAGGCTATCTTCAAGATATGACAAATCAACCAAATACAAACCTTCAAAAACTGCCCGGGCCCGCTCTCCCAACTTTTTGCCAAAAACC
>JBDRAO010000062.1:0-4588 GCA_043823645.1 bacterium
TTGGCCCTGGTTGTGGCAAAACCCCGTGTCCGACTTTGTAAAAAGCTTCAGCTTTTCGGGCCAGCACTTTTCTACCTCAGTTTCGGAGGCGGGGTATTATTTTAAGTATCTTTTCTATACTACTCCCTTGGTGGTGTTAATCATGGCGGGCTTTGCTGCTATCGGGGTTAAGGGGGGTAAGCGGGTTAAGGGGGTGGAGATAATATCTTTGTTGCTTTGGGTGGCGGTGTTTGGGGGGCAGGGACTGACCGGGTTGAAGGGTGGGGGAGTGAGGTATGCTCTCATGGTTTTGCCTGCTTTGGCAGTACTGGCAGGACTGGGGGCGAGTCAATTACGCCTGCCTGCCGGTAAGGCAGGAATTACGAATTATCCATTAAGAATTGGTTTGAGCGGGGCGCTTGTTTTGTATTTGGTGGCTAATTCAGCTACAGTTTACCCCTACCTAATGGACTATTATGGTGAGGGGGTGGGGTTGGCGTGGGGAGCCAAAAAACTCGATCTTCCATTTGGTCTTAGGGGTGAGGGTATTAAACGAACAGTCGATTGGCTAAACGCTAACGCTCAAGAGGGGAAGGCTGTGGCTTTCTTGGCCACTCCCGACGAAGCCCCTCCTTTGCGGGCCGATCTTTTAAGGCAAGCCGATCCTACCGGCGAGACTTGTTATATTGTGGCCCTGCCGCCATATCATTTTAAGGGTGGTAATGAGTGGCAACTAATTTACGAAGAAAAGGTAGCCGGTGTGGCCGCTTTGGGCGTTATTTATGAGGATATTAATTGTGGACAGTAGTCACAATTAAGGATATGAGGATATTAATTGTGAACAATAACTTCAGTAGTGAGTTTGGAGGAAAAGCTGGTGGGGCGGAGCGCTATGTGCTCGATGTCGTAGAAGGACTAAAATCGAAAGGACATAAAGTTTATACTTCAACCGGAACAGAGCATCTGGAAAAAGCGGAGGTAGTTTTTGTAAACAATTGTTTCAATACGACACTACTTAAGGAGATAACCCAAAAACCCGCAGTACGGTTTGTTCACGATCACCAAGTTTACTGCCCCGGAACTCCCAAATACTGGTTTCATTCTCAAAAGCAGTGTTGTATTAACACAAGCTGGCGCTGTTTATATTACGCCCTTTGTGAGCAGTGTTTGAGTCGCAATCCGGCCAGAGCAGTGCCAGCGGTTTTAGCAAAGCCTAAGGAGTTGGCAGTAAACCGTAAGTTTAAAAAGATTTTGGTGGCTAGTGAGTTTATGAGGCAGATGCTTTTAGAGAATGGTTTTGCCAAAGAGCAAGTAGAAATTAACCACCTTTTCCCCTACGGGGAATTCGTAAGTAACTTACGAGGGCAGGAAAACCTGCCCAATGATAAGCCGCTCATTTTGTATGCGGGTCGGATATTCAAGGAGAAGGGAGTAGATCAGTTAATTCGGGCGGTAGCCCTACTAAAGCAAGACTTTCGTTTGGTAATTTGCGGCGCTGGTTGGGACAAAGAGCGTTGCGCTCGTATTGTCAAAGAATTGGGGTTAGATTCTAGAGTTACTTTCGCCGGTTCTGTGCCCCAAAAGGAGCTCTTAGAGTATTATCAGCAAGCCGAGGTAGTGGTAGTACCCTCTGTCTGGCCGGAACCCTTTGGCCTTATTGGCATAGAGGCGTATCAATACGGGAAGCCGGTGGTAGGGTTTGATTCGGGAGGCATTTCCGAGTGGCTTAAAAACGGCAAGAATGGTTTTTTGGTAGAAGGACTAAATATTTCCCAAATGGCCCAAAAAATTGATCTTTTGCTAAAAGACAAAGACTTGGCTCAAAAAATGGGACAGGCAGGTAAGGCTATGGTAGCAGAGGAGTTTACTTTCAAGGGGCACATAAAAAGACTGGAAGAGGTGTTTGAAACTGTTATCAATGAAAATAATTAACCAGGTTAAAAAGGAGATCAATTTTAGATTTATAGCGCTCTCAGCGCTTTTTGAGCTGGTGTTTTTGGTTATAGCCGCAGTCTTTGGCTTTTTGCTTTATAAAAATTGGCCGGCAATAAAGGACCAGTTTGCCAATTATAAGGTGTGTGGGCAGGTTTTAGAGTTTGGTTCCGAAGCGTCGATTCCCGACCTCCGCCTTAATTTTGAAAGTAAGCACTTGTATTCCCTGCACGACGGTTCCTACTGCTGGGACAATCTTTCTTTCGATTCTCAACCTACCCTTACCCTTCCGAAAGACTACGAGGCAGACAATACTACAACAGCCGATTACAATATTTACAAAGAACTGTCTCTCTTTAAGCGGCAGGTGACCCACAATTTTCATTTGGTATTGGGAGTAGCCGGCACGGCTAACAGAATATTTGACTTCCAAAAGCAGGGAGCGCTGTATAGCCTTTGGACATACCTCACCCCTGACACGAGAAGTAATTGGAGCGGAAAGCCGGACGATTTTAACAAGGCCCTTATTACCGAAAGAACCTTGCGGTCTAGAGTTGATCAATCTCAAATAATTGATTACCGTATTTTAGAGTCGCAACCAATTAGTGATACTCTGTATCAATACAAGGTAGAGTGGGTTAGGGCCAATGGCACCTCTTTCACTCAAGTGGAAACATTTGAAAAAATTGACAATTGGTGGCATTATGTGTTTCCCAGGTTGCCCAAAGAGGTTTATGATTATATCTACGAAGCCCAGAAATCTTTAAGATGAAAATCGGCATTGATGCCAGAGTCCTTGGAACCAGCCGGGCTTTGGATCGCTATACCCGCAATTTAATTACCAACCTGGCCGCCATAAAATCCCAGCACCGCTTTGTGATTTTTATAAGCGAAAAATTTTCTTTTGAAAGTCTTGGTATTCCGAAAGCCCTTAATTTTGAATATGTTCCCTTACCCCCCTCACCGGCGCTTTTTGACCACTTTCTATTTGGGCTAAGGGTAAAAAAATATGGTTTAAAGGTGCTTTTCCACCCTGACAATAAAAGCTTTCTTTGGTGTAAGATACCCCAAGTGACCACTCTGCACGATTTAACCCCGCAAAAATTTCCGGGTTTGGTGCTTTCAAAGTCATCTTGGCTTTTTTTGCGCCAGAAGATTTATTTTGCCTTGCAGAGCGCCGCTCTTAAAAACAGTGCCGCTGTTATTACAGTTTCCAAAAATACTAAAAAGGATGCCATGCTTATGTTAAAACTTAAAGATGAGCTGATTTATCCGATTTACGAGGGGGTAGAGAGGCATTTTTCTCCGGTGAATGCCGGAAAGGTAAAAAGTGTTTTGGACAGATACAATATCAAAAAGCCTTACCTGTTTTATGTGGGCGGATTTGGCAGGCACAAAAATGCTTTAAGCGTGGTGAGAGCTTTTGCCACTTTAGAAAAATCGTTTAAAGATTTAAATCTGGTTTTAGGCGGTAGCGCTAACGATGCCGGTTCTTCCGGCCAAAACATTTACGGGGAGCTTTTGCAGTTTGTGGGTAAAAATAGGCTGGCCCAAAGAGTTTTTTTCCCCGGATTTATAGCCGAGGAGGATTTACCGGCGTTTTATTCCGGCGCTTATGTTTTTATCTTTCCTTCAAAATATGAAGGTTTTGGCTTTCCGCCTCTTGAGGCTATGGCTTGTGGCGTTCCGGTGGTATGCTCTCAAGCGGCCTCACTGCCAGAAGTGGGGGGCAAGGCAGTGTTATATGCTCAAAGTGTCGATGAGATTACTTTTGCAGTGAAACAAATTTTAGAGAGTGGCGCTTTGAAAAAAGAATTGGCTCAAAAAGGTTTGAAACAAGCCAAAAAGTTTAGCTGGCCCAAATGCGCCAGGGAAACCTTGAAAGTTTTAGAAAGCCTATGAAAGCTGTCATATTTTCCGGCGGTCCCGGCACCCGTTTTTGGCCGGTAAGCCGCACTCACCAATCGAAAACAGTGGCCAAAACTTTTGGAGGAAAATCTTTTCTTGAGGTAACAGTCGAACGATTGGTAGGTCTTCTCGGAGGGGACAATGTCTATATTGCCACAGGGCAAGATCACGAGAGTTTCTTAAAAACCCAGGTGCCTCAAATTAAAAGCAGTTGTTTTATTCTCGAGCCGGCTTATAAAGACACTGCTATGGCAGTTTTCAATGCGGCTCGTTTTCTAAACGAAACAGCACCCAACGACCCTTTTGGTATTTTCTGGAGCGACCATCTTGTAAAAGATATGGATACTTTTGAAAAGGGATTTGAGATTGCTTGCAAAAAAGTTTTAGACACAGGGAAGTTGGTATATTTTGAAACGCCTATGAGATTTCCCGATGTTAATTTGGGACATGTTAAAACCGGGAAGAAAATTGAATCTATGGGGGAGAAAATTGCTCTTTATGAATTTGATCGCTTTCTAGAAAAGCCCGACATTGAAAAGGCAAAGCAGTATTTTGAAAACAAGGATCGCTATTTTTGGAACACCGGTTATTTGGTAAGTACGCCCAAGATTTTGCTTGCAAAATACCAAAAGTACGCGCCTGAGTTTTACTCTCTCTTAGATTTGCCGGTAAATGAGGCCTTTGAAAAAGCAGAAAAGGTTTCTTTCGATTACGCCGTGGCAGAAAAGCTGACCTCGGATGATTGTTTAGTTTTGGTAGCGGATATGGG
>JBDRAO010000063.1:0-2901 GCA_043823645.1 bacterium
GGTCCGGTAAGGCACCCGCCCCTAAAAATCCCAACATTGAGGTTAAAGTAACGGCCGTATTCTTGGGCCATAATGTCGGCCGCCACTTTGGAGGCGCCAAAACCGCTGTGAATACTGTCATCAATTGACATTTTCTCGCTAATCCCTCGAGTGGACACTCCAGCCAAGCTTTGGGTGGGTGAAAAGTCGTACCTTTTTTCGCCCTCTTCCAAATTGGCTCGGTTGGGAGTGTCGCCATAAACCTTGTTGGTGGAGGTGAAGATAAACACCCCACCCGAAGAGTAGAGCCTGAAACCCTCTAGCATATTAAGAGTGCCGGTGGCATTGATACCAAAATCGGTTAAGGGTTCGCGGGCGGCCCAATCGTGGGAGGGCTGGGCGGCGGTGTGGACAATAAGATCAAAGGGGCCGTGGGTTTTGAAAAGCTTGAAAATGGCTTCGCTGTTTCTAATGTCAAGGGCAAAATTCTTAAAATCTGCCTTCAAGTCTGCCAGCGCTTTTAGGTTGCCGCTAATATCTCCCCCGGGACCAAAAAAATAGGCGCGCATGTTGTTGTCTACCCCAAAAACTTTATACCCCTTTTTTAAGTAAAACCTAGCCGCCTCGGAGCCCACAAGCCCCCCGGCTCCGGTAATTAAAACTTTCATATGAGTAAAAAATTACCCTTCGTTGACACCTTTTTACCGGTTTCTTTCTCTAATTTCTTTCTCGCGCCACCAGCTACTTCTCCTCCCTTCCTGGCAGCCCGCTTGTTTTCCGGAAACCCCTGCGTGTCCTTGACTTTGGCAATTTCGGTTGTGGACGCCTCACCAAGCATAGTGAAAATTAATTCCAGATCATCCATATGATCTCTTAGATTTCCGCGCTTCAAGTCTTTAAACTTTTTATACTGGCCGGGGGTCATATCAAAAGTTGCCTTGGAAATCTCAGCCGTTAAAATCTCGTACTCCTTCTGCTCTCTAATACCGCGTTTTTGCCATTCATCTGTCAGCGTCTCACGAATCTCAATACCTCGCATCCTTTTCTCAATCCAGCTATCGGGATAACCTTTAGCCTTATACAAAACCCTAGTCCTTTTGGTAGCCAACTCCGGATCTTCAATTTCCTTAACACGCTCATAACCTACCCTTGCCAACCAACGCTTGAACGGCTCTGCTTTGAGAGACGGAATTGACTGAATTAATCTAAAGGTTCCTTCGACATTGGCACAATTTAACTTTTGTTTGCCGCCAGGCGTATCCACCAAAAGGGGGGTGGCAATTTGCCCCCACCCTTTACTAAGCTCGGGGTCGCGCCTTCGCATATCTTTTAAATACCCGTTGGGCTGCGCCGAGTCGGTCAGGACTGCCACCACATCAACAATCACAAACCACCACTCATTTTTGTGAATAGTTTTCCTAACCTCTTTTTTTCGGAAGATGGCTATTTTGGTTGTGATATCTACACTTCGCTTTTGAGACATAACTCCCACCATTGTGCCATCCAATACATGCAAAAGCAAGAAAAGGTATTTACTACAAAAAAAACCGGCAGGAGGGTTTTTTTAAGAAACCCTCTGCCGGCATGGTATTTGCTTACCTGGTAAGCTCAATATCCACCGAGTCCAATTTTTCCAAAAGTTTTGCTTTCCACGACTCGTTGCCGCTAACACAAATAGTATCTAGTTCAGCGCCACGGCGACAGATTTCGATACTTTCAGGCAGAGACCCACATGGCCCAAGAAACTTGAGATGGACACCGAGTCTCTTTAGCGATTCAAAAAGTCCTCCACAGTGGGAAGGGAAAAGGAACTCAGCACGGTCGACCTGAGCAGTACTCCCTTCCAATACCACCCAGGGAACTTTATCCAACAAACAGATTTGGTCGCCTTCAATCAAGCTGATGACGCTCTCAAAAAGGGCCACCAGCCCTACTGTCATACAAACAAGACCAAGAACAAGAATAAGGGCGTACCAAACATCGGTGGTAAAAATCCTGCCCAAATCAGCGTAGGTCGAAGGATCCTCCACCCTAATCAGTGGAGCAAAACCCAAAATCAATGCCGCACCTGCCACAAGAAGTACCAACCCAAACCAAAACTGATTTCTCTTCGATTCCACAGCACCCTCCTTCAAGTCTCTTTTTTTCTCTCTCACAATACCATACACAAACTAGTGGGTTTGGAGAAAGTGGTAGGAGAGGTAAGTCCCTGCCGCCAGGGCTGTTACCAAAATAGCATAACAGCCGAAGGCAGTAGCTGCTTCAGAGCGGGTAAGGTGTCCCTTAACAGACAAATCCTCACCATCTGCCACCACAGTCACCACCTTTTCCACCAAATGGTCCAGGGCCCACATGCCAAAAATAAATATCACTTGGAGGGCAATAACTTGCCTAACCACCACGCCGAGCGTTAGAAAAACAACCACGCTCGCCAGCTTCCACCAACGCGGAAACTTTGGGTGCAAGCCCCCCAAAATTTGGGCCACAATGTGTCCTCCGTCAAAAGGCACAAAGGGCACCAAATTCAAAAGGTTAATGGCAAACCAGAAAAGCGCCACCCCTACCAAAATATTGCCGGGAAAAATGTAAGCCTCGGTGGCCCACCATCCCAAAGCAAGAATTAAGTAGGCAAACACCCCACTGCCGGGCCCCGCAAACAGGGCCACAAAAAATTGCCATGCTGTGGGGCCTTTTTTCTGAATGGCAACTCCACCCAAAGGAACTACCAAAATGGGACCGAAAGTGCCAATTTCAAACTTGGCAAAGCCCCAGCGGTGGCCCATTTCGTGGATCCAAGCCACCAAGACTAAAGCAAGGGCTCCGAGGGGTGTAGCAAAAACCCCAAGGTATGAAAACTGCCCAAACCCCGATTTCTCTGCCACCACAGCCACACAGGTAATGGCAACAATTGAAAGGGCCCAG
>JBDRAO010000064.1:0-2354 GCA_043823645.1 bacterium
ATATCAGAAGCAATAGTATAAAAACCATCTTCGGGTTCAATGGGATTTTCATTCAAATTATAAATAAAGGGGTGGCCGGGCCAAAGCTGTTTCATAACCCAGCTTTCTGTATCCAAAGGCTGGCCCGGCCGACACAAAGGCTCAAGAGCCCGAGTTAAAATCTCCTCCAAAACATAACCGCCATATCCAAACCACCAAAGAATGTCATCTTTTAGCTCCAGCAAATTGGCCCCCTGGTGGGGCGCCGCCACCGTGACAATCTTGCCAAACCTGTGATCATCCGGGTTTTGCCGCATATATTCCCGTACAATAACACCACCCAAAGAATACCCCACCACATCCACCAAACCATCGCCGCCATTTTCCAGGGAAAGCGCTGACAGCTCATCTACCACCGGCGCCATCTCTTTGGCAATTTCTATAATATTACCCTCATAATTGTAGTAAGGTTCGGCATTAATGGGATCAATATAGCCGTACTCAAAATTGTGAATCCACTCCGGCGGATATTCAAATCCGGAAGGGTCTTGGCCCAGCATTTCCTGCAAAGCCTGCTTGACCATATATTTATTGCCCCCCTCATCCCAATCGGTAAAGTGTCCCCCCAAACCGTGTATCAATACAATGGGACGGTAAGAGGGAATCTTGGGCGTGCCCTCAAAAAATACTGAGATGGGTCCTCTGGCAAAATTGCCGGGACTGCCCTGATGCTCCTCTCCTCTTAAACCGCCACCAAAATAATCGCGAGCTGTAAGCCACATTTTGTGCCGCTCTTGATCAGGGTCGTCGGCCGTAATAGTAATTTTGTGCCACACCTCTTTGCTCAAGTCTTCCTTAGTTAAAAAGGTTACCGGCCAGGTACTTCCCCAGGGAGTATTATCGTACACCACTTCCCCCAGGATACTCCCTAAATATTCACTGCCACTTTCCTCAAAAACCAGTTTTAATTTTGTAAGATCCGGAGCAAAAGTTTCGTTTGTGACAGCATCCCGCGTATGAATAAACACAGTAATGCCGCCCAGCAAATAATCTTTGTCAGGATAATGGTAAAAAACTTTGGGCTGATCGGATGAAAGCTTGGCAGTAGCGCCACCATCTCCCAAATACTCTTTATAAACTGTTAATCCCTCGGGAGTCTCGTAGGTAGTAAAGGTAACAGTGGCACGGGCCGTGGCGTGGGGCAGTGTAAGAAATAAAAACAGTAGCATGGGCAGTAATTTATGCATTAACCTATGTTGGGCTCTTTGCCATATTTTGGCAGTTTGACTTCTGAAGGTTTAATTTTCTCCAGAGCGTAATTGATAGCATTGGCAATACTGGCTCCCACCTTCAAGCCGGTAAACGAATCTCCTGGACCGGGGTTAAACTCAACCCTTTCGATATCTTTTGGGTTTTTTACCTTCTTGATCAGCAAGCCAAAAATACTGCCCTCGGTTTCAAATTCCTCATTATTTACTCTCAATATTCTCTTTTCTCTTTTGGAGGTATCGAGAAAAATTTTCATTAGAACTTCCCCACAACAATCACCGCATCGTACTCCGTACTCTCTTCCAAATCGTCAATTTGCGTATCTGAAAAAACTTTAGCCATGTCCTCACGCAAATACTTATCCAATTCACCTGTTTCAAACTTTAACCCCAAGTTAAGCAAAGTATAAGAGCTATACGGCGCCTTGCCTTCGGTTACTTGATACCCCAGACCTTTGAAAGCCTCGGCTAATTCCAAAAAATGGGTGGGGTCGGTGGAACCGTCTAGAATGTTAATACTGTAATTACCCCTTTCAAAAGCCGGTTTTGGCTGTGATTCTTCTTGCGGCTCTTTTTGAGCCGGAGCCGCCGCCTCTTCCCGCATCGGTACCGGTATCTCCGACGCTTTTTCCACCTTAGGTTGTCTGTACGAAAAAACCAAATACAAACCTCCCAAAATCAGCACTGCGGCCAAAAAACTCACCGCCAACAAATTTTGCTGCTGCTTTTTTTCTTGTATTTGGTATTCTTCAATTCTTTGAGCCAGAGGAAGGTGCGTCATACATTCAATATATCAAACTTTCTCACATTTTCCGATACTATCTCTATCTTTATCTCTGTTCTTGGTTTCGGTAGCCTCTTTGGCGCAAGCCTTTCCGCCCACTCCAAAAGCACCACCGCCTCTTTGTCTGCCAAATAATCCCCCAACCCAATTGTCTCTATCTCTGTCCGCCTTTCCAAACGATAAAGATCAGCATGGTAAATCTTTAAGATTATATCTTGGTTCTTGGATCTTGGTTTTTGGATAATTTTATACTCCCTCACCAACTGAAATGTCGGGCTCAAAACTCTGCCTTGGTAACCCAGCCCGGCACAAACTCCCTTAAT
>JBDRAO010000065.1:0-2146 GCA_043823645.1 bacterium
AAATGGCAAAGATACTCATAATTATAGCCCCTAAAGACTTTCAAGATATGGAATACCTTGTACCTAAAGAAATCTTTGAGGAGGCTGGGTTTGAGGTGGCGACTGCCTCCACCAAAAAGGACTGTTTGGGAGTTTTTGGGCTTGATGTTACAGCAGATATATTGCTTAACGAAATAAAAACCGAAGATTACGAGGCGGCAGTTTTAGTAGGGGGTGGGGGAGCGCAGGTTTTTATAAACGACCCTCAAATGCACCAACTTTTAAAAGAGTTTTACAAAAGTGGCAAAATCGTGGCCGCCATTTGCCTCTCACCAGCTACTCTGGCTAAAGCAGGTTTACTCAAAGGAAAAAAATGCACTGTTTTTCCCGACTCCCAACTTATTGCCATGCTTAGGGCGGGTGGGCCTGCCCGCAACGCCCGTGAGCGTGTTTGCGTGGCGGGCGGGGGAGAGTACACCGGAAATCCGGTAGAGCAAGACGGCCGCATTATTACCGCCACCGACCCCACTACTGCCAAAGAATTTGCTGAAACAATAGTTAAAAACATGGTAAAATAGCAGTAATGAGTGAAGTAAAAACCCTTCCCAAGTTCTTAAAGTCTCTCTTTTGGGAAGTAAACTTTGAAAAGCTAACTCTTCCCAAAGATGCCACCTACATTGCCGCCCGCATTATGGACAAGGGCAGTGAGAAAACCTGGGATTGGATGTTTGAAAACATTACTCTTAATACAATCAAAAAAACCTTGAAAAGTTACCGAGATTTTTCACTATTGTCTGCCAACTTTTGGGCCTTGATACTTGGTATCCCCAAAAATGAAATTAGATGTTTCCAAAAACCCTGGATCACAATGCGCAAAAGGCACTGGCCACGCTAGATAACAAACCTTTCCTAAAGCCCTTCCTGCTCTCAGGGGGAACCGCTTTGGCTCTCCAACTGGGACACAGGGTATCCTTTGATCTGGATTTTATTACCCCCAAAAAATTTAACGGAGATCGGTTACTGGATTGCCTTGTGAAATTGCCCCAATTTACACTCACCGAAAAAAGCTGGCAAACCATTCATGGCACTTTGCAAAGAACCAAGATTAGTTTTTTGTATCAGAAATCGGCTATCTTGAAAAAACCCTTAGAATACCAAGGAGTACAGATTGCGAATCTGCAAGATATTGCCGCCATGAAACTGGCCGCTGTGAGCAACCGCGGCACAAAACGAGATTTTATTGACATCTACTTTATTTGCCAAGAAAAAGACTTTACCTTGGAAAAGTTGCTAAAATTATACCAACAAAAATATCAAACCAACGGCTCGGCCAGCTTTCACCTTTTGAAAAGCCTGGTTTTTTTTGAAGATGCTGACAGCAACCCCCAAAAACTAAAGCTAATCAAAAAGGTGGGGTGGGGAAGGGTAAAAAATTACTTTAGGGAAGAAATCACAAGAATAACAGATAAACAGTCTAAGCCTCGCCAATAATCCTATCGGCCACGAGGGAGAGAATATCTTTACTCTCCCGCTCTACCAAAAACCTTTCTTGGTGCAATAGGTCCCAAACTAGAGTAGTAAAGCTAAAAACCACCAGAGACAAGAGCTTTAAGCGGGGAAAGAGAAAAAAAACCAAAACCACCAAGGTGGTGTAACCTAGAAAACGCACCAAATCATCTAAACTACTGTTGAAACTTATCCCCAGCCGCTCCCTAAAACCTGCAATTTTTGCCTCAATACGAGTACTACCCCCACCATAAGAGACCTCTTGCAATTTTTGGGCCCTAACCACAATCCTTACAACTTGACGAATTGTTTCAACAAAAACGGCTAAGCCGGCCAGCCACAAGGTAAAAGAGAAAGCATCATGGTAATTAAACCCGCGGGTCATAAGGTTAATATCTCCCAGGGATGCCCGCAGATTACCCCACAAACTTTGCGGCAGAAAAACCGGACGCTCCCAATCTAAGGTAAGAAAAAAGGCAAACAGAGTCAACTCGTAAACATTGAGCAAATAAAGGCTCATCTTGGCTCCCCATTGGCTTAAAAAAGGCTGGGCGGGGTCCGTCGCACCTGCTCTTTCCTTTTTCAAAGGCCACAAAATTGCCGGGGCAATGGCCAAAACCATGGTGAGACCTACTGTAATGAGAGTTAAATCATAAGATTG
>JBDRAO010000066.1:0-2725 GCA_043823645.1 bacterium
CTCTGACAAGGTGGCTTACTCCCGAAGACTGCTCATTGACCTGGTGGCTGATTTCAATACTAAAGTGGCTACCTTTCCGGGACTCGTTTTTGCCAAGATTTTTGGGTTTAAGGAGGAAAAAGGCATTAAAACTTCGGAGGAGGGGGCGCATATGGAGGTAAGTGAGGCAGAAACAAAGGCTCCTAAGGTTAAATTGTAGGTTTTTTTGCAAGAGCCAGAATACAAAAAGCTTCTTGCAGACAATTTTTCTTGTTTCGAGCGTTTCGGCTTATTTTATTCTAAGGACTCAACGGCAGGCTCAACTGCGAAAAATTGCTGCAAGTTCGCTTTTTGGATGCAACGGAAGGATGGTCAACTTTTACGAACAAATAAATCACAATAAAACGCGTACTTGGGTGGTGATGGTTGTTTTTGTGGTGTTTATAGCGGTGACAGCCTGGTTAATTGGCGAGTGGGCCGGCTATGGCGTCGGTCTAGTGCCGGTTGCTTTGGTATTTTCTAGCCTTTCGGCCGCTGGAATTTACTTCTTTTCCGATAAGTTGGTTTTGGGGTTATCGGGAGCCAGCTTAGCCAAAAAAGAGGATTATTTTGATTATTACACAGTGGTGGAGAATTTATCACTAGCAGGTGGTACCCCCATGCCCAAAGTTTATGTCATTGAGAGTTCAGCCATGAATGCCTTTGCCACCGGGCGCAGTCCTCAACACGCAGTCATTTGCGTCACCACCGGTCTTCTAGAAAAACTTGACCGCACCGAGCTTGAGGGGGTGGTGGCGCATGAAATGTCCCACATTAAAGATTACGATATTTTGCTAATGTCGGTGGTGGCTGTGTTGGTAGGTACAGTAGCCACTCTTGCCAATTTGGCTGGCCGCAGTGTGTTTTTGGGTGGGGGGCGGCGTAAGAGTGGACGGCGAGATGGGGGCGTTTTAGCTATTCTTGGTCTTCTGGCGCTTATCCTTTCACCTCTGATTGCCAATCTTATAAAACTGGCTCTTTCTCGCCAGCGCGAGTTTTTAGCCGACGCCCAGGCCGCCAAACTAACTAGGTTTCCCGAAGGCTTGGCTGACGCTTTGGCAAAAATAAGTTCCGATAGAAATATTTTGGAAACGGCGCACTCGGGCACGGCTCACCTATTTATTACCAACCCCTTTGCCAACACCGGTTCTAGGCTGGCCTCACTTTTTTCTACCCACCCCCCTGTTGAAGAAAGGGTTAGGCGTTTGAGGGAGATGTGATACAATAAATTTATGCCCGATACAGATTTAGTAACAAAAGGGTTTTTTAAGAAAGAACTTAAGAGAGAACTTAAGAGAGAACTTAAGAGAGAACTTAAGAGAGAACTTGATCCGATTAAAGCCAGGTTGGATAAACACGATCTAAAATTTATAGGAATAGATGCTCGATTTGACAGGTTAGAAGCCAAGTTTGATGCCGCAGAGGTCAAGCATGACGGAAGGTATGATAAGATTATGGATATTTTGGACGAAATTCATTTTTGTGTGAAACGCTCGCAGGAAACCGAAATTATTTTAAGGGGCAAGACTCAAGGACAGGCTGATACTCTTGACAACCACGAAGCAAGAATTACAAATCTCGAGTCAACCCTTGTCACTGCCTAAATGAAAACAAAATGCGCCTTTCCCCAACCGAGGTAAAAAAAGTAGCCTTGCTTGCCAACTTGACCCTCACCCCCCAAGAGGTAGATAAGTTTTCCGCCCAGCTATCCGATGTCTTAACCTATATAGATAAACTCAACGAATTAGATACCTCTGGAGTTGAGCCTATTTCCCAAGTAACCGGTTTGGTGAATGTTTTCCGCCCAGATGAGGTCAAAAAAGATCGTGATATTAAAAGTATGGCAGGTAAGTATTTCAAGACAGAAGCGGTATTTTGAACCTAGAAAAACTAACTATTACCAAAATTAAAAGGGGTTTGCAAAGCAAGGAGTATTCGGCTGTTGATCTGGCAAAAGCCTATTTGGATCGTATTGCCAAGTTAGATGAACAGCTTGACGCTTTTATAACAGTTTGTGGTGATTTTGCGCTAGAGCGCGCTTGTTGGGCCGATGAGCAAATTGCAAAAGACAAAGACGCTTTCAAAAAATATCCTTTGCTGGGAGTGCCTTATTCTGCCAAGGATCTGTTTTGCACAAAGGGTATTAAAACTACGGCCGCTTCCAATGTGTTGAAGGATTTCGTGCCGGAATACAGCGCCACTGTTATTGAGCGGCTGGAAAACGCGGGCGCCGTGCTTTTGGGAAAGAATAACTGTGATGCCTGGGCGCACGGCTCGTCCACAGAAAACAGCGATTTTTTCACCACTAAAAATCCTTGGAATACTGCCCACTTACCCGGTGGGTCCTCCGGCGGCTCGGCCGCGGCAGTGGCGGCCGGCCAAGCGCCTTTTGCGGTGGGTACGGAAACTGGTGGCTCTATCCGCCAGCCTTCTGCCTGGTGTGGCATTACCGGTTTGAAGCCCACCTATGGAGCTGTGAGCCGCTACGGGGTGGTGGCCATGGCCTCATCGCTCGATAGTCCCGGACCAATGGCGCAAACAGTCTCAGATGCGCGGGCGGTTTTTGATGTTATTAGAGGCAAGGACCCCTACGATGCTACCAATTTCAGTATCACAGAACCTGTCCTGAGCTTGTCGAAGGAGCCTGTCCTGAGCTTGTCGAAGGATCGACCTGCAATACCAAAAAAAATTAAGATTGGTCTGCCAA
>JBDRAO010000067.1:0-2103 GCA_043823645.1 bacterium
CATCACGTCACTTCTTTTTGTATCTAGCTTGGAGGCTGGGGTAGACGAAGATGGCCACGGCCAGAAGGAGAATCGCGCCGGTAAGGTAAAAGAGCATTAAGATAGTATTAGGGTCGGTAGTAGTCATAGTCTTTCCTTGGCCACCCGAAGGCTGCCTATCCAAAATCCCAAGGATATTCCTAGCCCTAATACTGCCACGAGAGGATCGAGCTTGTCAAGTCCGGTTAAAAACGGACCAGCAACCATTGTGGCAAAAAACACCAGACCGATGTCCGCGAGGATTTCTGACAGTCGGTTAAGCTGGGAGTCGTCAAGCAGGTGCGTCATCAAAATAATAGTATCATAAGATTTTGTTTTTCGTCGGACGATGGTAAAATAAGGTCGTGGTCAAAAATTTGCGAACAGAACCATACCCCAGTCTCATAGTTGACTTTCATCGGACTTTGTGCTATTATTTTTCCAAATCCGTGCGGCTTTGAAAGCGAAAGCCACAAAACTATTTAGTCCGCCCTTAGGCGGGAAGGGAGAGAGAAAATGAGACGGAGGGTGAAAGTAATTTTGGTTCTCGTCGTTGCTTTCGCAATTGCCTTCTTCATGATAGGTGTGCTTCCCCAATGGGTGGCAATTAGCGAAAGCATAGGAGCGAGGTTTCTCATAGCTGTTATCACCCTTGCTCTATGCGCCGCCTGGTCGTGGTTTGGCTTGAAATTTTGGGCTAAACCTCTGGGCTAAGACGATCTAACAAAGCGGTGGGTAGGGGAGAAGAGCGACCCCATATCTTGAATAATCAAGAGAGGTCGCTTTTTTTGTTCTCGGGCCCTCTCGAATATAAGTTTTCCTAATAGAACTATTCCAAATGTCGTCGGCACAATTATCAAATTGCCAAATAAGTTCAGAAGCAAAAATGGTAAGCCGGCAACATAACAGCGGACTAAGCCTTCAAGGGTGTGGGGGTAGAACGATGTTAAAAACCACCAGCCGAAATTTGTATAGAGAAAGAAGAAAAATGAAAAGAGCGCTCCATAAGAAGTGGCGGAGAAGGTGAGCCCTACCTCGTCGCCACGGAAAGATCGAAGTTTCAAGCCCAGTAACCCCGCAATTATGTAGGCTGACCAGGTGAAAACAAAGATGTTGGTATTTCCGAGAATAGAATCGGAAAGCACCATAACGGCAAAAGGGACTAGAAAGGCGTATGGGAAATCCAAAAAGCTGCCTGCAAGAAGAGAGGATGCTGTTACAAACTCAATGTTGGGGGCAATGTGATACACTGTTCGGCCAAGGACTCCAATGAAGATCAGTAAACTTGCTCCAAGAAGTTTCTTCATTTTTAAAACTGAGATCTGATAAACTTCCATTCCACTATTATATCCCCATTCTTAAGCTCATATCTATCCGCTGCTTTATCGGCAAATTTGTTATTTACCCAAAACTGCCAAAATTTCTCGGTGGTGTTCTCTACTCCAGCGATTGCTTTTACAAAAACTCCAAATTCCGAATCTGAATAATTGATCTCAAACCCGTTCTCCTCAGCAGCCGCCTTTAAGAGCCCCATCACTGTATTTTCTTCGGGGGTAAGCTCGTAAGTTTTGACAGAGCCATCACCGAAATCTAACATTAAGTTTCCCCTAATCACAGCCGGAGTTTCTAACAAAACCGGTTCGGCGGTTTCTGGCCGCTTTTGAAAGATTGGGTTGTAGCTGGCTGCAACTGCTAGACCTAAAACTAGGCCTACAGTTAATCCAGCTCCTAAAATTTTCAGTTTAGTCATCAAGGTCACTTCCTCCCAATTGGGCAAAGCTCTACGCAAGGAATCCCGCACCCCCTTTTAAGAATTTTTCGTCTGTTTTTACATTCCCACCTATCATAATTTTTGTCAAGTGCCTTTGTTGGACACATCTTTTCGCAAACTCCACAATCTATACAGAGGTCTGTTTTTTGAGGAGTGTCTAGTTTAATTTCCGCATTTGTTAAAACTACACCAATAACACATCTTGGTCCTAGGGTCTTATGAATTAGCATTTGACTTTTCCCAATTGAACCTAGTCCAGCGAGAAC
Source organism: bacterium (assembly GCA_043823645.1). Lineage (GTDB taxonomy): Bacteria > Patescibacteriota > WWE3 > JBDRAO01 > JBDRAO01 > JBDRAO01. The sequence continues at coordinate 2,056 of JBDRAO010000067.1, forward strand.
TGCCAGTTGCCTAAAGGAGATTTTTCCAATCAATGTTTTTCTACAGTA
>JBDRAO010000068.1:0-15002 GCA_043823645.1 bacterium
TAGATTGACTGTAATAAAGTGAGTTCGGGCGATTTCATATAGTCGCGCCAAACCAAAATTCAGCTTCTCATGGCGCTAATCAGCTTTTTGTCAAATGTTTCAAACTCCAAAGCCGAGGCACTTTTTGCATAAGCCAAATGAAGGCAATCCTCAAGTTCCAGTTTTTCCTCCTGGTAGGTTTTTAGGGCATTTTCAATAATATCCTTGTCAATAAATTGAATAAAGTTCAGCTTTAGCAGTTTGGTAAGTAAATCCAGTATTTTTTCCTTCTTGTATTCGTAGGTGGAGCTTAAAACCCAGTGAATTTCGAGAATGGTAACAACCGAGGTGATCACTACAACTTTCCCATCTTTGGCTTGGTTTAGAAGATCGCTTACAATTTTGAATTGTTTGGGGTTATCTTTGAGTAGGAAGCGTAGAAAGTAGTTGGTGTCTAAGTAAATTGATCTAGCCATTTTTTGAAAAATATTCCTGTTTGGCTTTTTTGATTATAGCATCGGGCGAAAGCCCTTTAAATCTTTGGGGGAGGTCGGTGGCTAGGGCGCCGGCGAGGCTTTCCAATATGTTTTCAGTTTTTTCAAGTTTTATGGCCTTGCCTTCAGTGCTCACAGAAACCTTATCGCCAATATCTAGTCCTGTATCATAAAAGATACCGGCTGGGATGGTTATTTGCCTTTTGCTGGTAATAGTAGCTGTAGCTGTCATAGTGATGCTCTATAAGTTTCGCTAACACTTTACTCGTAACATCCTCCAACTGTCTATCTGAATAAACAATTGTAAGGCAACACTAACATACGCAAGGAGGCAGTGTCAAATACAAGGAGTACATCAGAGAGGTTGTGGTTGGTTAGTTTTTCTCTTTTTCTCAACATTTCTCCCAGCCAGTATTCACATTTGGGATTGCCCTTCATACCCAACTGGGGCAACTTCTCGTAGATTTTAGCTGTCTCCCAAGCAAAAGTAAGGCGATCAGCGAGTTCTACCAGAGCATGGCCGAGTACACCACCGAGACCTAGAATAGTGCTCACCACCTGCCATGGGCTGAAGCGTAGTGAACCACAAGGTTTGTCGGCCAACGCCCCAAAATCTCTTACCATATAAGTATCTTGCAAACAGAAACTAGCAACTTATTGACATTTGGCTAATTTGGTATACAATCGAGACAATCACTAGGAGGAACACGAACCATGGACCATGTGTCTATGAGCGACGCCCTCCGTTTTTCTATTTAGACTCCAGTTTTTTCTTTTCAAATATTAGAAAAGTTTTGTATCTCTGAAACGGCTTTAGTAACGAGGACTCGGATTTTACATTTGGTATTATGATCCTCAATAATTTTTTCTTTTTTACTAGAAACTCATATAAACAACGATAATCACCATCTCCCGCCACAACTACAGCTTTGTCGTAATTTGCGAATTCTATTGCGGCAGAGTGTAAAACCAGCTCTGCGTCAACATTTCCCTTGGGTTTGCCGTCGGTATCCTTTACGGTTGGTTTAAAAACCAACTCGTAACCTGACGCTTTTAAATGGTTGTAGAGTTTCCTGTTGCCGGGAATATAGCCGATAAACAAAAGGGCCTTTTGAACCTTAAATTTATCTGCGAGATATTGCCTAAATTTCTTAAAATCCAGTTTCCAACCTTTGTAAATGAGTTTCTTGCCCCTGTAGATGTCTTTACTAGTGCCTAAGTTGAGATTTTGGCTATCAATGAAAGCGTAAATTGTAGGCCTTTTGTGTTCATATTTACTTCTTTAATAATATCACTAATACTAATTTTGCAAACCTGTCTCTTCTGTGTGCGGTTTTTCAACCTTGAAACTAGAATGTTAGGTTTTTTAGAAAAGCTATAAGGTCGGGGGCAATATCCTCTCTTTGCAAGGCAAATTTAATGGTAGTTTGCAGAAACCTCAAGGGGTCTCCTGTGGTCATCCACTCACCTTCCACTTGGACCGCATAAACAGGGCTGTTTTTAGCGTACTCTAAAATAGCATCGGTTAGCCAAAGCTCGCCACCCTTGCCCAGTTTGCCTTGCTCGTATTTACGAAGGATAATATTGTAAATCTCTTTATTGAGAACAAACCTGCCAAATTGGGCCAGATAAGGAGGCTCTACCTCGGAAAGACTGGGTTTTTCTATTACTGATTCCACCCGACGCCTGCCTGCCGGCAAGGCAGGGGTGGAACCGGACTTTAGTTTACAAATACCGTAGCGAGAAACTTCTTTCCTAGATACTTCTTGCACACCCAAAATAACACCTTTATTTTTTTGGTAAAAATCCACCAGCTGTTTGGAAGCAGGAACCTCCGATTGCACCAGATCATCGCCAAACAAATACAAAAATGGCTCGTTGTCGTCTATGAGCGGGCCTGCAGAGAGTAGGGGAGTGCCGTTGCCATAGGGGTAATCCCTGCGTTGGCGCACATACACAATATTGGCCAATTTGTAGATATTTTTGAGTCTCTCCAGCTCTTCCAATTTACCGGCACTCTCTAATTGCTGCTCCACACTGGGGCTGGTATCAAAGTAATCCTCCAAGGCTGAGTTACCAAACCGGGTCACAATAATAATGTCTGTAATTCCGGACTCTACCAGCTCATCTACCAGATAGTGAATACCGGGCTTGTCTATAATAGGCAATAACTCTTTGGGAATATTTTTGGTGGCTGGCAAAAAACGAGTGCCAAAACCTGCCGCGGTTATAATTGCCTTGGTAACAGGCATAGTTACTTGTGACATATTAAAAATATTTTACCATATAAGTATCCTGCAAGTTGTACCCCAGCTTCCTGTAATATTCTCTTACTCCCACTCCGCTAATGACTGCCAACTTTTTGTAGCCTTCGCCCTTGGCAATCTTTTCTGCTTCTTTTAGAAGCTTTTTCCCTAGTCCCTTGTGCTGGATGGCGGTTTTGGAGCTTCCACTAATTTTAACTTCCTGCCCAAAGATATGCAGTTCACGCACCAGGGCGCAATTTTTCAAAAAAGGAGCGGCCGGAGTTCTTGGCAAAAGTAACCGCAAGAGGCCGTAAAGCCTATCTTTTTCATCTACCCATTGCAAAAAAATCTCCTTGCCCGCCGAGCTTGGGTAAGCAATTTTTTCAAAAACGAGCTTACCAGTTGTGCGACCCCGAATTTCACGACAGCGAATACACCGGCAGGAAAAACCCGCGTCACAGAGGCACTTTTGCACCACCTGGCGCAAACTGGTAACCTTGTTGCCGGCTACAATTTCAAACTCTGGAATATCGCGAATAAGGCGATTGAGCCTCACATAAGGAGGGATGGCTTTTTTCATAGCCACTAAAAGCTCGATTAACTCCTCAGTGGAATATGGCTGGAATTTGCCTTGCTGATGCCACTCTTCCAGTTTAGTCCCTGGCAAAACCACACAGGGGTAAATTTTTAACATATCGGGTTGGAATCGGGAGTCAGAAAAAAGTTTCTTGAAACCGGCCAAATCTTTAGCCGGAGTAGCGCCGGGAAGGTTTGGCATTATGTGGTAACAAACCTTAAATCCCAAGTTTTTGAGGATTTTGGTAGCTTTAGCAGTTTCTGCCACAGCGTGTCCTCGGTTACAAAGTTTTAACACCTCATTATCTAAACTTTGCACCCCCAGCTCCACTTTAGTTACCCCCAACGTTCTTAACCAAAGAGCCTCTTCTTTTGTTATTAAGTCCGGACGGGTTTCTACACTTAAAAATACAATACGGTTTTTGGCAGTTTCATTCACTTTCTGGTGGCTCTCAATCGGGCCGGTAGCTTTCGGGCGGCCACAGGGGGCCGCCCCTACAAATTCGTTGGTAGCGCGAAAACATTCACTCACAAACCACTCCTGGTAACCTTTAAGGTAGGCATTAAAACTGCCGCCCAAGATAATAAGCTCTATTTTATCGGTAGGGTGGCCGGTGTTTTTATACTGGGTAAGGCGGGAAATCACTTGTTTGTAGGGGTCGAACTTGTTTTGTAGGGCACGCTGGGCGGCCGGTTCGGAAGCCAGATAACTTTTGGGCATATTGGGCTCGGTAGGGCAGTAGACGCACTCACCCGGACAGGGCCACGGCTTGGTGAGCACGGTTACTACACTCACCCCACTTAAAGAGCGGATATGCTTTAGCCGTAAAGCAACTTCCAAAGATTTGTTTCTTTTGATTGCCCTACTTTCAAGGAGCTTCTTGTAAACTACCAGTAGGGCAGAACTTTGCAAAAATTTGGACTCTCCCTGCCCCTTGAAGAGAAATCGCTTTTCCTGCTCCAAAACCCGCTTGGTAATGGGTTGTTTTTTGGCTAACTCAATTACAAACTTCTCTAGATCCATAGGCCAAGCATAGCAAACCTCACCAACTTCTGCCTGCTATGATACTATTGCCTCAATGGAATTACTAACCCCTACCAAAGCAATTATTTTAGGATTAGTTCAAGGCATTACCGAATTTTTACCGGTGTCCTCTTCGGCTCACTTGGCCCTGGCCCAAAATTTGCTTGGGGCAAAAGAAATCCCCCTGGTGTTTGACATTTTCCTGCACCTAGCCACTCTTTTTGCGGTGCTTATGGTACTAGACAAGAAGGTCATCGCCATCCTCAAAAACCCTATGGCAAATGCCAAAACTATTAAGATTGTTGCTAGCGCCACAGCCATTACCGCCGTTTTGGGTTATCTTTTAGCAAGTAAAATCAGCCTGTTTTTTTCCAACCTTACCCTGGTGGGAATACTACTGCTAATCAACTCCCTTATCCTCGCCATTAACCACCCTAAATTTCCAAAAATTAGCCTCACAAAAGGCAGAGGCATTTGGTTGGGTCTGGCTCAATCGCTGGCCCTAATACCAGGCATCTCCCGATCAGGCACTACCATTACCACAGCCAGAGCCTCGGGCTTTAAACCCCAAGAAGCTTTTGAAATATCATTTCTTTTGTACCTTCCGGCGGTGGCAGGAGCCCTGGTTTTAGAAAGCGTAAGGGCCCCGCTGGCTTTTTACCAAGTTAATGCCGTGCCAATTGCTGTAGGGTTCTTTACCGCTTTTATAAGCGGGTGGGGAACGCTTAAAGTTCTACAAAGCATATTGCAAAAAGGCAAACTCTGGATTTTTGCACCCTATTGCATTGTGTTGGGGCTACTGCTATTATTTTTTTAGAGTCTAGAACTTAGTGTTTAGTATTTTCCAGTATTGGGGGTGATTAACTTGGCTCAAGCAAAAAAAAGAAAAACTGCCACAAAGAAAAAAACTGCTCGAAAGTCTGCCTCGCCGGCAGCCAAGCCGGTCGCCAAAAAGAAGGTTGGACTGACACACTCTCTTAAACAGCCGGCCGATCACCGAACCACTGGTCTTGTGTTGGGAACCGGAACCGGTTTAGCAGTGGGAACACTGCTCGGGGGTGTGACTCTTACAGCGGCGCTCGGCGCCGGATTGGGTTATCTGGTTGGACACGCCGCCAAAAATAAGAAAAAGTAACCGAGATTATCAAGCTTTGCCCCGATAGTATCGGGGCGGGCTGTTTCTTTCTCTATGGAACTTATATTAAATGACCAGAATTTTGAAGAAAATGTCTTAAAAAATAAAGGTATGGTATTAGTTGACTTTTGGGCCCCCTGGTGCGGGCCGTGCCAAATAATGGGACCTATTTTGGAGGCTTTTGCCAAAGATCTGCCGGCCAATGTTAAACTTGGCAAGCTCAATGTGGACGAAAGCGCCGCCACCGCTCAAAAATATAACATTATGAGTATCCCCACTCTAATAGTTTTTGAAAATGGCAAAGTGGTAAAGCAAGCCAGCGGAGTGCAAAGCAAGGAGGCGCTTTCGGAACTTATTGGCTAATTTTGCCGTAAAAAGCCGCCTGTTCGTCTCGATACAATTCCTGCCAACCAAATTCGACCCCCCTCTCTTGCAATAGCAAATCCAAAAACACCCCATTGCCAATTAACAGGTGGGTTGTCTGGTATTGCTCCAAAATTTTTTCCCAACCGGGTCTGGTTTGCAAAATATAGAGCCAAGTTTCGTAGGTGGAGCTATTGTAATCATCCATCCAGGCCGGCATACGGCCATCTATAAAAACCTTTGCCTCGGGCCACTGCCAAATTAGAAAACCACCCCACTCATAGGTGTTAAAAACATTGCCTTGTAAGTTGGGATATTTTTTAACTACGGCGCAAGGGTAGCGGGAGGCGCCCTCATTACAGTATTTTTCCCAATTGGTGTTAAATGCCAAGGCCTTTTCTGCCTTTTTGAACCCTAAAAAAAGCAAAGGAAGGGCCACAAACACAGTGAGCCAATCTTTTTTTTCTGGCCATTTCCAAGGCAAGTAGTACAAAAAACTATAAATGGCGAAGATGTAAAAAAACGGCAGATTCCGCCGAGCCGTAATTGCCAAGGCTGCAAAAAAAACTACTATCAAAGCAATAAAAATTTCCCAAGCGCTACGCCGCCTGTACCACCAAAAAGCCAGCCACCCTAAAAGCCCTGCGACTACAAAAAAAATAATCATTCGGTGCAATAGGGGAGGGGATACCCATTCGGCAATGGTAGTATTCAATGGAGCATTAAAATGCCTCACCAGCTCCACATAAACCTTGTAAGTAAAAGGATTTATAAGGGTGGCGGCAAAAGTAGACGCTAGGGTTGCCAGGGACCGTTTAACCTCTTTTGTTCGCTGAATTACCTGAGCGACGGCATAAAACCCCAGTAAAACTAGCCCCAAGAAGAAACCGCCATGCGAGTTGACCCAAAAAACCATTGCCAAGGGAAACACCCACAAGGGTACTTTTCTTTCGCTTAACTTTTGCAAAAAATACAAAAAGAGTAAGGAAAACCAAAAGCTGGCAAGTTGCGAGCGCACCCCAAGATCGAATATCTGGCCAGATAAGAAAAAAACTGCCAAAAATCCCACGAAACCAATTGCTTGGGGCACTTTTTTTGGCAGTGCTTTGGTGAACAAAATAGCTGTACCGGCAAAAATAAGGCTTCCCAAAATGCCGGCGCCTACAAAACCGCCAATCCTGTAAAACAGGGCCAGCAAAATGTCAAAAATAAAGCTAGGGTTGTAAAATTTGTAATTGGTTAAGTAGTAAGAAAAGTGATTATCAAGACACCACGACTGCCCCTCCAGTATTCGATTTCCACAGACCAAATGCCACCCAAAATCCGGATCGGCTGAGGCCACAAAGCCAAGGAGAAGGAAGCAAATCACAAAAAGGGTAAGGGTTGCTTTTTTGAACATAATCTTAAACTGATTGTACCATCTTGCGCTTAGTTTTCACTTTGCTGTCATGGTATACTGGTTTTACATATGAAATACCCTACCGATTTTATCAACAAATTTATAATTGGGGACAGCGTTGCTGTTATGCAAAAAATCCCTGCCGGTGTCATCGATTTAGTGATTACCTCCCCGCCCTATAATCTAAAAAACTCAACCGGTAACGGTATGAAGGATGGGCGAGGGGGAAAATGGTCTAACGCCGCCTTAATAAACGGCTACAGCCATTATGACGATAATATGCCCCATAAAAAGTATGTCGGATGGCAAAGAAAAAACCTAGAGGAAATGATGCGTGTTTTATCCAAAAAAGGCGCTATATTTTACAACCACAAGTGGCGTGTTCAAAACGGCCTATTGCAAGATCGCCAAGATATTATCAGCGGTTTTCCGCTAAGGCAAATAATTATTTGGAAAAGAAGCGGGGGTATAAACTTTAACCCCGGATATTTTCTCCCCACTTATGAGGTTATCTACCTAATAGCCAAGGAAGGCTTTGAGTTGATCCCCAAGAGCAACGCTTACGGCGATGTTTGGGAATTTAATCAAGATTTGAAAAATGCGCATCCCGCCCCTTTTCCCCTGGACTTGATCGACAGAATTGTTTCCTCCACGAAAGCGAACACTATTCTTGACCCTTTTATGGGCTCCGGAACTACTGCCATGGCCGCAAAGATGAACAGGCGAAATTTTGTTGGTATCGATATTTCACCACAATACTGCAAAATGGCAAAGGAGAGGTTATCAAAGTATCAAGCAAAACTAATCTAAACTTATGGAGATCTACTCAAAAGAGGAACTGATAAAAAAGTTAATTAAAATATCAAAAATGGGTTGGATCCCTAACGCAAGGAAAGGGAACCAGGGCGGCATAGGAAACACTCTTGAGGACTTATTAGGCATCGAAGAAAACAATCTGCCAGTTCCCAATGCGGCCGAGTGGGAACTCAAAACACAGCGGGCCAATACGAGCTCGCTAACCACTCTTTTTCATTTTGAGCCCTCCCCAAGAGCAGTAAAGTTTGTGCCACAGGTTTTTTTGCCAAAGTATGGTTGGGGGCACCAGGAAGCTGGAGAAAAATACAAAAAAGGAGAGTTAAGTTTTAGACAAACCATAAGCTGTGCATCCTACAGTGATAGGGGTTTCACTGTAAAGATAAACCGAAAGCAAAAGAAAGTTTTGGTGTCATTTGATAGCTCCAAAGTTGGGAAGCATCACAAGGCGTGGCTAAAACAGGTTAAAGGAAAGGGGAGTTTAGGAGAACTCAATCCGCAACCTTACTGGGGCTTTGATGATCTAGAACACAAGGCAGGGACCAAACTTCTAAACTGTTTTTATGTTCAAGCCGAAACTAAAAAAATGGGCAGAGTCGAATGCTATTGGTACAAAAATATCTCCATGTTAAGTAGCTTCTCTTTTGAAGGTTTTCTCCGTGGTTTGGAAAAAGGGCTTGTTTTAGTGGATTTTGACGCTAGAACAGGCCACAACCACGGAACAAAGTTCAGGCTAAGGCAAAATTATTTGCCTCACTTATACAAAAGTATGAAAACTATCACCAAGTGAGCACATAGCCACACGTGGCGGCCAGCGCCTCGTTTCTTCTGCTGGTTTACTTCCCACACCTCTTCCCTTGTACCCCCTGGCAACCTTATTTTTAACCCAAGCTGAGGCGGGAAACTCCGCATTGCAAGTTTCCGTGCGGGAAGGAGATTGGTTGACAGGGTAGTAATTATGAATTACCATAAAACTATGAATATTGATAATTACCAGTTACCATTGCACAACCCCTGGTGGGATAAAAAGCTTGGTACTGTCAACCTGATTGTGTAACGAGTTTTTTCACCTTCGTAAAATTAATTGCGGTTTAGAATACTCTGGGGGACACAGGTAATTTACCCTACCTGGCAATAAACCCAATGATCAGTCCGCCAATGGCGCCCATTCCAATTATAAGCGCCACCCAAAATCCGGATCCTTTACTGCCACAAAGCCAAGGAGAAAAATGGTAATAATGAAGATGGCATACATTAGTTGACCTCCCTAAAAACTTCTTTGTGCAACCGACTCTGTTGGTATGGTTGGTCATCGATCAGTTGCTCCAAACTCGGGTAATAAAAACTATAGAAACCAATGACCTCCATTTTGTAACTCCATAATTTATTGGTAAGCTCAATTACATCTGTTGCTTTTGATTTATCTTTATCAAAATCTTTCTCTGCCAAATGGGGTGTCTGAATTACATAGTAATGGTGGGGGTTAACTTTTGATTCCTCAATAGCCTGCTTTGCAACCATAGAGCTGGCAACATGGGTTTGACTTACCTCTATTGTACTCTCCGGTTCAAAGGTAAAAACAATATCGGGCTTTTTTTCATTGACTATCTTGACCAGCTCTTCTTTAATACCCTTCTTGATCCAACTTTCTACTATGCAATTGATGTTTTCTCCGGAGTTTTTCTTGCCACCACAGTTATGGTTTGTTTTTCCCATTATATCAGGAAGCCTAATATAATCAGCATTTAAAAATTGGGCTGATTGTTTGTTTCCTTCAATAAGATCAGGGTTTTCACCGAAGGCTACAATTGTACAATTGTAATTTAGATCTTTACACAAATGTCCCAATGTCCCGGCTACAAATAACTCATCATCGGGGTGGGGGCCTACCCACATTACTGAGTTTGAAGTTTCAAAAATTTTAGATAAAGTACCCTCATCGTTTTTGGAATTGGAAACAAATACAAGCGTTCCTGCCAATAAAGCAAAAAGTGTTAATGCCAACCCTTTTAAAAAACCGCGGTAAGCGACTAAGTCTGTTTTGCTATTCATAATTACTCCTCTCCGATAACTTTCAGCGCTTTTACATAAACATTTTTCACGCCATTATTCTGCTCAGTCTTAATTAAATTTTGGAATTTTGCTACCAGTTCTTTTTGCTTTTTTAAATTATATTTTGCGATTTCAGCTAGAGCAAAGGCGGCGCACCAGCGAACAACAGTACTTTTATCTTTCAGATTCTCAAGCAGTCTTGGGATTGCCTTTTCAACTTTATTGGGATATTTTTTAGCAAGATTCCCAAGCGATTCAGGACAGCCCCATTTTACTCTTGGGGCTTTGTAATCAATGTATTCAATCAAAACATCAATGTAGGGAACCATTATCTCAGGCTGATCTTTTGAAACAAATTTCATTACTTCAGCGGCAGTTCCTTTCTCGACATCAGTACCTGTTTCAAGCAGTTCAAATAATTGAGCTATAATTTTTTTGTCACTTTTGACTTTCGCAGTTATCAAAGCAACCTTCTCTTTATGTTTCTTATTGGATTGTAAAATTTCTTGTATATTAATCATCAAAGAAAACAGCAACCAATTGAAATCCCTAATAATAATTATAACACCAACAGTGATTGGCACAATTGCCACCGCAAAGTCCTTGTTGGTGGGGGTAACCCGCCTTCAAAGAAAACTGGGGTTATAAAACTGGTAATCGGTTAGATAATAGGAAAAGTGATTATCAAGACACCACGACTGCCCCTCCAGTATTATTCGATTTCCACAGACCAAATGCCACCCAAAATCCGGATCCTTTACTGCCATAAAGCCAAAAAGAAGGGAGCAGACTACAAAAAGGATCAAGGCAATTTTCTTTATCATCTTGCATCTATGATAACAAAAGAAGCAGAAAACTCCGCATTGCAGGTTTCCGTGCGGGAAGGAGATTGGTTGACAGAAAAGAGTAGCTGGGGGTGGGGAACACAAGTAGTTTACCCTACCTGGCAACAAACCCAATGATCAGTCCGCCAATGGCGCCCATTCCAATTATCGGCGCATAGGCTCTGGCAATAATGGCTGACGGCAAGCGCCTCGTTTCTTTACCGCAAATTATTCCTAAAATTATTTTGTTCATATTATTTTTTCCACCTTTTGAGCATGGGGATAAATGCTTTCGTTTGCTCAATTTGCGCTTCAGGAATATTCATTTGCCTCATAATACCGGCGCATTTTTCAATCATTTGTTGCATGGTCATATCTGGCTCAATAAATTTACCGTTTTGATAGCAGTAATGACAGTACTCCTGATTTTGGCTGGCGTCGGCATTAGTGCCAAAATCTTCCGGCTTTACCATGGGCATAGCGCAACTTTGGCAAACCTGCCCGCCTGCTGGAAACCCCCAGCGATTCTTTCGGACGGCGGCGGGACTTCAAATTGGGCGGTGGGTGGAGTTAGTCATTTTATGCCTTTAATTTACCACAAATACGGTAAAAAGTAAATTTGTTATTGACAGCAATTTTCCGTTTGCTACAATAGACCTATACCTATGGTCGGGGTGTGGATAAAGTAATAATAATTAAATTTACAAAAAAATATGACTACTCAAAAGCAAAACACGCTCATCAATTTCAAAAAGGCCCAAGGCTTAATATCCAAAATTATTGAAATGGTGGAAGCCGATGAATACTGCATAAATATTATGCAGCAGAACTCGGCGGTGATAGGCCTTTTGAAATCCGCCCATCAAATGTTGATGGAAAATCATCTTAACACCTGCTTCAAAAAAGCAATGGGAACAAAAAACGAGAAAAGAAAACAGGAAATGACCCAAGAAATTTTAAGGGTTACAAAATTATTCAATAAATAATTTCAAAAGAATCATATGAGCAAAAATATCAAAGAACATATTTATTATGTCAAGGGAATGCACTGCGCTTCTTGCGAAATTTTGATTGAGAAAAAATTACTGGGGATAGAAAATGTAAAATCAGTTGAAGCTTCAACGGCCAGGGGTGAGGTGTTGATTGAATACGATAATGAAAAACCAAGCCATCATAAATTAAACGAAATTTTTAAAAAAGAGGGTTATGTTTTTTCCGACCAGCCGCAAGAAACGACAAATGGTTTTAAGATAAAGGAATTTTTAATTACCTTTTGCATGGGGCTGTTAATCATTATTGGTTTTATTGGATTAAATAAATTGGGGCTGTCGGGATTGATAAATGTCGGCTCAAAATCGTCTTTACCAGTATTTTTTTTGTTTGGGCTTGTGGCTGGGGTTTCCAGTTGTGCGGCCTTGGTTGGCGGAATAATTCTCTCTATGTCAAAACAATGGGGTGAATTGTATTCTGACACGGATTCTACTTGGAAAAAACTTCAACCCAATCTGATTTTTAATGCTGGCCGGCTTATTTCTTATGGCTTTTCTGGAGCGATATTGGGAGCAATCGGCAGCAAATTAAACTTTTCCTTAAAATTTGGGCCGGTTTTAGTTATTGTCGTTTCTGTAATGATGATCTTGTTGGCTTTTCAGATGTTAGGTTTTAGGGCGTTTAGAAAATTTCAATTTACAATGCCGAAATTCATCACGAGGTTTATTGCCAACGAATCCAATTTCAAGGGACGCTATATGCCGTCTTTAATGGGAGCGTTTACTTTTATTCTGCCTTGCGGTTTTACCATCACTGCTCAAGGACTGGCTTTAATTTCAGGAAACGCAATCCAAGGAGGTTTAATTATGCTTTTATTCGCTCTGGGAACTTTGCCAATGCTTTTGTTTATTGGTTTGTACAGCGTCAAATTTTCTGAAAGGCCACACTTAGCCAACAGGTTCTTGAAAGTAGCCGGAATTTTGGTTTTGTTTTTTGCGCTTTATAACATAAATTTTCAGCTAAATGTTTTGGGAATTTCCAGCTTAAGCGATTTGGGTATCAATCCCAGCCAATCGTCCAGTGCTACAAAAAATAATTCGCTTCAAAGCGAAGAGGGGCTGCCCCCAATTGTCAAGGGCAAACAAATTTTGAAAATGGACGCTTCTTCTCGCGGCTATTCACCAAACTATTTTAAAGTAAAGGCTGGGGTGCCAGTAAGATGGGAAATTGCCGACACAGGAACAAGCGGATGCACCAACGCCGTTATTTCAAAAAGTTTATTTGAGGGAGAAATTCCCTTAACTCCGGGTCAAACTAGTGTCAAAGAATTTACACCAACCCAGCCGGGCAAATATAAATTCAGCTGCTGGATGGGAATGATTTCGGGAATTATAGAGGTTATAGATAAAAATGGCGCAGCGTCTCAAAATAATGTATCAAATGACAATGCTAATAATGCTAATTTGTTTGCTCCATCGGGCGTAGAGAGTTCGGGCGGTAGCTGTGGCACAAATGGAAAATGCGGCTGCGGGGGAAATTAAAAATATAAAATCTATTTTTTTTATGGATATGAATCAAAAAACAATTCTCAAAATTTCTGGCATGCATTGCGCTTCTTGCGCGGCTAGTATAGAACACACTTTAAAAAAAGAGAAAGGCGTTTTGTCCGCTAACGTTAATTTCGCCGTAGAAAAGCTTTATTTGGAGTATGATTCCGCAATGGTCAATTTGGAAAAATTGAAAAAATTGGTTGATAAATTGGGGTATCAAATCCGGGAAGAGGACGGAAAACAAGAAGTAATGTCTGAGGAAGAACATGATCATCATGGCAAAGCCAAAGAATTAAAGAAACGGTTTATTATAGCTCTGATTTGCGGCTTGCCAATTATTTATATGGTTATGGGAGAAATGGTTGGTTTGCCTATGCCGACAGTTTTTGAAAAATACACCCTGCCCATACAGTTTTTCTTGGCAACGGCTGTAATTATGGCAACTTTCAACACCTGGGTTGATGGGACTAAAAATTTGTGGCGCTTACGCCCAAATATGAATTCTTTAATTTTCATCGGTACTGCAGTTGCCTATTTTTACAGTTTGGTTGTCTCCTTTTTGGCTTTAACGGGAAATTTATATTTCGAAAGCGCGGTTTTTATTTTAATTTTTATTTCACTGGGGAATTATTTGGAAGAATTAACCAAGGGTAAAACCAGCGAAGCGATTAAAAAATTGATTGGACTTCAACCCAAGGAAGCAATAATTATAAGGGATGGCGGTGAAATAAAAATTCCTATTTCCGAAGTAAAAATTGGGGATATTATTTTGGTTAAACCCGGGGAGAAAATCCCTGTTGACGGGATTGTTATTGACGGATACTCCGGCGTTGATGAAAAAGCAATTACTGGCGAAAGTATTCCGGTGGAAAAGAAAAAGGGCGATGAAGTAATCGGCGCAACTATTAACAGAACAGGGGTTTTGAAATTTAGAGCAACACGGGTTGGCAAAGATACGATGTTAGCCCAAATTATAAAAATAGTTGAAGAAGCAATGGGCTCCAAAGCGCCAATCCAGCTTTTGGCAGATAAGGTTTCTTTTTATTTTGTTCCATCCGTAATCGGCATTGCGATTTTCGCATTTGTTGTTTGGCTTTTGCTGGGGCAACCCTTAGCTTTTGCCTTAACGGTGTTTGTGGCCGTTTTGATTATCGCTTGTCCTTGCGCTTTGGGATTGGCAACACCAACCGCAGTAATGATGGGAACGGGATTAGCGGCAAAAAATGGCATTTTAATTAAAAGCGGCAAAGCTTTAGAAATCGCCCGCGATTTGGACATTGTTATTTTTGATAAAACCGGGACTTTAACCAAGGGCAAGCCAAGCGTTACTGATGTGGTAAAAATTAAAAATGAGATTGACGAGAACTTGATTTTGCAAATCGCGGGGTCAGTGGAAAAAAACTCCGAACATCCCTTAGCCCAGGCGATTGTCAATAATGCCAGAGAAGAAAAAATTAATTTTTCAGAAGTAAAAAATTTTCAGGCTATACCTGGCCACGGCGTTTTAGCCGATTGGGAAAATAAAAAAATACTTTTCGGAACAAGAAAACTAATGAC
>JBDRAO010000069.1:0-3206 GCA_043823645.1 bacterium
CTTTATGTCAGCCGCCACCAAACCCTAGGTTACCTTAAAAAAGCCGTTGCCCGCGCCTATAAGGGCTACTACTTTACCCCACAATATGTCTGGCACCGCTTAAAAAGTGACATTCGCTCTCCCCATGCTATAAAAAAAGACATTAATCAGGTTAAAAGTTTGCTCTTTTCGGGTGATAGCATCAACTTAGAATGAAAAAACCTCTTGTATCGGTAATAATTGTCAACTACAACGGACAAGCCTACCTAGAAAAGTGCCTTAAATCTATTGGGAAAAGTACCCCATTCAATTTTGAGGTGCTTGTAGTAGATAATGGTTCGTCAAATTTTAACGCCAGCCCGCTTAACCCCCTTATCCCCCTTAACCCCTTGAAAGTGATTAAGCTCCCTAGCAATTTCGGCCCTGCTTACGCCCGAAACCGCGGGGCAGAAAAGGCGCAGGGAAAATATCTGGCTTTTTTGGACAATGATACCGAGGTCCACCAAGACTGGCTTAAAAACGCTGTTGAGATACTGGAAAAAGACCAAACCATTGGCGCCCTGCAGTGTAAACTGCTCTTAAACAAAGACCGCAACCGCTTTGATTATGCCGGCGATTACCTCACTCAGTGGGGTTTTTTAACTCAAGTAATCTCGGCTAACACCAAAGACACCCACCAGGTTAAAGAAGGCTTAGAAATTCTGGCAGCCAAATCGGCCGGTATGTTTATTCGCGCCGATACTTTTTTACAAATTGGAGGCTTTGATAAGGATTATTTTATTTTTATGGAAGAAACCGACCTCTGCTGGCGTGTCTGGCTTTCCACCCGACGGGTGGTTTTTACAAACCTTTCGGTGGTCTATCATGAATTTGGCACCACCACCTTAATTGACCCCAAACTTCAGGGCATAAACTCCAAATTTCACGGCACCAAAAATTACATTACCACTCTTATAAAAAACCTTGAAGCCAAAAACCTTGCAAAAATTTTGCCTTGGCACCTTAGCCTTTGGATAGGGTTGGCTTTGTTTCTTTTGGCAAAGGGCCGGGTAAAAGACGCTTTCCTTACCTTTAGGGGCATTTGGTGGGCAATAAGCCACCTACCTCAAACTCTAAAAAAGCGTCGCCAAATTCAAAAAAGCCGCCAGGTCAAAGATAAAGACTTATTTCCCAAAATCTACCGCTCTACCCTCTTTTCCCAATTTTACAAAAAGCTCACTTTAGCCAAACCCTTGGGCAATGCCAAACCTTTTTTTGCCAAGAAAGAGTGGCCTCATCCGGCAGTGGGTTTGTACCGCGCCGCCGAGCTTTACCATACCAGCAAAGTTTTGGGGGGGCCTGGTTTGGAACTTAAGGAGCCTATCCTTGACCTTGGATGCGGCGATGGTAAGGTAGCCAAACTTCAATTTGGGGAGTGGGGGGCAAACCATATTTTTTTAGGGTTGGAAAACTCTCCCGAGTGGGTGGAAAAGGCCCAAAAATCCGGCTTCTACCAAAAAGTATTTTTGGGAGATGCGCGCCAAATACCACTTGAGGCCGCCAGCGTGGGCGCCATTTTCTCCAATAGTGTGTTGGAACATATCGTAGATGTTCAAAAGGTATTCCCCGAAACTTACCGCATTTTAAAAAAAGGGGGGTATTTTGTGTTTACAGTCAGCTCCCAAAATTTTGCCAAAAATCTCCTCTTTTCACCACTTTGTAAAGCCTACGGCCCGTGGCGCGCCAAAACTATTGGGGTGGTCAATGATTTTAAAAATGAGCAGTGGGTAAAACTTGGCAAAAAGGCTGGTTTTAATATTGTTCACCAGAGCCAAAGTGTCTCGCCCCAAACCGCCTCGCTTTACGACTTTTTGGCCTTGGCCGCCAAACTGCCGCCTCTGGTACCACTATTACGCTTGATTACCAAACACTATTCAGGCTATACTGAAACTGCGCTCGAAAACGGCTCTGATCTTTTGATCATTGCCCAAAAATAGTTCGACAAGCTCACTATGAAAAAACCTTACATATCCGTGGTTATCCCCACATACAATCGCCCCCAAGACTTGGAAAAAGTATTAAAAAGCCTCACTTTGCAGACACATAAAAACTTTGAAGTGGTCGTTGTAGAAGGAGGAGAAAAGGAACCTACTCAAAAAGTAGCAGAAAAATACTCCAAAAAACTAAAGATTATTTTTGACCACTGCCCCAAGGGTCTGGTGGCTCAGGAAAATAAAGCCCTAGAGATTATGACCGGGGAAATTTTCCTGCGCACCGACGATGATGTTGATTTCGACAAAAACTGGCTTCAAGCAGTGGCCGTTGCCTTTAAAAACCCGCCCGATTTGGGGAAAGATTACAAGCTTGGGGGAGTGACAGGGCCCACTATTATCCCAAAAAACCGCCTCAAGAATCGCGATGTATTTTTGTTTTTGGAAAAATTGCAAAGGGGGAATTTCTTTTGGCGTTTAGTGGGTAAGCTGTACCTGGGATTTTTTATGGAGGGCAAGGCCTTCGATGTAGGCACCTGGTTTAAGTGTGGCGCTTTTAGTTTAGGCTCCAATTATAAAGAGCACGCCTTTATTGCCCAGCCTCGGGAGGTGGATTTTTTGCAAGCCTGCAATTTGGCCGCCTACAAAAAACTCATTGTTAAAGCCGGAGGTTTTAAAGAAGGGGGTTTAGGGATTGGGGAATACAATGAGGCTGGGGTAGGGTTTGATATTAGAAATCAGGGTTATACTTTAGTCTACAACCCCAAAGCCGTTGTTTACCACCTTTTAAGTACCAGTGGGGTCTTTTCAGCTCGGCCCAATTCCGCTCCTCGCATTACCAACTTTATTCACTTTTATTTTAAATACATTAAACCCGATACCTTCGATAAGGCAGTGAGATTTTACTCTTACATTCTTTTCCAAAATCTTTATTACAGTTATATGTTTGTAAAGTCCAAAAACACTAAATTCCTAGGCTCCTGGCCGGCCAGTTTTGTGGCCATTTTTGGAAATATCTTTAAAAAAGGGCATGACTAAAAACCCCAACCTCCAATATGGCGCCATGTTTGTCAATGATCCTTTTGTTAAGTTGAGGTTTGAAACTTATCGCAAACTGCTTGAGCCCTGCCTCAAGAAAGGGGTAAAAATTTTGGACATTGGCGGTTACCAGGCTGATCTTTTAACCCTTCTTCCCCAAGATGTCTCCTACTATGTAGCCGACTTTGACAAAGAGGCGCTGGCTATTGCCAAAAAGCG
>JBDRAO010000070.1:0-5634 GCA_043823645.1 bacterium
CGTAAACAGAGAGTAGCTGCAGGGTTGGGGGGCTTTTTGCTTTTGGTCTTAGCTGGCAGTACGGGAGCAACCCTTTGGGGCGGTCGGGGCGATTTTGCCAGCGCCGATTTCAGAGTGGACGATGGTTTTTCTCAAGAGGTGCTAGGTAGAGAAGCCACGGTTAGTGGTGGCGCTAAACAGGCTAGTATTGGGGCGCAAAAATCTTCAAACCCAATTTCAAATTCAAATTCAAATTCAAGTTCAGAAAACCAAGGAGCCGACACTGCTTACCAACCTTCCGTGGTTTCCCAAACAAACCGCATAAACTTTCCGGTGAACAAATTCGGAATCCACGCTTTTGCCGGAGCCGATCAGGTCGATTTGGCGGCCCAATTGGTTAATACCAATGGCGGCGATTGGGGTTGGATCACTTTGACTATGAATATTAGTCACCACGATGCCGGAATGTGGAACAGTGTCTTTCAGGCCTGCAAGTCTAAGCATATTATCCCCATTATCCAGCTGGCTAACGATGGCGCCATTCCGTCCGACGAGCAACTGGAAAGCATGGCTAATTTTTTACACTCGCTCGAGTGGCCCACCCGTTTAAGATTTATTTCTGTATTTAACGAAGTTAATGCGGCCGAGTATTGGGGCTGGGAGATAAACCCTGAGTCTTACGCCCAAAAACTTGATAAAATTATTGAACTTTTGCGAGGGACCAATTCGGATTATTTTATTATGAATGGGGCTTTTAATGCCTCGGCCCGTACCGGTCATGTGGTGACTGACTTAGGGGTAGAGACGAGCTACTTATCAGAAGAGGCTTTTTTGCAAAGAATGGATGCGGCGGTACCCGGAATATTTGGAAAGCTTGATGGCTGGGCGGCCCATTGCTATCCCCATCCGGCTTACACTTCGCATCCTTTGGCTACCGCTACCCCAACTTTAAGGGATGGCATGAGTTCTTATAAGTGGGAGCTTTCCCTGCTGGCCGGTTACGGGGTGGGCAACTTACCTGTGTTTATTACGGAAACCGGTTGGCCACACGAAGAGGGGGCTACTTTTCACCCTGAGTGGCATGACCAAAATACGGTGGCGGAATATTACAAGATTGCTATGCGAGATTTATATGGGCCCGATGGGAGGGTAGTAGCGGTGGCGCCGTTTGTACTAAAGTACGATGGCTACGACAATTTTGCCTTTGTAAAGCCCAATGGGGAAAAATATCCTCAGTGGGACGCAATAGTAAGCCTTCCCAAAACCGCCGGCCTCCCCCCTTTGTAACTCCCATTGCTTGGCATAGCAGTGTTTGTTACTATACTTTTAGTGAAACTTTTTTTTGCCAAGAAAGACAAAAAAGCCATTACCAGATCGCTGGCAGGTTTGGCAGTAAACCTCTCGGCCGGGTGGTTTGGGTTGGTTTTAATTGCCCCGAACTTTTGGCCCCTAGATGGGTTAAAGGGGTTAGGTTTCTTGACTTTGGATGTATTTGCAGGCACACTATTTTTGTGGGTGTCGTATAAGCTAGAAAGGAATTTGCTATGAACAATTTTGATTTTTGGAAATTCAACGCCAACCTCATTATTTCAGCCTCGGTTTTGCTGATTGCCGCCTCTTTGGTTTACATTGCCTTTAAGCTTTCCGAAAAGAACCCCTCCAAAACCTCAAAAGTTCGCAGCTGAAGTGTTAGAATACTCCCATGCAAGAAAAATTAGCCGACCTTAAAAAACAACTTAACATTGAAGCCAAACAGCAAGAACTTAAAAAGTTAAAAGAAAAATTGTCTGATCCCAAGCTTTGGGATAATTGGGAAGAAGGCAGTAAGGTGAGCCAAACAGTGTCCCAACTTAAGGAAGAGTTGGAAGATTTTGAAATGCTTGAGATGCTAGCCCAAGAAAATGAGGCGGGGGAATTTGAAACTTTATACCAAAAAGTTAGGAGACAGCTTTACCTTTCAGGGCCGCACGACAAGGGGAGCGCCATTTTAACCATTCGGGCCGGCCAAGGCGGCACCGAAGCTTGTGATTGGGCACAAATGCTGTCTCGTATGTATGAGCGCTTTGCAGAAAGTAAAGGCTGGCAAGTGGAGCAGTTGAGTTTTACCCCGGGAGAAGAGGCTGGTGTTAAGCAGGTGGTGTATGAGGTACATGGTTTGTACGCCTATGGCTTTTTGAAAAAGGAGCAGGGGACGCACCGCCTAGTACGCCAATCCCCCTTTAACGCCCAAAACAAGCGCCAAACCTCATTTGCCGCCGTGGAAATTATCCCCCAAATTGACAAAAATATCACCATAGAAATTAAAGATGATGATCTGGAATTTGCGGCCTTTAGATCGGGCGGCAAGGGGGGGCAAAATGTCAACAAGGTGTCAACGGCTGTGCGCCTCAAGCATATTCCGAGCGGTTTGGTGGTAGAATGCCAAAAGGAGCGCAGCCAAATCCAAAATAGGGAAAAAGCCATGCAGGTTTTACGGGCAAAACTTTATATAAAAAGGGAGCAGGAGCTGGAAGAACAGGAAGCCAAATTGCGAGGTAAGCCCGTGACCGGGGGCTGGGGCACTCAAATCCGCTCGTATGTCCTGCACCCCTATAAATTGGTCAAAGATTTAAGAACCGAGGTAGAATCAACCAATCCGGAAGGAGTTCTCAATGGCGATTTAGACAAGTTTATTGAGGCGGAACTTGTGCTAGAATAGATTATATGAATCCCAAAAGACTGCTCTACATTTTTGTGGCTTTTGCTGTGTCCCTTATTTTTCTTATTTTAGGTTTTTTTGCTGTTACCCCTAAAGACATTACCGTTTCAGATACCGGTCTGCCGGCCAATAAACCGGAGCCGTCCGAATGTGTGGGTGAGTTATGCGATACCGATGAGCCGTCTTTTTCAGGTACAGTGAGAGAGGCGGAAGGGGGCAGTAGTTACACCCACCTTTTAGAAAATAACGCCGGGGAAACGGTGGCCTACCTCAAAACCGATGATGACAAATTAAAAATGGTAGAGGGGATGACAGTTACTATTACCGGCAAGACAACCCAGATAATCAATAATATTCCGCAAGTACAGGTCAGTGGAGTAAAATTTTAAAGATGCTCGAGTTTAGAGAAATTACTAAAGAATACGGCAGTCTAACGGCTTTGGACAAGGTGAGTTTCAAAATTGCCAAAGGCGAATTTGTGTTTTTAGTGGGACCCTCGGGAGCCGGCAAATCTACTCTGGTTAAGTTGTTAATTAGAAAAGAACTGCCTTCTGAGGGGGAGGTTTTATATGAAGATATTCCTATTTGTCAGCTCAAGGAGAAATACCTGCCCCTTTTGCGCCAGGAAATTGGAGTGGTGTTCCAAGATTTTAAACTGCTAAACACTAAAACTGTGTTTGAAAATGTGGCCTTTGGTTTGGAAGTAATGGGTTTTGAAGAAAGCGCCGTTTTGGAACGAGTTGAAGAGGCCCTAAAGCTTACCCGCCTTTGGGAAATTCGCGATCATTTTCCGGTGCAACTTTCCGGAGGGGAGGCGCAAAGAGCGGCCATTGCCAGAAGTGTGGCGCTGGCGCCAAAAGTGCTGGTGGCCGACGAGCCCACCGGCAATGTGGATCCGGCTCTGACCGACAGCCTTTTTGAAATTTTTGAGAAAATAAACAAAAAGGGGATTACAGTCATAGTGGCCACCCACGACAAGGATGAGGTAGATAAGATGAAAAAAAGAGTGGTAGAGTTAGACAAGGGTAGGGTGGTAAGAGATGAGAAAAAGGGAAAGTATGCAAAGTCTTAAATACGCCAAAACTTATATTAAAAGGCATCCGATTTTAAGCAGTGCCTCGGTGTTTTCTCTCTCTCTGGCTTTTTTTGCCGCCCTCCTTTTTTGCGCCACCACTTACGCCTCAAACAGAATAATTAAGTATTTTGAAAGCAAGGCTCAAATAAGCGCCTACTTGAAAGATACTGCCAGCGAGGCCGATGCCTTGCTTTTAAGAGATGATCTTTTGGCCAACCCTTTAGTGGCGGCGGTTAATTATGTTTCCAAAAGTCAAGCTAAAAGCCTTTTTGTGAGTCAAAATGCGGATAACAAGGAAATTTTGGAGGCTTTAGATGGCGATTCTAATCCCTTTCCGGCCTCCCTAGAAATAGAGGCTAAAAATATTGCTGGCCTTTCCGGCATTGCGGCTTTCGTATCCGGCAATTTATTGGTGGAGGACCTTTCCTACCACAAAGATGTGGTGGACGCTTTGAGGTCGTGGACCGGAGGCATTCGCCTGGGAGGGTTAATAGTTTTGGGCGCTTTTGGCGCCATATCGCTTTTGGTGGTGCTAATCACAGTCAGCTTAACCATTTTTTCCAAAAAAGATGAGATTGAAATTATGAAACTTTTGGGAGCGCCCAAGAGTTTTGTGAGATGGCCCTTTATAATGCAGGGGGCGTTTTACGGTTTTTGCGCCTCACTGGTTTCGCTTTTTGTGGGTGGAATTTTGCTTTACTTTAGTTTGCCGGCCTTGAGGTCCTTTTTTAGAGGCATTCCCTTTATGAGTTTACCCTGGTATTGGTGCCCGGCGGCCATTTTGGGGTGGGTAGTTTTGGGTGGTTTTTTGGGAGGTTTGGTAAGTTTTGTAGCCGTGGCGCGATACTTAAAAGAGTGACCCATATGAAAAAGTTTTGGTACTTACCCCTTTTGACTGCCCTTTTTTTCCTTTTTCCGCCTAAAATTTTGGCGGATAGTCTTTCCGATTACGACAAGAAAATAAGCGAATATGAAAAGCAAAAGGTGGAGTATCTGCAAAAGCTGGAGGATTTAAAGCAGGCCAAGGTGAGCCTACAAAATGAGATTGCCTATTTTGACACCCAAATTAATCTTACCCAAACTGAAATTAATGAAACCGAGGCCAAGCTGTCTCAGGCTGAAGAAAAGCTGAGTGTTTTAGTGGGAGAGATTGGCGTTTTGGGCGCAAAAATTGAGAATTTGGGAGTGTCTATTGATAGTTTGAAAGATGAGGTGGCCGCGCTTCTAGTGCGGCGTTACAAAGAGGCGCGGGAAAATCCCATGCGTTGGTTTTTGGCGAGTAATTCTTTGACCGATGCTTTAAATCGCCTCAAGTATTTGGCCACTCTGGAACAGCAGGATAAAAGTACCATTGAGAGACTTACCGGTGTCAAGGTGGAAACCCAGCAGGAAAAGGATTATCTGGATGTAAAAAGAGCCGAAGTGGAGCAAATAAAGGGACAAATCGAGCAGGATAGGTTGAGTTTGGAAGCCCAAAAAGGGGCCTTAAATAGTCAAAGAGTAGGTAGGGCTAGCTTACTGGCTCTCACTAAAAATGATGAACAGAAATATCTGGAGATGCTTGCCAGTGTAGAGGCAGAAATTGCCGCCATGCGGTCGGCGGTGGGCAGTTTAGATGATCTCAAGTTTGAAAGAGAGGTTAAAAAGGGTGATGTGCTTGGGGTGCAGGGTAGTACCGGCTGGTCTACCGGGGACCATTTGCATTTTGCAGTGTACCACTCCCCCTACAAGTTTTATGAGGATATGGAGGACCCCCTGTCTTATTTACAAGACGGCCGTTTGGCTTGGCCCATTCAAGGATATTGTTATGATTGGGCCTATCAGTGTGTGGACGGCCACTCAATGAGCCAGCCTTATGGGGTGAGTGACATTTCCAAAAGTA
>JBDRAO010000071.1:0-2608 GCA_043823645.1 bacterium
CAAAAAACCGCCGGGGGAAAGGTAACCCCTTCCCGCGACGGTCTTTAAAGTCAAACTAAAAGACTTTAAAAGATCTGGTAGGTAGGTTGATCTTTCTTAAGTGTCTCTCCTTTATTCTTATACCTACATTATGACACAAAATACTATGGGTGTCAAGTAGTACTGTTAGTCCCCGGTTATACCCCGCAGTTGCGCCCGAGTTGCATTTGCTACAAGATTGTGGTAAGCTAGGTTTAGCTAAACTTACTTGTATAAGGAGGATGAGATGAGGGCACCTGGGGGGTTGTTTTTCTGTGCTGTGTATGGGGCTATTTTTTTGGTGTTGTTTGTGGTGCTTCCCGTGTGGAGTATCGCTGGCGACATCACTCAAACCGTTGAGGGAACCCAGCAAAAAGTGCTGGGTTGGGTGGACGAGAACAGCGATGCCATAGACAAGAGTTACTCCGCTTGGGAGAAGCTCTTGCTGGATGCGGCAAACATTGTCGTGGCCGCATTCCTGTGTCTTGTTTGGGTCGGTTCCCTTCCCTTCGTTGCTCTTCTAGACTATGTATTCAAGCATAGTTTGGGGGTAGAGAAGAGGTATGTCAAGGAGCACATTCTTCTTGCTATCCCGGGAGGGGTTATTGTAGGAGTGCTGTGGGCGCTATTGGGACAGTGGTTTTCGCAGCACACCGCCGTTCGTTTCGTTTACGAGGTTTTTGGAAAGAGCTCAGCGTTTGAGCACCCGCCCTATTTGTTGTTCATTGCCGCTTTCTTGATTTATGCTGTTACTTACGCGTTTACTTACTCTGCGTCATCGTTTGAGTGAGTAAGTTCCGAGCCGTGTTTTGCAAAGAAGCAAAGCACGGCTTTTTTTGTTTTGGTGCTCCCGGAGGGAGTTGAACCCCCACTCTCTAGCTCCGGAGGCTAGCGTTTTTTCCATTAAACTACGGGAGCGGATTTGTTACATTAAAATAGGGTATACTTAGATTATGCCTAAACAGTGGGAAGAAGTAAAACAAAGCCTAAATATTGTAGATGTGGTTGGCTCATATGTGCCATTGCAAAAGGCAGGTAGTAATTACCGCGCCACTTGTCCCTTTCACACCGAAAATACCCCCTCCTTTATGGTTTCCCCCCAACTGCAAATATTTAAATGTTTTGGCTGTGGCGAGGGGGGCGATGTGTTCGAGTTTATAAAAAAAATTGAAGGGGTGGAATTTCCCGAAGCTTTGAAAATACTGGCCGAAAAAGCCGGAATAAAACTGGCTCCTTTTAAGGGAGACCCTCAGGCTCACATTAAAGATCGCCTTTTGGCAATCAATAACACGACCGCCTCCGTTTTTAACTTTTTTCTTACCAAACATAAAGTGGGGGAGGGGGCCCAAGCTTACCTTAAAAAGCGGGGCATATCGCCGGAAACTATTGAGCAATTTAACTTGGGCTATGCTCCCAAAAGTTGGGATACTTTGGGCAAGTTTTTGCTGTCAAAGAATTACCTTTTGTCTGATATGGCCTTGGCAGGCTTAACAGTTAAAAAGGAGAAGAATAAGTTTTTCGATTTTTTTAGAGGGCGGGTAATGATTCCGCTAAAGGATGTTCGGGGACAAGTGGTGGGTTTTTCTGGGAGAGTTTTGGACCCAAAAGATACTCCCAAATATATTAATACCATTGAAACCCCGGTTTTTCACAAAGGGGAGTTTTTATACGGGCTTTACAATACCCGCCAGGAGATTAAAAAGGCCGGTTGGGCATTGGTGGTGGAGGGAGATTTTGGCCTTTTGACTCTCTTTCAAAAGGGAGTTAGGAATGCAGTGGCTCTAAAGGGTACAGCCTTTACTCAAAAACAGCTGGAGCTTCTGGCCCGCTACACTAAAAAGATAGTTTTGTACCTTGATTCCGATGAGGCGGGAGTGCAGGCGGCCCTAAAAAGCGCCTTTTTGGCGCAGGACAAGGGTTTTAACGTTAAGGTGGTGGCCGGCCCCAAGGGGGTGGATCCCGACGATTTGGCTCGCGAAGACTTGCCAAAACTCAAAAAGATTATTGCCAGCCCCCAAGAGGTTTATGATTTTGCCATCGATACATACAAATTGCGCTATGATCTGAGAGTCGGTTCTGAAAAGCGGGAGTTTTCTCACAAGGTTTTGGAAATTTTGGCCCAAATAAAAGATCCGGTGGAGCGGGGCCATTATGTCAAAAAAATAGGTTTAATTTTAGAAACCGATGAGGCCTTATTGGTTGGTTTAATTGAGCAGTTTTTGAAAGGGTCAGCCGCTCCGGCGGCGGCTAAAGTGGTACCTTCTCTGGCCAAAACCCGCTTTTCCAAGGAGCAGTATTTTTTGAGCCTATTGCTTCGCGCCCCTTTGGAAATATCGCAAAAAAGGGCTCACTTGGCCGGTAAGGGTGATTTTAGTGAAAAGCTTAATTTGGAAATTTTTGAGGCCTTTAAGGATTATATTGGGGGGAGAAAGAGTGAGTTTAACCCGCAGGTTTTTGGCAAAAAGTTGGGAGAGCGGGCCCGGGCAGTTTTTGAAGGTTTGTATTTGGTTGATTTGTCATATCTTGAAGATAGCCTTGACAAGTGGGAAAAAGAAACCGAGGCAGTGCTTAAAGACTTAAAACGCTCCGG
>JBDRAO010000072.1:0-5515 GCA_043823645.1 bacterium
AAACCGGCCGCCAAGACCAGCTCAATGTGCTGAGTGCCCTGCCACTGCAAATATTGGCAAGTAACAAAGATGGTGGCAGAAATCACAGCGGCGCATCTGCTTTTTGTAAGCCACTTAACAAAAAAGAAAACACTGCCAAAGAAGAAAAGGTAGGAAAAAATAGTAACAAGGTTATAAGCTATCACTTCACTGCCAACAATTTTGGCTGTTCCAAGAAGGGTAAGCCATTGCAAAGTCTGCCCCTGCAAAAGGTGAGCCGGCGCCTGGCTCATTTGGTAGAGCTTATCGAGCGGATCGCCGTAGTAGCCGTAAATGTAATTTGAAAGCAGGTCTTTTATCATTTTTTCTCAAAAACAGCGTTTAGGGTCACCCCAATTTTGGAATGTGAGGCCATGTCTCGTCTTTCCAATTGCCACCAGAGTTTCTCATTTTTCAAAATGCGGTGCAGTATCAGTTGCAAAAATTTGACATTGTGTGCGCTGGTAAAAGTAGTCACGAGGCGGAAGCCGGTGGCTTCAAAAAGGGCAGTTAAATCCTTGGCGCTGTAGTGGCGCAGGTGGCCAATGCGTCGGTCGTGAATAAAATACGCCAACCAGGTATAAAGGGGCATATTTATGTAGGCGTTGGGAACTGCCACAAAAACCTTACCTCCCTTTTGGCAGACTCGGGCCATTTCCGAAACAGCCTTTTGGTCGTAGGTTAAGTGTTCCAGGACTGCAATGCTGGAGATGGCATTAAAAGCGTTGTCTTTAAAGGGGAGTTTTTCTGCGCCACCGTTTACAAAGTTGGCGCTCTTTTCTACCCCTTCACTTTTTGCAAATGTTCTGGCTTTTTCAATGGCAACTTTCGAAATATCCAAACCAAAAGAGTCTGCCCCCCTCTTGGCCGCCTCAATAGGCATATAGGCCATACCGCCACAGCCAATGTCCAGATATCTCTTGCCTTTCCCGAAACTTAGATGCCTATTTATGCGGTTAAAATAGCTCTTTTGCCAGTTTTCAGGGTGGTATTTTTTGTAATTTGAAAACTCTTTGTCGAAAAGCTGGGCCTGTTTTTGAGTTTGTAGAGTTACTTTCTTAAAGATTTTTTCCTCGTTGTCTGTAATTCTGGCCCAGTCCAATTTTTGTAAAATATTATTGGGGTTTTTGGTGGGATTTTTGAGCAGTTTAACCGTCTCGGCGGCAAATTTTTCCCTATCCCAAAGTGGGATTGTTTTTATAAAGGGCGCGAAAGTGTCCCTATAAACCGGCAGATTGTAAGCCACCACTTGTTTTTGGCAGGCTAGAGCCTCTGCCAGCGCAATGCCAAAGCCCTCCTCGCGACTGGGAAAGAAAAAAATAGAAGATGCTTTTACAACGGCTAATGTCTCCCTGTTTGGCAGGGCGCCAATAAGTTTAATATTACTTTCCATGTGGCGCGCTTTAATCTCCTTTTGGAACCAATCGGTGTATTCTTTTAAGCCGGCGCCAACAATGGCCAGAGTGGCCTTCCGTTTTGCTTTACAAACTTTTTTCCAAATGGGAAGGATCTCATACATTCCCTTGCCGGGGCGCATTCCCCCCACAAAGCAAGCGTCGTAGTGTTCCTTTGAGGGTTTGACGCTTTTTATGAATTTTGGATCGATGCCATTGTCCACCGAGTTAAACTCAAGGCGGCGAATTTTGCTAAAAAGGGATAACTTTTCGGCAATATGTTTTCCCATAGGGGTGTGGTAAACCAAAACAGTGTCTGCCAAAAGGCCTATTGACACCCAGCTTAGCCGTTGGGCGGCTATGGAAGCGGCGCTTAAAATTGCCGTGGAGAGTGACTGGGCGTTAAAGGCAATTTGGTGGTGGATCATGGCGACCCAGCGGCCCCGCCCCAAAAGCTTTAAAAGGACAGCCGGTATGATGTCGAAAAAATAGTCAGAGTCGGTGTAGAAAAGGTCAAATTTACCTGCTTTTGCAACTTTTACCGGCGCCGCCACAGCAGAAACAATATTGGCCAGCAAACGGTCCGGCCTGCCGCGTTCTTTTTGAGGCGCTTGGCCCAACCAGCAGGGCACCCTAATAAAGTTTGCCGTCACTCCCAAAGATTGCAAAGCCCTTTCTCCGCCAATAGTGGTGGCAAAGGAGACCTGATGCCCTTTTTCCAGCATTTTTTTGGCAATGTTTCCCGAACGAGTCAGGGAGCCTCCCACTGCCGGATTGATGCCATTTCCCAAGGCAATATATAAAAGCTTCATACGCTAGCTGTAAAGTAGTTGTAGGAGAACCACCTTCCCAAAAAAGGCAGTTTGCTTACTTGTTGTTCAACCTTAGCCAAAAAGGAAAGGAGGGCGGGGGGTAAAAACGGGTAGTAATGGGCCTCAAAGGAGCCCAATTGGCTTTTTGGAAAAATCGGCTTTACCATTTGCTTGAAACTTTTTTGGGTAAAGTGGTTGTGTCCCAAATAGTGAGTCATATGCAAAAAACTTATTGGGTTATAGCGGTTGGCTTCCACAAAGACTACCTTGCCTCCTTTTTTGCAAACCCGCCCGGCTTCCAAAAGCATATTTTTAGGGTTTTTAGTGTGGTGCAGAGCGTCTTTGGAGAATACCAGATCAAAAGAGCGGTCTTTAAACTTGAGTTGCTCCCCATTGCCAATTTCAAAGATTACCCCCGTTGGCGCCTGCCCCCACTCTTTGGACTTGGCCACATCTACCGCGGTAACCTTGTTGCCCCAGCTGGCTAAAAGGCGCGCTTCCCGCCCCTCACCACAGCCAATGTCCAGCACCCGGCCATATCTTTTGCCCCAAAGGTTGGTTTCTTCAAAAACCCGTTTTTGATAAAAGGAAGGATTTGCTTTTGCCATTACCAAATATGATACCAGATTCTGTGCCTTTTTGTGTCGGTGGTACTTGACAAATTCGTACGATAATGTAAGGTTACTGCCTCTTTTTATGACAAAGACAGTCGTTCGGAGGTTGATTTTATTGCTGACGGAAAAACCGCTTTGGAGGTTAAGGTTACCGCTTCTACCAAAGAGACCACCGCCCTTGCCAGGAGAGCCCTATCTGGAGGCTACAAGAGTTACTACATTATTTCTCTAACCTACAGTGATCAAAGAACAGTACTGCCGGCAGTGTTTATTTGATGCCGCTATTTTCAGAGGCAGACTGGTAGATTTTTTCCCAAGTTAAATCTTTCATAAAATTGTAAGCATTTTGGCGGCAGGTTTGCCAAAACTGGTCGTCTGCAGTGAGTTTTTCAACCGCCGCAATTAACTCCTGCTGGTTGTAGTTAATAACAATCCCTAGGGGTTTTTTGGCGACCTCTTTGGCAATCCAGGGGACATTGGTGGTTATCACAGGCAGGCCGGCCGCCAGGTATTCTTTTACTTTGGTGGGGTCGCAGTAGTAAGTGATGCTGTAAGGGTTATCTAGGTAGGGTGCTAAGGCCACGCCACATTTTGACATGTAGGGGATGAATTCATTAGGTTGCATATGACCTAAAAACTTTATATTGCTTTTTTGCTCTTTGCTCTTTGCTTTTAGCTCTTTTTCATATGGTCCCGAACCAATAATATGCAACTCCAGCTGTGGTTGTTTCTTGACTAGTTCTTTCATGGCCTCAATGGCCAGCTGAATGCCTTTATCGCGCGTTAAGTGGCTAAGAATTACAACTCTGTTTCTGTTTACTTTGCTTTTAGAAACTTTGGCAAAGCGTTCGGGGAAAACTCCCACCGGCACTACCAAGTTTTTTTCCTTCGCTACGCCTTGCTTGGCATGTACTGCCTGAATACGGTTGGAAATGTTCCAGATATAGTCGGCATTTTTGGCGGCCAGCCTTTCAATTAAATGATAAATGGTGTTAAGAAGGGGGTTTTGGAAGCGGACCGGGGTGTAGTCAATGACATAATAAATGACTTTTTTTACCTTGCCTAGCTTTTTTAAAACTACTCCACTTAAAGCATTGAGATTGTCTATGCCAATGAAGGTGTCTATTTTCCCTTTGGTTTGGTAGGCGGCTATAATGTTCTTTGCAAAGTGGGTAAGGTAGGAGAGAGGATTGCCTCCCAGCAAATTGTGTTTCACAATCACAAAACTGGTCTTTTGATTGGTGAGATACTTTTCCAATGCCTGCACCGGCCCGTGAATTTGTGTAATATGCCCGGCTACTAGTAATTTCATATTTCCAGTATACCACCTTGTTTACTATCTCATAGGTTGAAGTTTATTGTAGTCTATGCTAGGATTCTGTTTAGTAAATTCTAGAGATTGGGGGAGAGATGAGAAAACTCTTATTTGTTGGAACAGGGGTTTTTTTAGTAGGAATGCTGCTTGGCCTTTTTGCAGCACTAGGCGATACTCTCACTCTTGGGAGATTCGACGCTGTTTTGTTGGCCTCTTCGGGGTTTATGGGTCTAGGTACGTTCCTGATGGCAATTTCCCTTACTTTCGACACCAGGAAGAAACAGGAGCTGCTTTTTGAGGCCCTGCGGGCAGGTTTCTACTTGTTTTTTCCGCGGGCGAAGGTGAATGTGGCTTTTGATCTGAATACCATTGAGTCCGGTGGCATACAAAACACCACGCATCTTTTCGTTACAGTGCCTTATTGCGATTCTGAATCTTTGAGGGCTTTGGCTAGGGCCGGAGTTTCGGTCTTTGCCGACTTTCGGATGCGCGACCCCCAAAAAATAGCAAAGGTCTTGATCCCAGGGCAGGAACCCTGCAGAGTTGACCTTTCCAAGATGTTTGGTGGGGTGGTGGAAGATTGGCAAGAGGTATGTCGCCAGGCCCTCAAAACCATTGCCAGACAGCCTTGGGTGTATGGAGTGCTGTTGGACAGTTAGCTCTTTCAAAACAAAATCTGAAACTAAAAAAGGAGGGAAAGATGAGTAGAGCGAGATATTTGGCGGTTTTTGGAACAGCGTTTCTGGTGGCTTTGTTGCTGTTTTTGGTGGTTCCCAGTAAGGGGCCGCTCATGTTTGCCCTGGCAGACTTTTTTTCTTGTGTTGGGATGCTTTTCTGGACATGGATTTTCCTGGCCATAATCGTTGCCGTTTGTGGTCCCTGGCTCCTTGGCGTTTTAGCCAAGTTGGTCTTTGTGACTTGGCTTGACAGCAAGATTGAGCCGAGCCGTGATCTCGATGATGCCGAAATTGCCTGGCTCGGGTTGCCCATTGGCCTGGTGATTGGGATTTTGTACCTCATTGTCATTCCGCTGATAGTGACGCACAATTCGTGGCTTACCGGAGCATTCAACACTTTTGACATCAGTACTGCCTTTGAGATGGGCGCTTGGCAGTGGGGCACCTACGCATTGATTGGGGCGTGGATCACCTACTATTCAGTCAGTGATTAGATTCCCATCTACTCTAAACCCTGTGTGGCATATGCCCCACAGGGTTTTTTCTTGTCTTATAGGTTGAAAATTGGAAGGTTTTGGTGTATAGTGTGGGAAATACCAACCGGGAGGGAGAAATGACTTTTTCACAGAGTGTGGTAAAGAAAGTAGAGAGCTATCCTTTCTGGATAGTTCAGAGTTATTCGATT
>JBDRAO010000073.1:0-3579 GCA_043823645.1 bacterium
CTGGGAAAGATTTGCCAGCCCGCTTGACAAGCACATACCCCAATGCTAAGCTACAATCATTAAACTCTCCCGCAACAGCGAAAGCTCTTTGCGGGAATTTTTATGATATACTGGTTACATAATGCCGAAATCTGCCAAGAAAGAAACCTGTATTATCCTCATAGACGGAAGCAATTTCTACTTCAAGCTAAAAAGCCTAGGTATTAAAAATCTTCTCCACTTTAATTACTCCGCTTTCGCAAAATACATTTCAACCAAAAGAAGGTTGGTCTCGTCACACTACTATATTGGCGCCGTTAGAACTGGCAAAAGTGCTAAAGCTCAAAAACTTTTCAATAATCAGAGGCGCCTTCTTGTAAATCTCAAAAAACACAAGTTCCAGTATTCTCTTGGCTACCTTTTAAAATCCGGCGGGAGCTACCATGAAAAAGCCGTCGATGTAAACATTGCTGTTGACATTTTGGTGGCCGCCTACGAAAACCTTTGTGACAGGATTGTTCTGGTTTCCTCCGACACAGACCTTTTGCCTGCCATTGCCAAAGCGAGACAACAGGGCAAGGCAGTAGAGCACATTGGCTTTTCTCATGAACCCAGTTTGGCCATGATAGCCAACTGCACCGAATCCCGCCTCTTTACCAAGACTGAACTCGAAAAATTTGCTTTGTGATATTTACTTTTCAAAGAGCTGTTTCCCTTTCCAAACTCCCAAACAGCTTTGGGTGCTTGGAAAGAGAGAAGGAGAGGGAAGCCGAAAAGCTTCTGGGGACCCGCTTAGGCAGGTTTTTCTCTTGTTTTGGATCTTTGAGCATCGGTTTTCCAAAAATAAGGAAATCTGGTTCCACCAGCCCAAAAACCTCCCACAAGAGAGTCCCCGGCGGGAGTTGCACCCGCAACCAAGCGCTTCCCTCTCCTCCAAGGCGTTTTCAGCCTTTCAAAACCTCCGATTGTACAATCGGAAACTTTGAAAGCGGGATGAGTCGGTTGCCTATGGCAAACCAAACAAACTCACTCATCCCTCTTGGGAACCCCTAGCCGCGTTTGCGCTGTTTTTGCAGCGCTTTGCGGCTTGAACCACCCCCGTACTTCTGCGAACTACCCCCACCGGCACCCTTCATCTGGTCACGGATCTCACGATCGCGATCGGCCTTGGCCCGCTTTCGTTCCGCGATCTGGGTAGGCGTCAACCCAGGCTTGGGCGTCTTGGGCGTGTCAAAAACCTTCCGCGGCTGATGCGTAGCCTGCCGTGCCTCCCACTCTGCTTGCTTCGCCTCGCGCAAAGCTTTGCGGAGCAGGTAGCACAGACGCTGGCCAGCCGCGCAACGCTCATGGAGCTTGCGCTCCCTGTCGAGAAACTGGTCCTCCGCCTCATCAACCTCGCTCGAAGCGAAATTTTGGTCCAGCTCGAAAATCTGCTTGAGCAACTTTGCCGCGTTGCCACGCAGTACCGCGTACTCAAGCTTGTTGGCCGCCTGTACGGCTGCCCACAAATCTTTGGCCGCCGCCAGCCAGTTGCCATCCTTCGCATACCGCTGGCCACTGTCGGCCAGTTCGCGAATGGCGATCCAACGAAGAGCAATCTTGCCATTGCTGTATTTAGCAAGTTGCTCCATCCGGGAGATCAAACCCCCAAAGACCTTCTCTGCCGCTTCCGCCTGACCTTTCCAATTATTCTGCCCCGCCATTTTCTTGCCCCTTTCTTTTCAATATAGAAATTTTTTTGATACAATTCTGCTCTTTAAGCTCGAAGCCGCCTCCCCTGCATAGCAAGGCCTACCTGAGACGGTGCAAGCTAAAGAGCAGGATTGTACCGGCAACAATTTGTTGCCTACAACCTAACCGAAACAACTCGCAGGCCTGTCCGCCTTTGGCGGAGGTTCAACTCCCCTTGGGTCCACCACACCACTTGACAAGAAACTAAACTTGTGCCATGATAAGGTTATCTTGATAGGATGCTATGTCCTTACCGGCGCAAGCCACAAAGAAGCTCTCTTTTTGAGGGTTTTTTTGTTGCCCCAACACCTCACACTTTTCCAAAATTTCAACCAAACCAAAGCTTTTTCTCTAGGGTGGGTTTAGTTAAAAGCTTGAAACAGTGGCAAACTGTAAGGAATATTTCTCTACTTTCAGTTTGCCAAAGGGCTCAAGACACCGGCCTCGACCAAGTCGAGATACCGAAGACTATATTGCCCTGAAAGTACCGTTCCGCGAACGAAACGGTACAAACCAAGAAAGGCCCCACGCCTTTCTTTGAGGAGGCGGTTTGCTTCCTCAACAAGCTCTTCAACCGAGAAGCCAAGCTCCTCAATCTTCTCGGCATCGGAGCCCTCAAGGTCAAACCACCCTCGGTACAGTAGCTTTTCAGCCGCCATACCGCCAGCCAGGCGCAAGGCCTGCCTGTAGCTGTCGGAGCCGACGAGACGGCCCCAAACAACTCGGGAGGTTGACCCCAGCTCGGGATTTATTTCCAAGCGGAGAAAACTTACTCCGCCCAAAATAATCCCGACTGCCAGGTGCCCACACTCGTGGGCACAAAGATAACGGACAACGACCTCGTGCTCTGTCATGCGAGCACCTCCTTTCCTTTTTTTGATTCAGCCAAGCTTGAACTTTTTAGCTCAAACTCACCTGAGCCGGGCTGAAGCGGTAGATGATATTCTATCTCGCCGCTTCAGCCAAAGATGCCCACTCTTTTTTTTGCCAAGCTTTCAGTCTTTTATAGCTTGGCCCTACCCGTATTTATATAGCGCGTCAGACCGGGCGCGCGCTTTGGCTCAGAAACCACTACCTGCCCTCACGGTAGGGACAACTGTGGTTCCGAGCCTCCTCGGCAGAGGAAAATACGGTGCAGCAAGCGCCGCACACATAAACCCTCAGCCGAAGGCCAAGACTGATGAGCCAACCCATTCGGCTCACCTCCCTTCTCCTTTAGATTTTTTGTAGGAAACTAAACCCAAGGCTTTGGGTGCAGATTCTTGCAAGAAATCCTTCGACTCGCTGTACTCGCTCAGGATTGATAAGCTCTAAGCTCGCAGCAGCTCGCTAAGACATTATCAAAAAAACCGCTCGGGAAAGGATATGCTCCTCACCCCAACGGTCTTTATATCTTTGGGTGGGTAGTCACCTCTCCTAATCTTCTAACTTAACTATAACATCTATGCTATAAGTTGTCAAGTGAATTGGAGGGGTAAGAGGGCAAAGGGGGTTAAGGGGGTAAAAATAGATGGAGCCGGAGCGGGGATTTAAACCCCGGACCCTCCCCTTACGAAGGGGACGCTCTATCACTGAGCTACTCCGGCACAAAACACTAGACATATTGTACCAGGAGAGTTAACCTAAATCAGTATGAACATTTTTAAAGCCGTGGGGGGTTTCTTTTTAGACATATTTGAGGTTTTTATTATGGCGGCGGCCCTGTTTGTGATTTCTTACCTTTTCTTCTTCCAGCCCCACCAGGTAAACGGCAACTCAATGCTCCCCAATTTTCACGACAAGGAACTGGTTTTAACAGATAAGTTTTTTTATAAGAAATTTAGCGAGCCCCAAAGAGGCGATGTTATTATTATAAAATATCCCAAAAAC
>JBDRAO010000074.1:0-8860 GCA_043823645.1 bacterium
CTTGGCTGGGAGGCATGGATTCGAACCATGATAATCGGCTTCAAAGGCCGGTGTCTTACCATTAGACGACCTCCCATTAACAAATGTGACAGTATTTGATAAAATATCTTTGGGAGTTGAAACGTAACCACTCGTTGCCATTGCTACCCGGTAGCCCGAAAGGGATGCTGATAAGCGAGAGACAACTCTCTCTTTTTTGGTTTACCGCAGTTCCTCATCAACGCTACTTTTTCTAATAATTGAGTACAAATGCTTTTCCCACTTTAGTTTTGTTAAAGATTATGTCATAGTGGGCAGATTTATCCATAATCAGTTCCAATTCTCTCACTAAAAGCGACAGTTTTCCAGCAGGGCTATTTGTGAATATTGGCGGCGTAGTTGAATTGGTAAAAATAATCTTCCCATTGCTTAGCAGTGGAGGCGTAGGTATTATCACCGGCGACAAAATCACACCACGCCTCTCTGGCTCGTCTTAACTCTTTGAGCCGGGGAAAACCTAGGCCGGTTTTGGCAGTAATATCAAAAAGCTCTAGGCTTCTTTCGAACGCCTCTTGGGACAATTTCTTGTCTCTATCCTGCCAGGCAATGGACCTCGCTACCTCACTGCCAATATTGGCCATCTGCTGTAAAAAATTGTACTTTTTCCAGTGATTAAGGGTGAGATTTTTGTGTGACATAATTACCTGACAAGTTTTTTTACCACCTCTCTAATCTTTTCTTGTATTTCCTTGCTTTCTACTCCTCTGGTTCTGTTGCCTTGGGCTGGCCGCAAATTAATCATACTGTCAAACTCAATAAAATCGTCCCCTTTTTTTGCAGGGTAAAGATTAATGCCCCAAAGATTTTTTTGCTTAGAGCCGTTTTCCAGTAAATAGGCTTCCTGGTCGGCGTGGAGTTCGGCATCTATTGCCATAATGCCTTTCTCAATATCTACCACAGCCTTAACTAGATCTCCAAACTTGTTTTGGGCAACTTCTCTAAGATAATCTTTTATAATGGCTTTTTTAACTAATTCCACAAACATAGTATACAATACTGGGACTTTGGGGTATACTGGGCTCAATGAAACAAAGACAATTCTTATTTAGAGCCTGGCGCCAAAAACAGCAGTTTATGTATGACAATGTGGTAGTGGGCGTTTCCGGTAAGATTGGATATAAAGTGGGTAAGGGGATTTATGAATATGAAAAGCTTTCTTCCGATGTTTGTATATTGCAATATACCGGCAGGAGAGATAAAAATGGCAGGGAAATTTTTGAGGGTGATCTTCTTAAAGTTGACCGCCAGGAGAGTCTTTTAGCGGTTACCTGGGACATGGGAAAACCAGGTTTTGCGCTTTATGCCGCCACCGATAGCTCAAAGAAGGAACTCAAGTGGCCCCCTGCCTCTAAAATTAAGATCTGTGGCAATATTTTTGAAGGTAAGGCTAAAAAGTGACCCTCTCAGCCAGCCAGACCTTTTTTTAGTTCCGGTAAATTCTCCACCAAAATTAATCTGCTCCTTAGAGCCTTGGCTCCGGCAAAACCCTTTAAATACCACCCAATGTGTTTTCTAAATTCTACAAAAGGCCGTCTGCCCCGTACTTTTTCAAAGTATTTCGCATGTTCCAGTAATGTATTGATACGCTTTTCTCTCACTCCAACTATTCGAATAGTGGTAGTGCTGGTCATAGTACTAGTGTCATCCTTGCAAAAAACCCAGGGGTTGCCACGGGCGGCTCGGCCAATTAGGACCCCATCCGTACCATACTTTTGGCATAATTTTTCCGCCTTTCCTCTACTCCCCACATCCCCATTGCCTAGGAAAATTTTACCCCCGCGGTGCGCAATTTTGGCCCCCTTGGCTATTTCATCCCAGTCGGCCTTGCCGGTGTAGCCTTGTTTAAAAGTTCGCCCATGCAATATAATAGCGTCAACCGGCAGGTCCGCCAAAAAACCCACCCACTCTTCTGTTTGGTGTTTTTTAATTCCGGTGCGGGTTTTAACTGACAAGGGAATACCGGCGCCACTATCATCTATGGCCTTCCTTACCGCCACTACAACTTTTTCCACCGTTTCGTACTCGCCAATTAGCCCCGCCCCGCGCCGCCCCCCCTTTTTGTTAAAAGCCTTTACCGGACAGCCCAGGTTAATGTCAATGCCATCAAACCCAAGCTCCAGAACCTTTTTGGCGGCCGGGTAGTAGTAGGCGGGGTCATAGCCGGAAAGCTGGGCCACCACAGGCCGCCCAATCTTGCTATATTGCAGGCGGTCTCTAATCTCACTAAAAGCTTGTACAACAGCTTCCACGCTAACCTGTTCGGTAAAAATAACATCGGGAGATGTACTTCTCGAAAAGGTGTGTCGCATGGCCACATCCGTGACCCCATCCATAGGCGCCAGACCTACAATTGGTTTATTTAACCTTTGCCAGAAATTGTTCATGTTGAAATTCTAACACTATATGCTACACTGATGAATATGGATCCTAAGAAATCGGCTCTCATAATTTTACCCACCATTGCTGTGTTTGCCGCGGTGGTGCTTTTAGCTAAGTACTGGCCCAAGGGGCAAAATGAGGCGGTATCCAGCGAACGGACTCAAACGGAGCAAACCCAAGAGGCTACCGAGTCGGCCGGTTTGGCCAACCCCGCCTCAGTTTACTGTAAAGAGCAGGGCGGTATCTCTGTTAATCAGGAAACTCCTCAAGGCACCAAAACTCAGTGCCAGTTTACCAACGGCGCCATTTGCGATGAGTGGGATTTTTTCCACCGCAAGTGCTTCCCCCAGGCGCCCCAAGTTGCCATAGACAAGCAGGCCACCTACTCTGCCACCCTCAAAACTTCAGAGGGTGATTTGACTATTGATTTTTTTGTGGAGCGCGCCCCTATTGCAGTAAACAATTTTGTTTTTCTGGCTTCCCAAGGTTTTTACGATGGTATTTCGTTTCACCGTATTATAAAAGATTTTATGGTGCAAACTGGGGATCCGGAAGGCACCGGTCGCGGCGGTCCCGGGTACCGGTTCGACGATGAGCTCCCCATTATCCGCTCTTACTCTAAAGGCACAGTGGCCATGGCCAACTCAGGCCCAAACACCAACGGCTCCCAGTTTTTTATAATGACCACCGACAATGAAACCCTCCCTAAAAACTATGTTATTTTCGGCGAGGTGGTAGACGGCTTTAGTGTTTTAGACAAAATTGCCGCCACCCCTGTAACTACCTCCCCCACCGGCGAAAAATCACAACCTATCAATCCCCCATTAATTGAATCAGTGACAGTATATGAAGAAGGCGTGGAGCTAAATAACCGCCCGTTTTGAAGCGCCACACATTGGATGGTTAGCATTCGCGGGAATGACACCTACCCTGCCTATGATGTTATTTCTCATCTTAACTCTGGGTTTACTTTTTGCCCTTTCTACTGCCTTGGGTGCCTCCTTTGAAAAAATACGCATTCCTGTAATTTTGAGCTTTTTTGCCGCCGGATTTTTAGTAAAACAGCTTTTGGAGCCTCTGGGGTTCGAAACCTATCTTCCCTCTTTAGAAGCCCTGTCCAAATTTGGGGTGGTTTTTTTGCTTTTTTTAGTGGGGCTTAAAATTAACCCAGCCGATATAAAACAAGTGGGAAAAAAGGTACTTAAGATTGGCATTTTGCAAATTGCCCTAACTTCCTTCGTTTTTGTAATAGCCCTAATTCACATTTTTAAACTCCCCTTAGACAAGGCTTTAATTTTAGGAGTGGCGCTTTCTTTTTCCAGCACCATTGTGGCCACCAAGATGATCTATGAGCGGGGTGAGCAGGATACCCTTTATGCCAAAGTTTCCTTTGGAATACTAATTATTCAGGATATTGCGGCGGTAGTTTTGATTATGCTGGCCTCAATGCTCTTTAGCGCGCCGGACACCCCTCCCGCCCTTTTTGCCCTGCAGTTTTTTATAAAGATTTTATCAGCATTCCTGATAGTGTTACTATCATTAAAATTCCTGCCTCGCTTGGAAAAGTTTTTTTATAAAAGCCAGGAGTTGTTGTTTCTTTTTGCTTTAAGTGTCTGTTTGCTGATGGCAGGAGTTTTTGAAGCCTTACACATTGGTTTTGAGCTAGGGGCTTTGACTGCCGGAGTTCTTCTGGCGCAAAGTTTTTACCAGCGGGAAATTTCAAGCCGCGTAAACCCTATTAAAAACCTCTTTTTGGTAATCTACTTTGGGTATTTGGGGATGCAAGTCGACCCCCAATTTTTGTGGCAGTATGGCCATATTATTGCGGCCACCGCGGTACTGATTACCTGGCTTATAAAACCCTTCATTATTAATTTTCTCATGGCTTTCTTTAACTTTGGAAAGCATGATGGGTTCAAAACCTCACTGGCGCTTTCTCAAATTAGTGAGTTTACTATTTTGGTATGCTTTGCGGCCGGGTTTTCCGGTGGCACAATTGCCGCTGTAGTGGCAATTTTTATGACCACAGTGGCGGCCTCCTCCCTTCTTTTCGAGCATAGTTTGAGTTTGTCTAAAAGAATTCGCGTGCGGTGGTGGGTCCCCCCATTGCGCTCAGGAGATGAAAATTACCAAGAGCCTCAACCGGAAATATTGCTTTTTGGGGCCCATCGCTTGGGACTTGGCCTCATAAAGAATCTTAGAAAAATAAGTAGCGAGCTTTTGGTGGTGGACAATAATCCGGACATTATTAATAAACTTCAAGATGAAGGGGTAAACTGCCTTTTTGGCTCTGCCGATGAGGCGGACTTTTTGGAAACCTTGGATTTGAGCCGTTTGCAAATGACCGTTTCCACCATTCCCGATTTGGATACCAACCTTTTCCTGCTGGATTTTTTAAAAAGGGGGCGCAAAGGAAAGGTAAGAGTATTTCTAGCCACCCACAAAGCGCAAGCCGAAAAGCTCTACTCCAAAGGAGCCAGTTATGTCATTTTGCCCTATGAGTTGGGGAAAGAAGTGGTGGGAAAAATTTTAGAAAGCAAGGGTTTTGCTAAAAGTAGGTACTAGTTTAAAACCACAATAGCCAAGTTGAGCAGGGAGGCAAAGGAGACCCAAAGAAGGTAAGGCAATAAAAGCCAGAAAGCCCTGGGTGAGATCTTCCTAAACTCAACCATTGTTAACACAATAAACCCTCCCAGCCCCAAAATTTCCAAAAAAGCTAGAAAAGGAATTTTGAGCCCAAAGAAAATAATTGACCAAAGGCTATTAAGCGCCAGCTGGACAGCAAACAATTTTAAGGCCTTTTTGGGTTTTATCCTGAGCTTGTCGAAGGACTTCTTCCACACCAAGTAGGCGGCTACGCCCATAAGAGTATAGAGCAGAGTCCAAACCGGCCCAAAAACCCAAGCGGGTGGGTTGAAAAAGGGTTTGTTAAGAGAGGCATACCAAGTAGGAATGGCAGGGGTGGTAAAGACAGCTCCTACTATTCCGGCCAGCTGACAAATAATTATCGAGATTACCAGCGGTAAATATTTTTTCATATGTGTTTACACCGAGGCCAAAGGCCGAGGTGGTGGACCGTGGCGGGATCGAACCGCCGACCTCCACATTGCAAATGTGGCGCTCTAGCCAACTGAGCTAACGGCCCCTGATTTCTTGCAACCATACCCTAACCTACTTTATCACAAATCCATAAGGCGCAAAACTTAAATTTTTGCTACAATAGTTAATATCATATGCCAACCGAAAGAGAAAAGAGCCTCACCGCCATAATTAAAGAAAGAAAGAGCAAAATAGCGGCCCTTGAAAAAAAAGGCATTAATCCTTTTTTGCCTTTCCCCAGCGAAATCTTATCTCACCCCGATTATCTCAGGGAAAATTTTAAAAAACTTGAAGGTAAGGAGTTTAGTGTAGCCGGAAGAATGGTGTCTTTTAGAAACCACGGGGGATTATCGTTTGCCAATGTTTTGTACGAAAACAGCCAAATTCAACTTTATATTAAAAAGGACCTTCTTAAAGCCAAAGCCCGAAATTTCCTGAGTTACAACGACCTCAACCTGCTTGATTTAGGCGATATTGTTTTGTGCCGCGGAAGGCTTACAAAGACTAAAAAAGGCGAAATTTCACTGGAGGCCAAATCATTGGCGCTTTTGAGCAAATCACTGCGACCTCAGGCCGAAAAGAAGGTTGGCCTAAAAAACACCGAAACAAAGTACCGCAGGCGTTATCTGGATCTTGTTGCCAACCCCGAGGTGCGCGAGATTTTTAATAAGAAGGCTCTATTTTGGCGCGCCACCCGTACCTTTCTTGAAAAAAAGGGGTTCGTAGAGGTACAAACTCCTATTTTACAGCTTATTCACGGAGGAGCCGAAGCTACGCCTTTTAAAACCCACCACAACGCTCTGGACATAGATATGTATCTAAGAATTGCCCCCGAACTCTACCTTAAAAGACTCATTGTGGGAGGATTCAACAAAGTTTACGAGATTGGCCGGGTTTTTAGAAATGAGGGGATAGATAAGGAGCATCTCCAAGATTACACCCAAATGGAATTCTACTGGGCTTATGCCAATTTTAACGATTTGTTGGATCTTATTAAAGAGCTTTACTCAACTGTAGTTTTTGAAACATTTGGTACCTATGAAACCAAAAGAGGCGCTAAAAGAATCAATTGGGAAAAAAGCAATATCAAAACAGCCGATTATACTAAAGAGTTTAAAAAGATCACCCAGATCGACCTTTTGAATCTTGAACCTGGGAGGTTAGAAAAAGAGCTTAAAAGTTATATTAAGAAGGAAAATTTAAAGCCGGGCAAAGAAAAGACTCTCAACAGGTTAATTGATTTTATTTACAAAAATAAAGTGAGGCCAACTTTTGAAAAACCCACCTTGGTTATAAATCACCCCACGATAATCTCTCCCCTGTCTAAAAGGGATCCTAATAACCCCAAGATTTCCAAAAGAGTGCAGTTGGTAGCCAATGGGGTGGAGTTGTGCAATGCGTTCGATGAGCTAAACGATCCGTTAGATCAAAAGGAACGGTTTTTGGAGCAGGTTGGTTTTCAAAAACAGGGAGATACAGAAGCTATGCTGTTTGATAAGGATTATGTGGAAGCCTTGGAGTACGGTATGCCTCCCACAGTGGGTTTTGGTCTTTCGGA
Organism: bacterium; assembly: GCA_043823645.1. GTDB lineage: Bacteria > Patescibacteriota > WWE3 > JBDRAO01 > JBDRAO01 > JBDRAO01. The sequence goes on from JBDRAO010000074.1 coordinate 7,076, forward strand.
GCGCGTTTTTTCTTTTCTAATAGACAAGCCCATCCGCGATTGTGTTTTCTTTCCCATTGTGAGACCCAAGGGCTAACCTAACTTATCCCCTACCCAACCTGTAAATTGGTGGTAGAATAGGCACACCATGAGTAATAAATCCAAAAACAATAAATCAACCGCCAATTTGGGCTTTGAAAATAAACTATGGTCGGCCGCTGACAAGTTGCGTAGTAATATGGACCCTTCGGAGTACAAGCATGTAATTCTAGGCTTAATCTTTCTCAAGTATATTTCCGATTCTTTTAGCGAGACCTACCAACTAATCAAAGACGACCCGGATGCCTTTGATGGCGAGTGGGAAGATAAAGATGCCTACCAGTCGCGCAATATCTTCTGGGTACCGGAAAAAGCCCGCTGGGATTATTTAAGGCAAAATGCCAAAAAACCAGAAATTGGCAAAATAATTGACGACGCCATGGTGGCAATCGAAAAAGAAAACCCCTCGTTGAAAGGAGTGCTTGCCAAAAACTATGCTCGTCCGGCTCTTAATAAGGAACGGTTGGGAGAAATCATTGACCTTTTCAGCTCACTTGGGTTGGGCGACAAGGAAGCCAAATCAAAAGATATTTTGGGCCGTGTTTATGAGTATTTTATTGGCCGTTTTGCTCAAGCGGAAGGCAAGGGTGGGGGGCAATTTTACACCCCTGCTTCGGTGGTAAAGCTGTTGGTAGCGATGATTGAGCCATACCAAGGCAGGGTTTTTGACCCTTGTTGCGGTAGCGGGGAATGTTTGTGCAAAGCGAGCGCTTTGTAGCCGAACATGGTGGGAAAATCCGCGACCTTTCCATTTATGGCCAAGAGTCCAATCCCACTACCTGGAAACTATGCAAAATGAATTTAGCCATTCGTGGCATTGAAAGTAATCTGGGCGAAAGTTACGCCGACAGTTTTCACCACGATCTGCATCCCACCCTTAAAGCCAATTTTATTTTAGCCAATCCGCCCTTTAATGACAGCGACTGGGGTGGGGAACGTTTGCGCGATGATGTGCGCTGGAAATTCGGCCCGCCTCCAACAGGCAGTGCCAACTACGCCTGGATCCAGCATTTTATCCACCATCTTTCGCCTACCGGTATTGCCGGATTTGTGATGGCCAACGGAGCGCTTTCTTCTAACACTTCCAATGGAGGAAAAATTAGAGAGGCAATTGTAAAGGCGGGTTTGGTTGATTGCATCGTGGCCTTACCCGACAAGCTTTTCTACACTACTGCCATTCCGGCCACGCTTTGGTTTGTCTCTCGTGAGCGGCACGACCACAAGTTTAGAAACCGAAGCAATGAGATTTTGTTTATCGATGCTCGCAAGTTGGGCAGGATGATTGACCGCCGTCATCGCGAGTTAACGCGAGACGAAGTTGGCAAGATTGCCAGCACTTACCACAATTGGAGAGCTAAAAAGTCAACCTATCAAGACACAAAGGGTTTTTGCAAAGCGGCCCAGCTCGACGAGGTAGCCAAAAACGGTTTTGTGCTCACGCCAGGGCGCTATGTTGGGGTGGAGCTTGCCTTGGAAGACAACGAGGTATTTGAAGAAAAAATGAAACGGCTTACCAAGGAATTATCCAAACAATTCAAGGAGTCAAAGGAGTTGGAAAAGAAAATCAAAGAGAATTTGAAGAAAGTGGGGTTTGAGATTTGAGATATGAAAAAAATACAGGAGGAAACAAATTACTTTTTCGTCGATGAGCAGGTCAGATATAAACAAAATAAGCCCCCTATAAGCTAGGCGGATGTTCTCCGCGCA
>JBDRAO010000075.1:0-2762 GCA_043823645.1 bacterium
GCCAGTTTGGCATTGAGAGCCAATATTTTTTGCGATTTGGCTCTCATTAGCACCCAAGAAATTCTCTGCAAAGAGACAGACACCAAATTCACCACCAAAGGTCCTCGGCGCTTTAGGGGAGTGAGAAATATGTGATAAATTCTAGAAATCCACAAAGTGGGGCGGTTGAAAAATCGCAAAATAAATGGGGGAAAAATGTCGGGCCAAACATCACTACAACTGTAGTAGTAATCATATGGCGACCTAAAACGCAGAGCCTGCAAACTGCGAACAATATAAGTGCCAAAAACTGCCACCGTACCCTCGAACCTATCGAACAAATTGGGCCGCAGAACTCTAAACTTAACCTGCTCCAATTTCCCCTGCCTCTGCCAATGCGCCATACCTTTTTCCGGCACAACAATGGTAACCTCTAAAGCAAGCTTGCCGGCTTCTTTCAGCGCAAGCCCTAGACGGGGGACTAAATCCATAAACAGCACATCGCCACCGCTAATCACCCTGGCAGACGCAAACCCCAAATTAAAAACCAGCATTCTTTTATGTTTCATTGTTTCTTTTTGAAAAGCCGTATTCCTTCAAAATCAAAAATATCATCCCACTCACTAGAGCTGGCAAACTCTTCTATCATCGTAAGCCGTGAGTTTTCATCTAGAGGCGCAAAGTCTTGATCTTTGGTGTTAAAAATTACATATTCGGCATCAAACACTTGGGGCAAAAGGTAAACTGTACCGCGGTTGGCCATGTGAGGCAAAATGGTATTCTGGGCGGCCACCTTGGCATTTTTTGGAATGTAGTTTTTAATCACACTGTTTAAAACATATGTTGGCAAGGTGGGGCGCAGACGCTCCAAATACTCAAAATAATAGCGCATAGGTTTGGTGCCAAACCACGCCGTACTGGTAGTTAACCCGTGATAAATACTCTGACTTACAAAAAGAAGCGCCAAAAAGATTGTGATTAACTTCTTTTCTCCAGTTAGGAATTTAATGCCATAAATGACAGCAATGCCTGCAAACATAAACGACTCTACCCAATAATGGCGGGATATTCCCCAGGCCACAAAATAAGAAGGGTGCAGAAAGGCTCTCAAAAAAGAGGGGGCCAGAAGCGCTACCGCCGGTGAAAAAAGCGCCAAAAAACCAGTTGAGAAAAGATGTTGGAGAATGGTGGCCACTTTAACATGGGGGAAAAATATGGTTGTCAGGAGCGGCTTAATACCAAGATTTAACCTTATTATTTCTGAAAAGGGGTACTCGCTGGCGTAAGCGTACGGATTATGGCCAAAGGAAGGGATAACCCACTTGGTAACGATCATAAACCAAGCAAAACTTGTAAGCATTACTAGAAAGCCCCAGCGCCATTTCCTTCTGAAAAGCGCAAAAAAACCAATGGCAAAAATAAAAATACTGACCACTTCGTTGAATAGTAAAGCTAGGCAGGAGAGGAAAAAGGCCCGCTTTAATTTGTTGTTTTCAAGACACAAAATTATCCACGGAAAAAAAGCCACGGAAAGCGTGTTGGAGTGAAAATCTGAATTGAGAGCAATTTGCACTCCGGTAAAAAAGTAAAATCCAATTAAAATTAAAATGGCCGCCAGCCCGCTTTTGAGGAGTTTTTTAGACAGCAGAAAAACTCCCCAGGCGCCCACAAAACACACCATAATTAACTGGACCAAAAGTAGCAGGGCCGGACTGGGCCAGACTCTATAAAAGGGCGCCAAGAGCAGAAGGATAGGTTCAAAGTGATCTTGGAGGATAAAATTACGAGTGGCCCCGCGGCTTAAGTCACTGCCACCCTCTCTAAAAGGAGCTTTGAAAGACACCGCCGGCGCCTCGCCCTGGCTTAAGTGGTAAACTGCCTGGCTATAAATTCCCAGATCCCAGGCATCGGACTCGTAGCGGCCATACTGCCCCACCGCAAACAGGGCGTAAATGCAGGTAAAGGCGGTAATTACCCCGGTGGCCGCCAAAATATCCCACCGAGCCAATTTTTTGGGGAGCTTTTTTTCAAAGGCTGGCAAGAAAAAAAGGAGAGGGGTCAAGATGGCAACCGGTATCAGGGCAGTTTTGTAATCGTTCAGATAGGTTTTTACAAGCCCTGGGTTAAAGGAAAAAATAATTCTTAATACCAAGGCGGAAACAGCTATGTACAAAAATGCCGGCCAAAAAAGTTTGATGGTTTTCATGTTATTTCGTCTTTTCGTAGCTTACCTTCACAAACCGCTTACTCATTACCCCCAAAAATCCGGCGGTAAATTCTAAACCTTTCATAAAGCAAAACGAAAAGCCTAATACTGGGTGCTTTATAAACTCGCGCCAGTGCCTAAAATATGCTGGCCGAAACACAAATAAGAGGTAATCTTTAACTCCTTTTACATTTTCCTCTACATAAGCCTTAGATTTTTGAGCATAATAAAACTTTCTTTTAAGGGTTCTTAACAAATCAATCCGCCCCTCATTATGTCGTATCAATTCATTAATACGGACCACCTGGTAACCGGCTTCTTTTAAACGGCGAGTTAAATCCCAATCCTCTCCCGCCGCCATGCCTTCCCGCCAGCCGCCCGATTCTTCATAGGCTTTTTTCAAAAAGAAACGCGCCGCTTCTACCCTACTATCTCCAATATACATTTTCTTTTCAAAGGCTTTCACTTGGGCCCAAAAGCCTGCCCCAAAAGAAATTTCTGGAATTATCACCGCACCTAGTTTCCACCCGTCGGGTGGAAACTCTTCCACCCGTCGGGTGGAAAATACAGCAATACA
>JBDRAO010000076.1:0-7807 GCA_043823645.1 bacterium
GCCTCAACATACATAAACTATAGCACAGACTGGGAGTTTTGGCAAATTAATTCCACCCCTGCCTCGCCGGCAGGCAGGCGACGGGTGGAATGGGATGAGTGGAATGGGGGGAGGTGAGCATTTTTCTGGTAGCCCCGAGGGGAGTCGAACCCCTGCCACTAGCTTGAAAAGCTAATATCCTAACCGTTAGACGACGGGGCCATACAGCTTTGCTTATCATATCATACATTTGTGTTACTATTTTCTCAATGAACCCTTATATTTTTAGAAAAGAAGACATTAGAGGCATAGTGGGCCGAGATTGGGAACCGCAAGATGCCTTTGCCATAGGAAGGGCCTTTGGCTGTTTCTTGCGCCAAAAGGGGGAGCGCAATGTCCTTCTCGGCCGTGATAATCGTATTTCCTCCAAACCTATTTATACGCATTTCCTTAAAGGTCTTTTGGAAATGGGACTTAACATTACCGATTTGGGCCTTACCACCACCCCCCAGGTTTATTGGGCCAGAATTTTCTTGAAAATAAAGGGGGCTGCCATGATTACCGGTTCTCACAACCCTTTGGAGTGGAATGGTTTAAAACTTTGCCTTGGCGGCCAAACCACTATTTTTGGAGACGATTTGGAGCAGGTAAAAAGCCTATCATTTGAAAATGAGGACTATTTCAAAAGATTTGTAGGTCAAGGCATGGTAACCGAACTCGACACCAGCAAAGATTATATCGCCGACATTTTATCCCACCTGCCAAAAACCACCTCTAAAATGAGACCCAAAGTAGTGGTTGATTCCGGCAATGGCATGGCCGGTTTGTATATTAAAGAAATCCTCAAAGAGCTAAATTGCGACATTTTAACCCTACACTCTCGCCTAGACGGCACCTTTCCCAACCATATGCCTGACCCTTCCCGCGGGGAAAACATTTTGGAATTAGTAAACGCTGTTACAAAACATAAGGCCGATGTGGGTCTGGCCTTCGATGGCGATGTGGACAGAATAAATATTATAGATGAGACCGGGTTTGCTCTCTGGGGCGACGGCGCCACCGCCTTTTTTGCCAAGGATATTTTGGAAAGTAGCCCGGTTCCCGACTCCGCTCCGCTACGCCCGAACAATAAAATTCTCCTAAACACCCAATGCTCGCCAGCCATTTACAATGCGGTTAAAAGATGGGGCGGCGATCCGGATATTATCCCTACCGGACATGCCTTAGTGAGTGAGCTGGTTGTCTCAAAAAAGGCGCTTCTGGGCGGTGAATATAAAGGCCATATATACTTTAGGGATTATTATTACGGCTTTGATGACGCTCTGTACGCGGCGGCTCGGGTAATTACTGCTTTGCGCCGCTTTGAAAATACCCGTATTAGCAATATAATGAGCGATGTTGAATTTTATTACAGCACGGGAGAAATCTCCATCCCAGTGAGCGATAGCCGCAAATTTGAGCTAGAAAGGCAAATGGAGCGGGCTGTTGGTAAAAAATACCAAATGGAAGCGCACGATGGCGACATTAGGATTGATTTTGGAGATGGTAGTTTTGGCTTGGCCCGAAATAGCGACACCACCCCTAAGTTTGAAATTTACGCCTGGGCCCGCGATATTAAGACCCTTGGCAAAAGACGCGATTATCTGGTAGACTTGGTGCAAGATAAACTGCTCAATGATTACAACACGAACTCTTGAACAATTGAAACCGGCGCTAAAAAATCCCGCCTCTTCGGGTCCGGGTGAGGTTTACTTTGTTTTGCGTCCCGAGGTAGGGCGGGAGTTTGGCAAGGAACCTAACATTACTATTGTTCCCCCTGGCCGTTTGGGAGACGAGTTTCCCAAGACTTTTGGCCATTACCACACCCACAATGAACCAGAGATTTACCGCTTTCTGTACGGTAGCGGCATTGTATTGATACAACAAAGGGATGAGAAAGGGGTTGTTAAATCGGTAAGGGCTATCAATGCCAGCGGCGGGCAAACTGTTAAAGTCCCGGGTGGGTTTGGCCACTGCCTTATTAACACTGGGGATGATCTTTTAATTACCGCCGATTGGGAGTCCGATGAGGCGGGGCATAGTTACACCGATATTAAAGCCAGAAGGGGTATGGCCTACTATGTGCTTGAAAAGGAGGGTAATATAGTGTTTGAGAAGAATATTCACTATAAAGAGGTGCCGGAGATTGAACTTATTAGTACAGAAACACTGAATTTATGAGAAAAATATTGTGGTTCAAAGAGATAACTAAAAACGACATTGCTCAGGTTGGAGGAAAAGGCGCCAACCTGGGTGAGATGTACAACCTGGGTATTCCCGTACCCAACGGGTTTTGTGTCACCAGTGGGGCATATTATGATTTCTTGGAAAAAACAGCCCTGCGCCAAAAAATTATTACCGAGCTTAAAGGCCTCAATGTCGAAAACTCCAAAAAACTTTTAAGAGCCTCAGAAAATATCAAAAGGGCCATTTTGGCGGGGAAGATGCCAAAAGACACTGCCAAACTTATTATTACCGCTTACCAAAAGCTTTCCGGGACGCACGACCAAAAAGTGGCGGTCCGTTCCTCGGCCACGGCAGAAGATTTGCCCGAGGCTTCCTTTGCCGGTCAACAATCAACCTTTGTAAATATCAAGGGCCGTAAAGATGTGGTTTCAGCCGTGCAGAAATGCTGGGCCTCCTTATTTGAACCCCGCGCCATTTTCTACCGCGCCGATAAAGGTTTTGATCATATGAAAGTGGGTATAGCCGTGCCGGTACAGCTAATGGTAGATTCCGCCGTTTCGGGGGTAATGTTTAGCATTAACCCGCTCACCAACAATAACAATGAAATTGCCATTGAAGCCATTTTGGGCTTGGGAGAGGGGATAGTCTCCGGCCAAATTACTCCGGATCAATATTCGGTAAGAAAAGACACCGGCCAAATTATTGCCAAGAATATAGTGGTACAAGATACCAAAATTGTAGGTCATGGCAAAAATAAAAAGGTGGGCCAGGAGGCAGGTAAAGCTCAAAAGATTGAAGACAAACATTTACTGGCTCTGGCTCAATACGCCATAAAATTGGAAAATCACTATAAAAAGCCCCAAGATATTGAATGGGCCTACGACAATAACAGGGTATATATTGTCCAAACCAGACCGGTGACCACTTTTGCCCAAACCGAAAAAGCCTCCGCCTTCAAAATCACAGAAAAGGAGGCTGGCAGGCATAGACTGCTCTTAGATGGAATTTCCGCCAGTCCCGGAGTGGGCTTTGGAAAGGTGCGGGTTATTAAAGACGCTTCTGAGATTGGAAAGATAATTAAGGGAGATGTCTTAGTAACTGCTATGACCACCCCCGATTTTGTGCCGGCTATGAAGCGCGCCGCGGCTATTGTTACCAACGAGGGGGGCCAGACTTGCCATGCGGCCATTGTATCTCGCGAGCTGGGTATTCCTTGTGTGGTGGGCACAACCAATGCCACCACTATGCTAAAAACGGGGGAGGAGATTACCATTGATGGTAGTAATGGGCGGGTATACAGCGGTATCTTAAAAACAGAAAAGAGTCCCGAAGTCAAAGACCCAAAGCCGGGAACCAGGGTTAAGACTGCCACTAAACTGTATGTCAATTTGGGCGAACCCTCACAGGCGGCAACTGTTTCCCAAATGGATACCGACGGGGTGGGACTTTTACGGGCCGAGTTTATGATGGCAGAAATTGGAGAGCATCCCAGGGCTATGATAGCGGCCAGGCGAGAAAAAGAAATGGTTAAAAAATTAGAAGAGGGCCTTTTAACCTTTTGCCGAGCCTTTACCCCCCGACCGGTGGTTTATCGCACTAACGATTTTAAAACCAACGAGTACCGCGCCCTAAAGGGCGGGGAGAAGTACGAAACTATTGAGGCCAACCCTTTAATTGGTTTTAGAGGAGCCGGGCGCTATGTGGAAGATTCCAAAGTGTTTGCCCTGGAGTTGGAAGCCATTAAGCGAGTGCGCAATAAACACGGCTTCAAAAATCTTCACCTAATGTTGCCCTTTGTGAGGACGGTGGAAGAACTGGTAGAGTGTAAAAAGATTATCTCTGCCCACGGTTTGCGCCGCAGTGTTAGTTTTAATTTGTGGATGATGGTTGAAGTGCCTTCCAATGTAATAATGCTGGAAGAATTCTTGAAAGCAGGCATTGACGGGCTTAGCATTGGCAGTAACGACTTAACTATGCTTATTTTGGGGTTAGACAGAGATAACCCCAGAGTGGCCAATACATTCGATGAGCAAGATGAGGCAGTGCTTTGGGCTTTGGAAAAAACTATAAAAACTGCCATTAAAAACAAGGTAACTGTGAGTATTTGCGGCCAGGCTCCCACCACTTACCCGGCGCTTTCTAAAAAGTTGGTTGGGTGGGGCATTACCTCGGTGTCGGTTTCGCCCGATGCCCTTAACCGTACGCGACAAATTATTGTAGAGGCTGAAAAGGAAATACTGTCATAGAAAAGCCTTGCTGTGTCAATTTTGCTCGCTGCGGAACTCCTCGCAGTAGCTCGTCAAACAGTCCTCGCTTCGAAAATTGTCGCAGCTTCGAACTTTTCCTTACAAGATTGTGAAAATTAGATCTATTAAGGCAGAAAAAATTTTAGATTCCAGGGGTGATTGGACCAGCCGTGCTGTGGTTGAGTTGGAAGACGGCGCCAAAGGATTTGGCGAAGTTCCCAGCGGCGCCTCCCTGGGTGAAAAAGAGGCGGTTCTTTTGCCGGTTGACCAGGCCATTGATCATATTAACGATATTTTGGGCCAAAAGATGGTGGGGCAAGATGCCTACAACCAAAATGAGGTTGACAATATTATTATCCAAACCGACGGCACCCCCAACAAAGCCAATTTGGGAGCCAACGCCTCTTTACCGGTTTCCTTAGGGGTGTGCGAAGCGGCCTCAGCCTCTCAGAAAATTCCCCTGTATCAATACATTGCCAAATCCTTTGGTTTTGAGAAAACCCAAATCCCCACCCCTTTATTTAACATTATTAATGGCGGGGCTCACGCCAATAACAAATTGGCCATTCAGGAATTTATGATTGCGCCTGGTACCAGCCATAAATTTAATAAAGCCTTAGATTTAGGGGTTAAAGTTTACCACCAGCTTGAAAAAATGCTGGCGACCGACGATCTTTCCACCGAAGTGGGGGACGAGGGAGGGTTTGCGCCAGTGGGCCTTAATTCTTATAAAGCCTGCGAGTACCTGGTAGAGGCCGGCAGAACAGCCGGATTTGTACCTGGTAGGGATTTTTTTATTGCCATTGATGCCGCCGCCAACGAGTTTGGCAAAGGGGGGCGTTATACCTTGCCGGAAAACAATAGAATACGAAGTGGAGAGGATCTTTTAAATCTTTATGTTGATCTTTCTAAAATGTATCCCATTATTTATTTGGAAGATCCCTTTACGGAAGATGATATCAGCTCCTGGCAAAAGGGTGTCTTGGCGCTTGGTAAAAATATGGATATTGTGGGCGACGATCTCACTGTAACCAATACCAAACTGTTGGAGGAGGCTATAAAAAACGAGGCTATTACGGGAGTAATTGTTAAACCCAACCAAATTGGCACTCTAACTGAAACAATCAGTTATGTTAAAAAGGCGCAGGAGCATAATTTGGTGATTACAGTGTCTCACCGCAGTGGGGAGACCGGGGAGGATACTTTTATCTCCGATTTGGCCACTGCGGTGGGAGCCCGTTATATTAAAGCCGGCGCTCCGGCCAGAGGCGAGCGGGTGGTGAAGTACAACCGTTTACTTGAGATTTACCACGAATTCCACCCGTCGGGTGGAATCCACCCGACGGGTGGAATCGCTAATTGATTATGCCCTTAGTTTTAATTGTGCTTGATGGTTGGGGACAGGCGCCGCCTTCAGAAAAAAATGCCATTAGCTTGGCCAAGAAACCTTTTTTTGACAGTCTGTGGCAAAATTATCCCCACGCTTTGTTGCACGCCGATGGCGAGTGGGTGGGTTTGCCCCGCGGCGAGGTGGGGAGCTCGGAAACAGGTCACTTAACTATTGGAGCCGGAAGGGCTGTGAACCAGGATTATTCTCGAATTAACACTTCTTTGGAAGATGGCGCTTTTTTTGAGAATAGTGTTTTGAGGGAAGCTTTTTTGCGCGCTATGAAAAGTAAGGCTAGTGTTCACCTTATAGGTTTGGCAGGGATGGGAGGAATTCACTCTAGCCGGTTTCACCTTTACGGTCTTTTAGAGTTGGCTCGAAGAGTCAATTTTCCAAAAAATAAGGTAAAAATACACCTTTTTTCCGATGGCCGAGACACTGACCCCCAGTCTGGCCTTGAGTTTTCCAAAGAGTTACAGGAGGTTATAGCGCAAAAAGGGGTGGGGGAGGTAGTATCGCTTATGGGAAGATATTGGGCCATGGACCGAGACCGCCGCTGGCGCCGTACCCAAAAAGCCTACAACGCTTTAGTTAAGGGTAAAGCAGGTTGTGTTGATACAATAGAAAATGCCTTTGAACAGTCGTACCAAAAAGGCGTCACCGACGAGTTTATTGAGCCGGTTTTTATTGGCCGCAAAAATCCCATTGTTAGTGGCGATACGGTGATACATTTTAATTTTCGCACCGATAGAGCCAGACAATTGGCTAAAGCTTTGGCAATGCCGCAGTTTGACAAGTTTAAAAGGCCCCAAAAGCTTGCCAACCTTTACTTGGTGACTATGGTAGAGTTCGAAAAAGATTTACCGGTTCAAGGGGTGGTTTTTTGCCCGGTGGCCATAAAAAACACTCTGGGGGCAGTTTTATCTGAGCGCCAAATAAAACAGGCTCGGGTGGCAGAAACCGAAAAATACGCCTTTGTAACCTACTATTTCAACGGGCTTTGTGAGGAATGTATTGGGACGGAAGAAAATTTTCTAATTCCTTCACCCAAAGTGCCAACCTACGATCTAAAACCCGAGATGTCAACCCGACAGGTTGCCGCTCAGGTGGTGAAACTATTGGAATCGAAGGAATATCCCTTTATTTTGGTTAATTTTGCCAGTCCGGATATGGTGGCCCATACCGGAAAAAAACTGCCTACTATTAAGGCAATAGAGAGTGTAGATAAGGCGCTCTCGGAGGTGATTGGCAAGGTATTGGCACAACGGGGGACAGCCATTATTACAGCCGATCATGGCAATGCGGAAGATGTTTCTGATACTCAGCACAATGCCAATCCGGTGCCGGCAATAGTGGTGGGAAGAGAATTTGAGAGGGGAATTTTTAAAGGTACGGTGGAGAAAACCGGCAGTCTGGCCGATGTGGCACCCACTGTTTTGAAAATAATGGGGATTGCCAAACCCCAGGAAATGACCGGCAAAAGTTTGCTATGAAAGATATTGTTTGTATTGGCGGGGTCACCCACGATATATTTTTCAAATCCAAATTCCAGAGCCTAGACGGCAAACTGAGCCTTCCGTGGGGGGAGAAGGTAGTGGTAGATGATATGGCGGTGGCTTTGGGTGGTGGGGGAGCCAATGCGGCCGTGGGATTTTCCCGTTTAGGTTTGAAAACTGCTTTGCTTGCCAGAGTTGGGGTGGGGCACATTAGCCAATCGGTGGTGGAGCAGTTGAAAAAGGAAAAGGTGGACACCACTTGGGTTATAAAGGACCCCCAGTCTTATACCGCCACTTCTGTGCTCCTGCTGGATACTGTTAGTGGAGAACGCACCATTGTAATGTACCGCGGCAGGAACGACTTTTTTGACATTGAGGTTCTCGATGTTGGTAGGTTGCTTGATACCCGCTGGCTTTACATTGCCGATCTTGCTTTGAGCGACGATAGCAACAGCTTTATTGAGGAATTAACC
>JBDRAO010000077.1:0-3502 GCA_043823645.1 bacterium
TTAGAGGTGCCTAAAACTTAAAAAGCCTTGCAGTTGCAAGGCTTGTGGTAAATGGCTATTAAATTACAAATTATACTTATGCAATAAACAGCCTTGCCACACGCCTTAAAGCGTTAATCCACCCGCAATCAGTGCCGGGCTGCACACAACTGTTAAGTTTTAGTTTCATGTTTTTGTAAAACATATTTCAAGTAGGTAATTTTTCACATTACAGGGGGATGGCGCCTCTGTCAAGCAAAAAGGCGAGGGGGTTTTGGCCCGCTCGCCTTGTAGGTGGTCTACTTTACCTAGGGCAGAAGATTGATCTCTCGTAGTTCTTTTTCAATCTCCTCTTTGTGGCGATTGAAACCATGTTTCCCGGCTAGGCTGCTGGCGGTTTGGTAGAAAGCGCGTGCGTTGCTCAACATACCAATGTGCACTTGATACTGTGCCGCTTGCCACCAGGCCTTTACTCTATGGTATTCGCTGGACGGTTGGTAGGTCAAGTCTCTTTCAAGGGCCATGGCCTCATCGTATGCCAGCCACGCGTTGCGGTGATTGTCTGCCTGGTCGTAAGCATAAGCCAGGTTCAAAAGGCGGATCAATATGTCGCCAATGGCGTGCTTTTTGGCAATGTTCAGCGCGTCGTTTGCCTGCTTGATTGCAAGCCCAAGGTGGGTTCCTCCGATCATGGCTCGGGTGACTGCCAACTCACCCAGACTCACTTGTTCCTGCCACTTGCTCAATGAGTACCGAAGGCGTTTTTCAAAAAGCCGAACTGCCCACTCGAGTTTGTCGGCGCTTCGTAGTATGAGCGCCCTCTGGCCTAGCACATCAATGTAGCGCTCGTAGTCTTTCTTGGCAAAGGCCACCACCTCTACCAAAAGCCAGATAATCCAAGCCATCAACACTGCCAACCACTCCAGCCTGCCGTGCAGCCGGATGCGATTTGCCCAAAACGATAGGTTCTTTAGCATTGCCCTTCTCCTTTTTCTTTTCTCGAGTTTGAAATTCTCCCACCCATACTACCACAGAACCCCTAGTTTGCAAAATGGGTGGGTTTAGGTTATACTGTGGGGAAACCGACTATAAGGAGGAAAAAGTGTTCAAAACATTGTTCAAAAAAAGGGAGAGAGCATTTGGGGAACGGTCCCCCAGGTTTTTGGATTTCTTCATTGATTGGTCTTGGTTTATGATTATTGTGCTGCTCATCGCAGCCTTGTTTGTAGACGGGGCTGATTGGCTCCACATCCGCTACGCCTGGCAAGATGGGGTGGCTATTGCAATTGTCATTCTGGCTGTGGCTCTAGCCTCTGTGGTGGTTTTCCTCTTGCCGGTCTTTCCAGTTTACTGGGTAGTGGCAAGGGTTGGCAGGAAGTGGGGCGAGCACTGGCAAGTTGCTATTGTTACCGTGGCCAGTGGAGCGGCAAGCTTGCTCATTGCAACCCTGCTTGCCCCCAAAGCGTGGGTTTTGCTCAACAAGCTTTTAGCAATCATTTTATACTAGGAGGGAATTGTGGAAGAAGGGTACTTTGACACCTGTCCCCACTGTTGGGATAGGTATTGGTCAGAGGACGGGCATCCGTCCGGTACGGACTGCCCGTTCTATGGCGATGAGGCAAATCCTCCAAAACAGGATTTGCATCCTGCAGGGTTTGTGAATTGCCATGTTTGCGGGACCAGGTACTGGTCGGAAGATTACTGCCCGCAGTGTTGTGGAGAAACCTAGCCGAAGCGCAAGATTTCAGGCGGAAGAGTTGGAGGTTTAACCTTCAGCGCCTTCCGCTTTTGCTTTCGTGTATTTTTTAGCCTCGTTGGTAAGCCACTTCCCTACTTCCTCGGGCGTTACTTTTTTTTCGGGCAAAAAGTCAATAGCAAAGTCGGTAATATCGTCCATGTAGGTTAACTGTTGTAAAAAAAGCTTTTCTGAAAAATTGCCCGAAAATCTTTTTTGTGCCTCTTCAATAACTTTTCCCAGCGTTGTGCGCCTCTCTCTTAAAAGAAAGTACAAATCCACATAATCTTTGTAACTGCCCCTTCTGCCAATGGTATAAGCTTTATTTGTGGCTAGATCTCCGGTGTTGAAAATCGGTAGGCTATCTGTCTTTACCTTTTTGTGGAGCGGTGGAAAGGGGTAACAAACAAAAGTCAATTTTGTTTTTCCTACTGTTAGTGTAAGCTCATTTGCATTGTCTACAATTGGAGTTATGTTGAACTTTGTAAACTTGGCGTTCACCTTTGAAGCTAGGATTTTTGGCACTTCTTTCTCCAGAAAAACATCCAAATCCACTGATTTTCTGTGCCCAATTTGCAGGGCAATGGCAGTGCCGCCGCCGAGCACTCCTTTTGGTTCCAAGCTTGGCAAACTTTCAAAGATTTCCTTTTGCTCTTTGGTTATAGTTTCAAAAAAGAGATTTGACATATTTTTTCTCATCCAGACCTTTGCTTTTTATGTTAAGAAGAATTTCCTTGGTAAATTTGAAGGCCGGGCGGGAGTAGATATTCATGGGTTTTTTGGTAAAGGTTTCTTTGATTTTGGCTTTACCAAATTTTGTAAAAAGCTTATTAATGTCTTTGAGCGAACCGAACATTAGGGTTTGGTGGGCAATGTAGGGTAGGTTCTTCGGGTCTTTAAGGTCTATTTTGGGGTTGCTCCAAAAGATTTTCCTGTTCACAATAGTATTTTAACAACTTTTGTTCAAAAAGGCGAGGGGGTTTTGTCTTTGCCTGCCTTCGGTTTAGCTGACCGAATAACCCTTGCGGGTAACAGGCACTTCTATACTATCACGGTTGTCGGTTTTTTGCCTTCTCTGCTCGGTAAATTAGCCAGGAGGCAATAAGGCCGCCGCCGTAAGCCATAACTAAAAGCAAACCCATAAACAGGGGGGATTTTTGCACACTGTTGGTAAGAATTAAGATAGTTAAGATATTGGAAGGAATGGGGAAAACAATAGTAATAAGCATGACCTTTTTAAAATCAAGTTTGGTAAGGCCCACCGCGTAAGAAATGCTGTCAAACAACACCCCTCCAAAAATTCTCATAACAGCCAGAGTTTTGTAACCGGCCACGGCCGCAAAGCGGTCTATCTCGTGTAGGGCCTTTTTCCCTGCCATTTTGGCTACCACCCCCCTACCCCACCGCCTGGCAATATAAAAGTCTACTATTGGGGCAATAATGGCATTGCCAATGTAGAAGATTAGGAACACCTGCCAAAAGCCGTAGAGAGTTAGAGCCACCAGCAGAAAAGGAAGGCTGGTCATAGGCACAAGTATTCCCCCAAAGGCTACTCCCAGGCACAAGAAAATAGGCCCAAAAACGCCAAGATTTTTGGTAATTTGGGAAAGTTCTCCTTCATATTTTCCGGTAACACTTTGCAAAACAAAGGCCAAAAAAGTCACCACTGCCACTCCTGCAAAGACAGTAGTAATGAGTTTTGTTTTTTTCATGTCCCAAGTATACAGCAACAAATTAGACATCCAGTTCCACCACCTCCGGAGGGCTTTGGGAAGAGTCGCTGTAGCG
>JBDRAO010000078.1:0-3598 GCA_043823645.1 bacterium
ATCCAGTTAGTTGCAAAGTTGTACTAACTTCGCTAGTATTAACTTGTGAATTTGCCCCGGATGTTCAAACAAAAGCGCTACTTGTTAGGAGCTCTATTTCTTATCCTGTTGGTAATTGTCTTTAGTTTCTTATTGTCCGGATCACACAAAAAAAGCACATCTCTTAACACTACAGAAAGTTATTCCGAAAGCGAACCTCCCACCGCTGGAGGCAGTATTAAAATGACGGCAGTTACAGTTAAGGATGTCATTGACCAAAGAAATTTCTGGGTAACTAATGGTGATGGCACTAATTTTAACCTCGAACTAACTCCCGAAGGCCGCCTAAACTACATTTTAGATCAAGATGCCAATCTACCAGTAGAGGCAGGCGATATTCTTCTTATAGACTTACAGGTAAAAGCTATAGAGGGAGGCAATTTAATCGTGGAGAGAATTGTGGTATCTCCCAAAACAAAAAAATGAACCTACTACCTAATAAACACATTTTCAAAAAAGCCATTTTTTTCTCGGCTTTTATTGGCTGTTCCTCGCTTTTGATACCGGCTAATGCCATCGCTCAAGAGGAATATTGTGAAACCCCCGAGTGCTACACTTACGAATTTACAATTCCCGAACCATGTACCGCTACACCCTGCTATTATGCGGGAACCGCCTGTGCTGGAACAAAAGATGTTTATATGATAGTGGAGGAGGATCCCTGCTACGAGTATCTTTACATTGGTTGTGGCGGTTGCGGTGGAAGTGGCTGTTTCTTGGCAGACACCAAAATTGCCACCCCAGGGGGAGAAATGAATATTCAAGATGTTAAGGTAGGGGATACGGTAGTGGGGATTGATCCTGAAACAGGGGAAAGGGTAGAAACTCAAGTACAAGACACCCACAAAACAGTAGTAGAGGAATATTATGAAGTAACCATAGAAAAGCCCGATGGCACCGAAGAGGTCCTAAAAGTTACTGGAGAACACCCTTTGTTGGTGAAGAAGCGCCCCACTGTTGGAAACATCCTTCAAGCCTTAATTGGCAAGATATCCAATATATTTAGGTTCTAATCCAATTTCTCCAGCAAAATTTCAGGCTCCAAGGAGTCTAAAATTGCCCTGGCCTTTTTGGCAGTTTCAGGGATCACCGGCTCATAGGCTTTAGTAACCTCATCCAAAAGACACCAAAGGCAGGAAAGCACGGTAACACTGTCGCCATATGCTCGTAGGCTTTTTCTAAATTAAAATTGGCATCTCGTTGTGGAAACTATCGGTGTACTCGCGAACTTTTATGGAGTTGACAACTCCAAAAATGCATGTAAAATGGAAGTATGTATTCCAGATTGCTAAAACCACCCAGGGATAAAAGCTTCTTCCTTTTTGGCCCCAGGGGGGTGGGTAAGACCACTTGGGTTAAACTAACCTTTCCTAAGGCGCCATACTTGGACCTGCTTGAAGCCGAGCTCTTCAACGATTTGCTGGCCAATCCTCAAAGGCTTGAAAACTATATTCCCAAGGGGCACCGAGGTTTTGTGGTGATCGACGAGGTGCAAAAGGTGCCCAGCTTGCTGGACGAAGTGCACCGTTTAATTGAAAACTCAAATTACAAATTTGTTCTCACCGGATCGAGCGCCAGAAAGCTAAGAAAGGGAGGCTACAACTTGCTGGCCGGAAGAGCCCTAACTTATTATATGCACCCCCTCTCGGCAGTGGAACTGGGAGCAGATTTTAGCATGGCCTCCTCGCTTAATTTTGGCCAGCTCCCCTCCATCCTTTCGGAAAGTGACCCCAAAAAGTACCTCCAAAGCTATATTAAAACCTACCTGGAACAGGAAATATTTCAAGAGGGCTTAACCCGGAATTTGGCAAATTTTGCGAGATTCCTGGAAACAGCCAGCTTTTCCCAAGGGTCGGTGTTAAATATATCGGCTGTGGCCAGAGAAGCGGCCATTGAACGCAAGGTGGTTGAAAACTACTTCAATATCTTGGAAGATTTACTGATTGCGGTTCGTTTGCCCGTTTTCAGCAAAAAGGCTAAAAGGCGCCTGGCCAGTCATGCCAAATTCTACTTTTTTGACACTGGGATTTTTAGAACTATTAGGCCAATGGGGCCGCTGGATGCCCCTGAAATGGTTGAAGGCCTGGCTTTTGAAAGCCTTTTTCTCCAAAATCTTACTGCTGTTAATGACAGTTTGGGTCTGGATTATAAACTCTTTTATTACAGAACTGCCGCCGGAGTAGAGGTTGATTTTGTGGCCTACGGGCCAAGGGGAATTTGCGCCTTTGAGGTCAAACGCACTGCCAAGGTTAACTCCTCGGCGCTTTCCGGCTTGAAGCTTTTTGCCAAAGATTACCCCCAAACGCGCCTCTTTCTTATTTACGGTGGTAAAAGAAAGATGCGAGACGGTAATATCGAAATTCTGCCTATGGAATATGTCCTCAAAAACCTAAACAAGCTGGTGTAACTATGTGATGGTCAAATCATTTTCTGCTCCCGAAAGCTAAAGAAACCCTTGCTCCCCACAATAATATGATCTGTAAGGTCAATGCTTATTATAGTGTTTTATCGGTTAGTTTTATATGTATCCCCAACACCCCCAATTCCTTCTCTCTCTCCTTAGAATAAGCCTCCCGCATTCCCGCAATCTGACCTTCAAGAGTAAAATTTTCGGGGTGACCAAATTTAGATTTATCAAAAGCCGAAAACAAATCGCGAAATGAACCAAATCTCGACAGCCCCACAACTTTCGCAGTTATGCTTTCATCCCTTTTTGGCAGCCTCTTAAAAATAATCGTATCTCCGATACCTACTTTTTGCCTTTTTTCGTCAAAGAGCCGTACTTCAATGACCTTCCGGCCAGATTTAATTCTTTCAAACGGTTCGGCAAACAACGACATTCTATGCTCCATAGCCCGGCACCTCCTTTTTAATTCTCGAATATTTTTGATTGTCCAAAGACAGATATGATTGCGGGGGTCGAAATCCGGGGACCAGCTCTCTTAGACGCCCCAAGCTGATAGGGTCTTTAAGTTTTTCTATTGACACCACAGGAAGGGCATAACCGTACTCGCAACCTGCAAAATACTCTGCCGTCAATTCCAACGGATGATTCCATGTATGTGTCCTTGCCAAATCTAACAATACTGAAATTTTATCTTTTATCGCTGGCCCAAACTCCGCCACGCCCATTATAGATTTAACAGGAGAACTGACATAGAAAACAACCAAAAAATTAGCACGAACCTCGGAAAACTTTCTCCGAAATTCGTGCTTTTTGTGCCCTCGTACCATAGCACTGAAAGGTTCTTTTTTGATACTCATCAGATAAGTCTGCATCACCTGTCAATTATACCAAAAAGACCCTCCGTAGATACTCCACCGAGTAGTTCCGGAACAACTTCTTAGGATCGGACACCCACGAAAGCACTTCGTGCCAAACCTTCGCTAGTCCTGCTACGCCGAAAGCCATCTCAAAAGCCTCAAAGTCCACAAGCTCTAGTGGAAGATCGCTGTAAGTCCCTTTCGCTATGTATACCGACTTTGAAAATTTTGCTCCCGACCAATCCTCGATAATCGGAGTAAACAGTCGGCAAGGCATATCTCGGTAGCGATACCC
>JBDRAO010000079.1:0-5286 GCA_043823645.1 bacterium
GTGTTTTCATGTAGGTATTTTAATCCACTAATAAATCTTTTACAGTAAGTATCATTTTGAATTGGGGTGGTTGACGGGATTCGAACCCGCAGTATCTTGCTCCACAGGCAAGCGCTTTACCATTAAGCTACAACCACCATATTTGAATATTATCTTCTACTAAGTTACTTGCCCAAGCGCTCTACTCCCGCCTGTGGCGGGACTAATTCGCCCATCAAATTGTCCCTCGACAAACTCGGGACTCTTTGGGGCTCATTGAGCTACGACCACTATATACCAAACATTCTAACACCAAATCTGCTAAAATTGGGCTGGGGAGTTGGCTTGAACTTCAAACCTCATCCAACTCCCCAACCAACTGGTGTTTAGTGTCCTCCTCTTAAAAGAAACCTATCATGCACCTTTCCCTGCGCGGCCAACCTCAGAATACTCAAGGCCTCTCTAACTGTACATCTATCAGCTTTGGTACCATCGCTGAGTTCCAAAAGACCCTTCTCATACACCTCCTCCAACTTCTCAATAGCCCTTTCCAATTCCGTCACTTTCCCCACCTCCTTTCAAAAAATTAACCCCCATCCTCTAAACTTGAGAAAGTATCTCAAATTCAAAGGACGAGGGTTTGTTCTCGCGATCCCACCTTTGATTCCCCACGCATTTTCACACATGAGGCTCTTTATCCCAGCTCTCCCTTAACTTGCCCTGAGCACAGCGAAGGGGACTTTGGGTAGCAGCTTTTACAGCCTGTTTTACTGTCCCGGGTTTTACCTGGGCCACGCGACCTTTCTGGCACTCGAGGCGGTGTGTTCAAAAGAGTTTGTCTGCCGGGCTTGCACTGCCCCCGGCTCGCTTTCTAAGACAAATCGTCCTCCTACTATTCCACATCTTTTGGCGTGTTTAGAGTAACTTTTTAAGGTACGGGTGTATTTCTAACACAAAGTATCTACTCTTGTCAATAACCCCGGTACTTTGTCCTCCTCTGGTACAGTTTTTCCGTGTAGCCACCCTCCTTTTCATGCTTCTCCTCAAGACTTTTCACCTGTTTTAGAAGCAGGAAAGAGGCCTGATGGCAAAGGGTCAAAAGCAAATTAGCGGCTTTCTCCTTATCTTGCGGCAAGTGCAATTTCCGAGGTATGTTACATATGTTACATATGTCACATACAAATTTATAGGAGAAATCCCGAAAATAGTTTATCCGCTTATCATCCTTTGGCCAAATGCTAAATTCGTTTTGCCGCAAAAAATCCTCATAATCAGCCATTAGCTCCTCATTGCTGGCTCTGGCCACATTGGTAAGTTTAATACAAGTTTTAAGAGAGGTTCTTAAACTTTCAGAACCCTCCACAATGTTTTGCTTAGCAGAACGCGCCGCACCAACCATTTGGTCTTTAAGCTTGAAGCTCCTTATATAGCGCTCACAAAAGGAGTAGGTCAAATCGTGGATTATAAAAGTATACCAGTAAGTAAGTAATTTTTTGTATGGGGCAGGCATAAAGTCAGTGTACCACAGAAAAACCTCCCTTTTCAGGAGGCTATCTGCCCACGATGGGGTTTATGCCCGTATCGCAGGAATTCTGATTCAAAAACAAGACTGTTAAAAATTATCTAACAGCATCTTTAAGACCTTTACCAGCCTTGAAAGCCGGGGTCTTGGTGGCAGGAATGTGCAAAGGTGCACCAGTCTGGGGGTTTCTGCCCATTCGAGCAGCCCTCTGACGAACCTCAAAAGTTCCAAAACCGGTTACAGTTACTTTGTCGCCCTTTGAGAGAGCGCCACTAATACTGTCAATTACAGCATCCACCGCGCGACCGGAATCGGCCTTGGTAAGGCCTACCTTTCCTGCCACTACATCTACTAATTCTGTCTTAGTCATTGTGTATTCACCTCCTTTAACAAAAGAAGCTCTAAATTCTAAATACGTCCGCAAGCGGCGATTGAGTACAATCTAAAATACTAAACAAATTCCAAATTCAAAATTCAAAACTTTGAGCTTAAGACCTTTTAGCTTGTTTAGAACTTAGAACTTAGGGTTTAGGATTTGGGCAGGGCCTACTTCCTTATCTAATCTCTCAAAACTGGCCACCTTCCCTTTGTTATCAACCTCTAACAACACCGAGTTAAAAACCGAGGGGCCGTCTTCCACCCACTCAAACCTTTGCGATGGCACTTTGGTAAACCTGTCAATTATAATCTGCGGCTCAACCCCCAGCACCGAGTCGCGAGCCCCCACCATGCCTACATCGGTGACATAAGCCGTTCCATTTGGCAAGATTTGAGCATCGGCGGTAGGCACATGCGAATGAGTCCCAAAAACAGCTGTGACCCGCCCATCGACATAAAACCCAAAAGCTCTGCTCTCCGATGTTACCTCGGCGTGAAAATCAACCATGATAGCTTTGAATTTTTCTTTTTCAAATTCTTCGAGAATCTTATCAATTGTGTAAAAAGGATTTTCGGTAGGTCCATTGATATGTGTAGTACCCAGCAAATTGACTAGCAAAACTTTCCCCTCTTTTCCCAAGTCTAAAACATGGTAGCCTTTACCCGGTGTATCTTGCGGCCAGTTGGCCGGTCTAATTACAGGAAGACTGTCTATCTCCCCTGCAAAGCCCGGAATACGAAAAACATGATCTCCAGTGGTTAAAAAATCAACCCCAAAACCTAAAACTTCGGAAACCTTCTCGGCCGTTAAACCGCGCCCGTGGGCCAAATTCTCACCATTGGCTATTGCAAGGCTGATATTATCATCTTTTATCAAATTTGGCAAGATTTTGCTTACAGTAGTGCGCCCTAGGGAAGCCACAATGTCTCCAATAAACAGAATCCTCATAATGTCAGAATCCAAAATCCAAATTTCAAAAAAAATCTAAATGTCAAATACCTTATTTGAACTTTGTCATTTTTTTGTTACTTGAGCTTTGATATTCGGAATTAAAAACACTATTTAGCCAGTTCCGATGCCCGTAACTCCCTCAGAACAGTTACCTTTACAACACCAGGGTATGTCTGCGTTGCTTCCACCTTTTTAGCAATATCGTGGGATAACTTTACAGCCTGAGCATCGGATATCTTTCCCGGCTCAACCACCACCCTGAGCTCTCGGCCGGCAGAAATGGCATAAACATCGCGCACTCCCTCAAAAGCTTTGGCCGTGTCTTCCAACTCTCTAAGGCGCTTATAATAAGCGGCATAATTTTCCACCCTGGCGCCAGGCCGAGCGCCGGAAATGGCATCGGCAATATGCACTATGGCCGCCTCAATGCTCTTAAACTCCTCCTCTTCATGGTGGGCCGCGGCCGCATTAATAAGCTTTTCGTTAAATTTGTGCTTTTCCAGAACCTGGCGGGTAAGCTGAGCGTGGGGGCCTTCCATATCCTCCACTAAGACTTTGCCCAAATCGTGCAAAAGGCCCGCAGTTTTAGAAAGCTTGACATCGGCCCCTAAATCCCGAGCCATATGCTCACAAAGGGCCACAATCTCCAAAGTGTGATCAATCAGATTTTGGCCATAGGAGGTGCGGTATTTAAAACGGCCCAAAAGGTCAATTATTTCCAAAGGTAAACCGGTGACTCCCGCTTTATAGGCAAACTTTTCTCCGGTTTGACGGATTAGAATCTCAATATCTTTGCGAGTTTTTTCCACAATTTCTTCAATTTTTACCGGTTGAAAACGGCCATCGGCTATGAGGCGCTCTAGGGCCACTTTGGCTATTTCTCGTCGCACTCCGTCAAAGGAAGACACCCTAATTTCTCCGGGAAATTCGTCCAAATCAAAATCTACGCCGGTGGCTTTTTCCAAGGTTTTAATGTTACGGCCGTCGCGGCCAATAATCCGCCCCTTGATTTCCTCTTCCGGTAGTTTTACGCGAGAGGTGGTGTTTTGAGGCACATAATCAACCTTTACGGACTGCATGGCATCTACCAATATTTGGCGAGCCTTTTCTTCTGACTTAACTCTTATTTCTTCTTCGGCTTCTTTTATTTTACGAGCCACATCATTTTCCAAATCCTTTTCCAAATTTTTTAAAAGTTGGTCGCCGGCTTCAGCCTTGGTCATTGAGGCTATCTTTTGCAAGGTTTCCGTTTGTTTGGCGCGGATTTTCTCTGCCTCCTGCTTTATGGCAGCCGCTTCTTCTTTTTGCTTCATTAAGGCCCCCTGTTCCGCCTGGAGCGCATCAAACTTTTGGCTTAAAAATTCCTCTTTTCTAACCAGCTCTTCGCGCAGTTTATCGGCATTGCCCTGCGCTTTGCGAGCCGATTCGAAGATACTGTCAGCTTCACTGCGAGCCTTGGCTACAATAAGTTGAGCCTCTTTCTGAGTTCTTTTTAGATCTTCTGGGGATACTAATACCGCTTGAGAAATAGGTTTTTTTGGCTTTTTTAGTAAACTGCTTAAGATTCCCATAGGCTTAATATGTCACTATCTTGATAATTCGTCAACCACGGGCTTTACATCTTCCCACAAGAAACCGCGACGCAGAAGATAGGAAGATAGGCGCCTTTTGAAGGCAACTTTGTCTAAACCTTTAAGGCGCGCGGCGCGCGCCTTGCCAGCCTGCTCCACCAAATCTTTGCTACTGCCCACCGGTTCCATGGCTTTTTCTATTACTTCTCGCGCCACTCCTTTTTGGTAAAGCTCGGCTTTTATAATAGCCGGACCTTTGGGGTTTTTGCCACCCTGCCTCTGCTCCACCCACCAGCGGGCAAAGGAGGTGTCGTTAATATATGATTGCTTCTCTAAACGAGCTAAAACCCCCCCAGTGCAATTATTTGGGTTTGAATTTGAGTTTGAAATTGAGTTTGTATTTGAACACTTACCCACCTTCCGTTTCAAATAAATTTCCACCTCTCTACGGGAACGAGGCCTATATGAGAGGAAACCAAGGGCCTTTTCGTATAATTTGTCCTCCTCTGATGCCTGCCTTAAAGCTTCCACTTGTCCCAAACTCAACTCTTTGCCTTTGTAAAGGCCTTCGCGAGCCAAAAGCACTTCCGACACTCCAAAGGCAAACTGTTCGTCTATCTCTACATTGTACCGGCCTTTTTTCTTTTGGAGGGAGATTTTGGTAATAAATGGCATTAAAGAGACAGATAATCCTCACGGGAAACATCGGCCTGTTTCAAAATACCAGCCAAAGTTCCTTTTTTGAGATCCCTGCTGTGAAAAGGCACCACTACTGGCCTCGGGTGACCTTCCTTGTACAGTACCTGGTGGCTTCCAGTGGCGTGGTCAACCTCAAAATCTAACTTCTTGAGCTTCTTGATTACTTCGGCAGGTTTTTGTGGGGG
>JBDRAO010000080.1:0-10286 GCA_043823645.1 bacterium
TCGCCGGCATCCCACCAGTTTTGTTTTTTATCTAGGGGGAAAATTCTTGTCTTGGGTACCCCGACCCCAAGCCAGGTAATTTGTGATTCTTCATCAAATGGGGAGTTCTTGTCTCCCTTGAAAACTGTGACATTAATAACTTTGGGATCAATGCCAAGCTTGGAAGTTAAAAATTCCCAGCTTAAAGCAATGGATTCTTTCTTAAAATAATCACCCAGGGACCAATTGCCCAGCATAAGTAAAAAGGTGTGGTGAGTGGTATCTCCCACATTTTCAATATCTACTGTGCGCAGACACTTTTGCACATTGGTAAGGCGCTTGCCTTGGGGGTGGGGTTCGCCTAAAAGGTAAGGCACCAAAGGGTGCATGCCGGCGCTAATAAAGAGGGTCGAGGGGTCGTCGTGAGGTACTAGGGGAGCAGAAGGGATTACCGCGTGCCCCCGCTCTTTGAAAAAAGTGAGGTATTTTTGAATGAGTTGTTTGGCTGTGAGCGCTTGCATTACTGCCATTGTAACAGAAATTACCTTAAGCCAAAAAATCAACAAGCATTTGGGTTTCTAAGGCTCTTGCCGTTTAATGAGGGAGACTTTGTCAAAGTCCTTGTCAAAGGACACCACCGAGTCGGCCTGCCTGTCCAAACAGAGAGCTACAAAGTAGCTATCGATAAAGGAGATGTTCTGGGTTTTGAATAGTGTGGTAGTGTTTTTGATTACAGTCTCATTTTCACAGTCAATTATGGAAAGGTTGTTTACCCCAAGGATTTTGTCAATAATTTCAACTATTTTGGGCCTGTCTTTGCCATAAAAACTTTTTAGAACCCAGCCGGTTTCGGCCAGGGCCAGAATACTGGTACAGAGCTTATGGCCCTGTTTGTCGGATTGGTTGAAAAAGGTCTCGATTTTGTCACACCTTTTCTTGTCTCTATCAAGGAAAAGGTCTAGGAAAATGTTGGTATCAACAAGGTATTTTTTCACTGATTGAGGTATTTAAGCGCATCGGCGGCGGCGGCCTTTTCAAACTGCCGCCTTACTTTTGTCCAATCTTTAATGGTGGGGCCTTTGGCATCGGCTAAGATGCCTCTAAGAGAGGTAATGCTGTGTCTTTTAGCGGCCCTAAAGCTGTGGCCGTCCAGTTCGGAAGCGAATACAAGGCTATCTCCCGCTTCCAAATCTAACTCTTGGCGGATACTAACGGGAATAGTCACTTGCCCTTTTGATGTAACGGTTGCTGTTGGCATATCTTACTTTTATCATTTATTCCTTACCCTGTCAAGCAAAAAATCAGCCACAGGGTGGCGCGCCAGGCGCAAACCAACCTTATTGACAAGGATTGGTTGCATTGGTAGCTTTAGGGTCGCTCACCTGTGGTGAGCGAGTCGAACCATGGAAACTAAAAAAAAGTATCCGTTAAACAAAATCAGAAACATTGGCATTATTGCCCACATTGATGCCGGTAAAACCACCACCACCGAGACAGTGCTTTATTATACTGGTAAAAAGCACAAGATTGGCAAAATTACCGAAGGCACCACCGAAATGGACTGGATGGAGCAGGAAAAAGAACGAGGCATTACCATTACTTCAGCCGCCACCACCTGTTTCTGGCAAGATTGTAGGATTAACATTATAGACACTCCCGGACATGTGGATTTTACCGCTGAGGTGGAGCGCTCCTTAAGAGTACTAGATGGCGCCGTGGTAGTGTTTGACGGTAAAATGGGAGTGGAGCCTCAAAGTGAAACGGTGTGGCGCCAGGCAGACAAGTACAGTGTTCCCCGTATTTGCTTTGTAAACAAGCTTAATTTGGTGGGTGGCGATTATGATATGAGTGTCGCCTCTATTCGCGAGCGCCTCTCCCCCAATGCTTTTCCCATTGCTTTGCCCATTGGCCGTGAATACGAGCTTTCTGGTATGGTAGACATTGTAGAGCAGAAAGCCTTTGTCTATAAAGATGAAGAGGCTTTAGAATTTGTGGAAAAGAGGTCCCGGAAGAATTGCAAGAGAAAGTGGCCAAATGGCGCACAGAACTCATAGAAAAAGTAGTAGAGTACGATGATGCTTCAATGGAAAAATACCTGGGCGGCCAGGAGCTAAGTGTGGCGGAAATTAAGCAGGCTATCCGCCGAGCAGTCATTTCAGGTGAGTTCTTTCCCGTTATGGGGGGCGACGGCAGAAAAGTTATTGCCCAAAAAATTATGGATGCTGTCATTGACTACTTGCCTTCTCCTTTGGAAGTACCGCCAACCTTGGGAAAAAGAGTGGGCAGTGAAGAGGAGGTAGAATTGAAGCCCCGTGAAGATGGCCCCTTTACCGCCTTGGCTTTTAAGGTGCAAACCGATCCTTATGTGGGGCGCTTAACTTACATTAGAGTTTACTCCGGTACTCTCACCAGTGGCTCTTATGTCTACAATTCTTCCAAAGGGAAAAAAGAACGGGTGGGCCGGATTCTTTTAATGCATGCCAATACCAGGGAGGAAATACCGGAACTAGCTGCTGGAGAAATTGGCGGCGTCATTGGCCTTAAAGATACCTTTACCGGGGAAACCCTTTGCGACGAGCAGGATCCGGTGGCTTTGGAGTCAATCACTTTTCCCGAGCCGGTCATTTCCATGGCTATTGAGCCAAAAACAAAGCAAGATCAGGAAAAGCTGGGCCAATCGTTAAATAAGCTTTCTGAAGAAGATCCCACCTTTAAGATTGCCGTTAATCACGAGACCAACCAGACAATTATTTCCGGCATGGGCGAACTGCACCTGGAAATACTGGCCGACAGACTTAAACGGGAGTTTCGCGTAGAGGCCTTCGTTGGCGCGCCCCAAGTGGCTTACCGCGAAACCATTCGCGACATGGTGGAGCAAGAGGGTAAATATATTCGCCAATCGGGGGGTCGGGGCCAGTACGGCCATGTGTTTTTGAAACTGGAGCCTAAGGGTAAGGGCGAGGGTAATTTATTTGTAAACAAAATTGTGGGCGGTACTATCCCTCGCGAGTATATTCCGGCGGTAGAAAAAGGAGTCAAAGAAGCTCTTGAAAATGGTGTTTTGGCAGGTTATCCGGTGGTGGATGTTCAAGCTACTTTGTATGATGGTTCTTTTCACGATGTTGACAGCTCGGAAATAGCCTTTAAAATAGCGGCTATAATGGCTTTTAAAGACGGGGCTCGGCGTGCCAAGCCGACTCTTTTAGAGCCTATTATGAAACTTGAAGTAATGGTGCCAGACAAGTATATGGGCGATGTCATAGGTGACATATCCTCCCGTCGTGGTATAATCGAGGGGAGTGAGCCACGATCGGGAATTACTGTTATAAAAGGCACGGTCCCCTTGGCGGAAATGTTTGGTTATGCCACCGATGTCAGGTCCTTGACACAGGGTCGCGGTTCGTTCAATATGGAGCCTAGTCACTATGAGGAAGTACCTTTGTCAGTGACAGAGAAAGTGATAGCAGGGAAGAAATAAAACCCTAAGCTCTAAACTCTAAGTTCTAAACAAACTCGAAGGTTCCAAGTTCAAAATTTAAAACATTTGAACTTTGGATTTTGGACTCCTGCCTGCCGGCAGGCAGGTGTTTAGGGTTTAGAATTTAGAATTTAGAGTTTCCAGGTAGTTGTGGGTTATCCGTTATCCATTCAAGAGACAGACGCGCTCTCTTGTATTGATACCAGATACTTTTACCATGGCTGAATTTCAGCGCACCAAGCCCCACCTTAATGTGGGCACCATTGGCCACGTGGACCACGGAAAGACCACGCTGACCGCCGCTATTACTAAAATTCTTTCCACCAAAGGCCTGGCCGAATTTACCGCCTTTGAGAATATTGATAAAGCTCCCGAAGAGCGCGAAAGGGGCATTACTATCTCTATTTCTCACTTGGAGTATGAAAGTGAAAAGCGCCACTATGCCCACATTGATTGCCCGGGCCATGCTGACTATATTAAAAATATGATTACCGGGGCGGCCCAGATGGATGGGGCAATTTTAGTGGTGGCCGCTACCGATGGCTCTATGCCTCAGACCAAGGAACACATTTTACTGGCGCGTCAGGTGAATGTTCCGGCCATGGTGGTTTTTATGAACAAGGTGGATGCGGTGGACGATAAAGAGCTTTTAGACTTGGTGGAGATGGAACTGCGCGAGGATCTCAAAAAATATGAGTATGGCGAGGATTGTCCCATTATTAGGGGGTCAGCCTTGAAGGCCTTGGAGTGCGGTTGTGGCAAGGAGGATTGTGAGTGGTGCGGGCCTATTTGGCAATTGATCAATGCTCTAGATGAGCATATTCCGGAGCCAAAGCGCGAAATGGACAAACCATTTCTAATGCCAGTGGAGGATGTGTTTTCCATTAAGGGGCGCGGTACGGTAGTGACCGGCAGGATCGAGCGCGGGGTGGTTAAAGTCAACGAGGAAATTGAGATTGTTGGCATTGCCGACACTGTCAAAACAGTAGTTACCGGGGTGGAGATGTTTAGAAAAACTCTGGACCAGGGTCAGGCGGGTGACAATGTGGGAATTTTGTTGCGCGGCATTGGGCGGGAAGCGGTCGAGCGCGGCCAGGTACTGGTCAAACCCGGTAGTGTTAAACCCCATACCGACTTTGAGGCCGAGGTTTATATCCTTTCCAAAGAGGAAGGGGGCCGCCACACACCTTTCTTTTCTGGATACCGCCCTCAGTTCTACATTAGAACTACCGATGTAACCGGAGAGGCCACTCTTCCGGAAGGGGTAGAAATGGTCATGCCGGGCGATAATGCCAAGATGACTGTTAAACTGATTACTCCGGTGGCTCTAGAGGAAGGGATGCGTTTTGCCATTCGCGAAGGGGGAAAAACTGTTGGAGCCGGAGCAGTAAGTAAGGTAGTCAAGTAAATTACGAATTACGAATTACAAATTACGAATGAGTAAAGGATTCTGCTCTAATTTTTAATTTGTAATTGCACATTCGTAATTGATTTTGTGGCAGGCAATACTAGAATTAGAGTTCGTTTAAAAAGTTATGATTCGCATGTCATTGATAGCTCTACTGAGAGTATTATTGACACGGCGGTACGAACAGGAGCCAAAGTGGCCGGGCCTGTTCCTCTACCCACGGAAATACATAAAACCACTGTAGTTCGCGGACCGCAAATTGACAAAAGATCAATGGAAACCTTCGAGATTAGGGAGCACAAGAGGCTAATTGACATTTTAGAGCCTACTCCTCAAACCTTGGACCAGCTTTCCAATCTCAATTTGCCGGCGGGCGTAAACATTGAGATAAAGATGTGAATTGTAGTGGTAAGTATTTCGGTTAGAGGAATTGGCGCCGATGCGGCGCTTTTTTTATGGCGGAATATAGGTCATATATACTCACAGCCTTGCTGTGTTATATAACTGGGTACAGTTTTAAGACCTATTTGACTTATGATAATAGAAACAAAGAAACAAAAGATGAGCCAAGTGTTTAACGAGAATGGGTATGTTGTACCAGTAACTCTCTTAAAGCCCAAAGATTCCTTAAGTGAAGAGGAACTCCAAAAATTGGTGGGGCAAGGGGTGGAAATCAGAGGGGTTTCCAAGGGAAAAGGATTCACCGGAGTAATGAAACGCTGGGGTTTTTCGGGACACCCGGCCACTCATGGCCACTTTGCGGTACAGCGAAAACCCGGCTCTATTGGAGCTCAGGGCGAGGGTAGGGTAATGCCCGGAAAAAAAATGCCCGGCAGAGCTGGCGGCAAAAAAGTGTTTATTAAGGGCTTAAAAGTGGTGGGGGTGGAAAATAGTGTTATAGTGGTATCCGGTCCGGTTCCGGGACATATAGGTGGGGTGGTAGAGTTATTTGTAGGGAAGTAGCGTAGTAGAAACAT
The DNA here is from genome assembly GCA_043823645.1 of bacterium. GTDB lineage: Bacteria > Patescibacteriota > WWE3 > JBDRAO01 > JBDRAO01 > JBDRAO01. Next base: position 5,843 of record JBDRAO010000080.1, read on the forward strand.
GGAAAAGAAAAGATTGTTTGCCTCAAAAATAAATATGCCCCTTATAGCCCAATATGTCAGGGTATATCTAGCCAATCAACGCCAAGGGACAGCCAGTACCAAAGATCGCGGCGAAGTATCCGGTGGGGGTAAAAAACCCTGGCGTCAGAAAGGTACCGGCCGGGCGCGCCATGGTTCTATTCGTTCTCCCATTTGGGTGGGAGGCGGGGTGGCGCATAGCCCCAAACCGCGCGATTGGAGTTTGAAAATGCCCCCAAAAATGCGCCGCCAGGCTCTTCTTTCAGCCTTGGCTCTTTGTGAGAGCAAGGGCGCCGTTTACACCTTTGCTGTCCCTGCATTGGAGAAAATATCCACTAAAGAAATGAGCGCTTTTTTGACCGATAAAAAGATTATTGGCTCAAGCCTACTGGTTTTGCCCGATTTTAAGGCAGAATCCGGCAAAAAAGTGCGGCTTTCCGGTCGTAATATTAAAGGAGTTAGCACTGTTACGGTGGCTTTTTTAAATGCCTATATTGTTATGAGAGCCAAAAATGTGGTTTTCTTGGGTGGTTCAGAGAAAAAAGTATGACTAACATAATTAAAGCTCCCATTGCTTCCGAAAAAGCCGCGAGCCTTAAAGAAAAAAAGAATACTTACCTTTTTAGAGTTGATCCAAAAGCCAATAAGGTCCAAATTGCCCTGGCAGTCAAGGAGTTTTTTGGTGTCACCCCTATTTTAATAAGGACAGCGGTAATTAAAGGAAAAAAGCGCCCGCAAAATAAGTGGCGCAAAGTTACTTACGGGCCAAATTGGAAAAAAGCATTCATAACTTTGAAAAAGGGTGAGAGTATAAAGGAATTGGAGTAAAACCCTAAACCCTAAATTCTAAGCTCGTCCGCAAGGCGGCGATCGAGTACGATCTAAAACAAACCCTAAGGTTCAAAGTTCAAATAATCGAAACAGAGTAGAGCTTTGAACATTTAGACATTGGAATTTTGAATTTGTTTAGGATTTAGTGTTTAGTATTTAGAGCTTATTTGTATTATGGCTTTAAAAAGATACAAACCCACAACGCCGGGAAGGCGACATAGAGTAGACCTGGTTCCCGAATACGACAAGGGCGCCGTACCGGAAAAGTCGCTTCTTAAGCCCTTAAAGAAAAGAAGTGGTAGGGGTAATACCGGTAGGGTGACTACGCGCCATCAGGGCGGGGGTTCCAAGAGAAAGTACCGTATTATTGATTTCAAAAGAGATAAGTTTGGAATTGAAGGGCGGGTCAGACAAATTGAATACGATCCCAACCGAGGTGCCAACATTGCGCTTATTGTGTACAAAGACGGCGAAAAGCGCTATATTCTGGCTCCTCAGGGCTTAAGGCGCGAGGATTGGGTGGTGAGTCTTGCCAAAGAGCGGGCCGATTTAAAGCCGGGTAATGCTATGCCTTTGAAATTTGTGCCGGTGGGCCAGCCGGTGCACAATGTAGAGCTTTTTCCAAGGAAGGGTGGCCAGATGGCAAGAGGAGCCGGCACCTACCTTACTGTTACAGCCCACGAGGAAAATGGCAAATATGTCCAGGTTAAACTGCCTTCCAACGAGGTAAAAAGAGTGCTGGCTGATTGTATGGCCACAGTGGGCCAACTGGGTAATGCTGATTTAAAAAATGTTAAACTGGGCAAGGCCGGAAGGTCGCGCCACCGAGGAGTGAGGCCAGCGGTTCGAGGAGTGGCTCAGCACCCGGGGTCCCACCCGCATGGCGGTGGCGAAGGGAGGTCCGGTATTGGTATGCCCTCACCCAAGAGTCCTTGGGGCAAAAAGACTCTGGGCAAAAAGACCAGAAGAAGAAAGCACACTGATAAGTATTTGGTTAGGGATAGGAGGAAGAAGTAGGATCTTGTACGCCCGCACAACAAACAGAATTTTGGCCGCCTAGGTCAGGCACCTCCCCGCGTACGGCGGGTACGCCTTAAGGAGCGGGGACCCCTCCTGGCGGCGCCAAAATTGTTTGCTGTTCGTGCTAAACAAATTATGAGCCGTTCGAGTAAAAAAGGGCCCTTTGTGGACCCGAAACTAACAGCAAAAGTTAATAAAGCTAAACTAAGTGGCGATAAAAAGCCTATTAAAACCTGGGCTAGGGGTAGTTCCATTGCTCCGGAGATGGTGGGCTTTACCTTCTTGGTTCACAATGGCAGGGCTCATTTGCCCGTTTCTGTAAATGAGGCCATGGTGGGGCATAAATTGGGTGAATTCTCACCCACCAGAACCTTTAGATCTCACGGTGATAAAAAGAGAAGGTCAAGTTCGTCTGAAGGAAGAGTGTAGTAGCCACTGCGGCGCTCGTGCGCCAAGCAGAATTTTGGTCGCCTAGGTCAGGCACCTCCCCGCGTACGGCGAGTACGCCTTAAGGAGCGGGGGCCCTCCTGGCGGCGCCAAAATTGCTTGATCGCACCCGCACCCGACAGTACTGATTTGGAAGTTAAAGCTTCAATTAAAAACTTAAGAATGTCGCCGCAAAAAGTTAGGTTGGTGGCCGATATGATAAGGGGCCAGCCGGTTAAAAAAGCTTTGCACGATTTGAAATTTTGCGCCAAGAGGGCGGCTCAGCCACTGGAAAAGCTTTTAAAATCGGCCATTGCTAATGCCAAGCATAATCACAAAGTTAAAGATGAGCAGGAATTAGTGGTTTCAGAAATTAGGGTAGATGAGGCGGCTACCCTTAAACGCTGGCGTTTTGTCAGCCGCGGTCGGATACACCGAATTGCCAAACGAGTGAGTCATGTGAGTCTGGTGCTTTCTGAAAGAAAGCAATCCAAAATCCAAGATCCAAAAACCAAGAAATAATCTTAAGATTTTAGTATCTAAAATTATATCTAGGATATCGGTTCTTGGTTCTAGGATGTTTTTATGGGACAAAAAATTAACCCCATAGGGTTTAGATTAAATATAAATAGAAACTGGAAATCAACCTGGTATGCTGAAAAAAAGGACTACGGCAATAGGGTTTTTGAAGATATTAAAATTCGGGAGTTTATTAGAAAAAAAGTGGGCCATGCTGGCATTAAAACCATTAAGATCGAACGCTCCATTGGCGATATTAGGGTTTTAGTGGTAGTTCTGCGTCCGGGGGTGGTTATTGGCCGAGGTGGCGCGGGACACGAGATGCTTAAAGAGGAGTTGGAAAGGCTTACTCGGGTTAAGGTAGATCTTTCGGTGGAATCTTTTAAAGATAAAGACCTCTCAGCCGGTTTGGTGGCGGAAGATGTGGTGTCTCAAATAAAGCGCCGTATGCCGGTAAGAAGGATTATTAAGACTACCGCCTTTCGTGTTATGGGGGCGGGGGCAAAAGGGGTCAGGGTTCAGGTATCAGGGGTAATAGGGGGGCCGTCTTCAATTGCCAGAACAGAGCATGTAACTCTTGGTAGCGTGCCCAGACAGACACTCAGGGCCAAGATTGATTATGCCAGAGACACCGCTTTTACAGGATACGGGACTTTAGGCGTTAAGGTTTGGATCAACCTGCAAGATTAATATGTTGTTACCTAAAAAACAAAAATTTAGAAGGCAGTTTAGAGGTCGTATGAAGGGCAATGCCCAACGGGGAGCGGAGCTTGCCTTTGGAGAGTTTGGTCTCAAAGCCTTAGATAGGGCCTGGGTGTCATCGCGACAAATTGAAGCTTCCAGAAAAGCCATCACCCACTATACCAAAAGAGGAGGCAAGCTTTGGATTAGAATTTTCCCGGACAAGCCTGTTACTATGAAAGGTCAGGGTATCCGTATGGGTAGAGGTAAGGGGGCGGTGGATCATTATGTTGCCGTAGTCACCCCGGGCAGAATTCTTTTTGAAATTTCCGGAGTGACTCGAGAACAAGCCAAAGAAGCCTTCAGGTTGGCCGGGCACAAAATGCCTATTAAAACAGGCTTTGTAGCCGAATAATATTATGGAAAAAAAGAAACCAGTGAGTTTGGCGCAATTGAATATTAATGAACTGGAAAAGGAGTTGTCTGCCAAGGTGACCGCATTAAATGCTCTGAGAAAAAGCCAAATGCTGGGAAAATTGGATAATTACTATAAAATAGTCCGAGCCAAGAAAGATTTGGCCCGTATTAAAACTTTCATATGCCAAAAAAAAGGTTAACCGGCACAATTGTATCTAATAAAATGAAAGACACCTTGGTAGTTAGGGTTGGCAGGCGCTACACCCACCCGACTTATCATAAGGTGATGGAAGATCACAAAAAATACTTCGCACATAGCGCCAAAGATTATAGTGTGGGTCAGGTGGTAACTATTGAAGAATCCCGCCCCATAAGTAAGTTGAAAAGGTGGAAAGTGGTAGGGGAAACCAAGATCCAAGAACCAAAAACCAAGAAATAATCTTAAGATCTTGGATCTGGGATATTGGATATTTGTTATGGTTCAAAGAACAACACAGCTAAAATGCGCCGATAATTCCGGGGCGAAGAGTTT
>JBDRAO010000081.1:0-3101 GCA_043823645.1 bacterium
TGGTCTTTGTCCCCAGTTTCTAAAGTCTGCTTGATTACTGCCGCCGCTCCCTCTACTGTACCCCATTCGGCCGCTTGGAGGCTCACATGAGTCTTAAAAGTTTCCTTAATAAAAGCCTGTACCGGGGGAGTTTTGTAGGTTAAAAAGGCTATAAGAGGCAGTAATAAAATGAGCAGATAGCGCTTCATAATGTTTAGAAATAATCTAAAAACTCGTCGTTACTGAGTTGGGTCTGGCGCAGAACCGATTTCAGCGTTCCTATAGGTACATCTTTTCCGTGTATTGGCACTGTTACTTTACGGCCGTTAGAGTGGGCCAGCCGCATATGGCTTCCTGTAATCCTTTTTTCAATAAAGCCCGCCTTTTTAAGTGCCTTTACGACCTCGCTAGATTTTAATCGGGGCAGTTTTTTCATGCGAAAACAAGTTCCCTAGATGTTTCAAATTCAATGCTGGGACTGGCAATTACCAACTCATCTGAGTTATCAGGTTCCGGAATGGGTTCACCTTCTTCCAGTAGACACTCAATGTGGAACTTGATTAGTTTTTTAGTGTTCTCTAAGGCTTCTTCGATAGTATTCCCATAATCAGAAATGCCTAAAGTGGGCACTTGTGTTACATAAATATTGGTCCCTTTGTCGGCGGTTTCTTTCTCAACCAAAACTCTGTATTTTAAGGTTTTTTTGTAAAGTCCGTTCATACAGGTACATTCTAACCTCTCGCCATTCAAATTGCAATATTGTAGAATACCTTTAATGAACCTGCCACAGACTTTAAAAGATTATTTCCTACCCCACCCTGAAGGGGACCGTCGCGCCAAACTGGCCCACCACGGCGCCCTTGGTACCTACATTGGTTTGTTGGCCTCTTTGGCTCTCTTTCTAAACTTTTTCCCAAAGATTGCTCCGGGAGTTTTAAGTTTTACGAGTTTTATTACCCCCGATCAGATTGTTGGCCTTACCAACCAAAAGAGGCAGGAGTTGGGGCTTTCTACTCTAACTTACGATGCCCGTTTGGAAGCGGCGGCCCAAGCTAAAGGGGAAAATATGCTGGCCAATGATTACTGGGCCCATACTTCTCCTTTGGGCAAAACTCCCTGGCAGTTTATTTTGTCGCAGGGCTATGACTATATTTACGCCGGGGAGAATTTGGCCAAAGATTTTGCCTATGCCGAGGAGGCGCAAAGCGCTTGGATGGCATCGCCCACACACAAGGCCAATATTGTTAATCCCAATTACAAAAATATTGGAGTGGCGGTGGTCAAAGGCGATCTCAATGGTGAAGAGGCAGTGCTGGTGGTACAAATGTTTGGCAGTGAGAGTACTTTGCCGGTATTGGCAAAGGGGCAGGCAAGCGGAAATTCCGGTTTAGCGCCGGAGGGGCAGGTAGCCGGTACCGGTTTAGAATCGGGGCCGCTTGCCGTTCCCAAGATAAACAAATTTGCAGTGGGCAAAGATGTTTCCGCTATAATTTTGGGTGTAGTTATGGCGTTGCTACTTTTGGACACCTGGTACTTAAAAAGAAAGAAGATCTTACGCCTTTCCGGCCACAACTTGGCTCATCTTTTGATTATTGGGGTTGCTTTGGCTGGTATTTTGGGCTCCAGCGCAGGATCGATTTTATGACTAACAAACGGCATCTTATTCACTACCTGATACTAATAGCTCTTTTGGCTGTTTCTTTGGTTCTTTTCTACCTTTTCCACTTCTACCCGGTAAGGCAGTTTTTTGTAATTACAGCCGCTTCCCTTGCCTATATGGCCTGGGGTATAATCCACCATGCGCAGGAGGATAGGATGATTTTGGAAGTTTTGCTGGAGTATTTTCTTATTGGCGGAGTGGTGATTGTGGGGGCTTGGCTAACCTTACTATGAATTTTACAATTGTTGTCCCAACATACAACGAAGCCGAGAACATTAAAAACACCATTGAGGGTTTGGTGGCCGAGTTTGGGAAAACCAAAGACCACCAGGGTTCAATTTTGGTGGTAGATGACAACTCTCCCGATGGTACCGGAGATATTGTTAAAAAGCTCCAAGCCAGCCACAAAAACCTTTACCTTGTTAGTGGGGAAAAGAATGGTTTGGGAGATGCCTACAAGCGAGGTTTTGCGTACGCGCTGGACAAGCTCAAAGCAGAGGCGGTGTTTGAATACGATGCCGATGGCCAGCATAGTCCTAAGTTTATCCCCCATTTCTTAGAGGCGCTTGACGGGGGAGCCGATGTAGCTGTGGGCAGTCGCTATATTAAGGGGGGTTCAATTCCTTCTGAGTGGGGTTTTAAGCGTAAAGTTATTTCCTACCTTGGTAACCTAGCCTGTCGTATTGTTCTTCTAACACCGCAGTACCACGATATGACCACAGGTTTTAGAGCCACCAAAGCAGATTACCTCAAGCGTATCAATACAAACTGGATATACAAAAAAGGCTTTAGCTACAAAATTGAGCTTTACTTTCAGCTTCACAAACTGGGAGCCAAAATAAAAGAAGTGCCTATTGAATTTTTGGAGCGGGATAAGGGGGAAAGCAAGATTGCCGGGGCCGAGGCCGCGCGTTCCTTAAAGGTAATTTTTACTCTGCGCTACCGTGAGTGGGAGAAGTTTTTGAAGGTTTGTGTGGTGGGTGGCATTGGCATGCTGGTGGATGTAGGCTTTTTTAATCTTTTCAGGCTCTTTTTACCGCCTCAAGTGGCTACTGTTTTTTCCACCGAGTTGGCCATTGTATCAAACTTTGTTATTAACAACATTTGGACTTTTGAAAGAGAAAAGATCCCCTTTTCAAATATTAAACTTTTGGGGTCCAAATTCTTGCAGTTTAATTTGGTTTCTCTAGGGTCTGTATTGATACAATTTGTGGTGATGACTTTAGGGGTAAAATTTTTGGGCCGCGGGTTCTTGGTTGAGAACAGCCTAAAATTGGTGGGAATTTTGATTGGTTTGGTGTGGAACTTTGTAATGTATACCAAAGTGATATGGCACGAGGATAAAAAATCCTAAATCCTAAATCCTAAACTCTAAACAAATTCAAAACTCAAAATTCAAATGTCTTAAACTTTGAATTTGGAACCTTATAATTTGTTTAGGATTTAGAGTTTAGAGCTTAGA
>JBDRAO010000082.1:0-3468 GCA_043823645.1 bacterium
AGAAGCAGACCAAACATCAATTCCCGCTCCTCTAAATCCAGATGTTTAAATTTTCTCTTTAGCATCACTTTTCACCACCTTTCAGGTGGTAGGGTAATACATTTTACCCTAAGTGGTGCATTTCGTTTTAGAAACTAGATGTTATAGACACAAAAGATGGATTTAAAGCTATAATCTTAAAGGGTGCCGATAGGATTGAGCAGAAGGCCTTGAAAAAGCTGGTTGGGAAGTGGAATATTGTTGCTCCCGAAGTTCTTGAAAAACAGTTTGGTTTTTTGCCAGGATGTGTTTGCCCCCTTGATCTTGACAATGTGGATTTTCTAGTTGATAGGGCCGTTTTAGAGCTGGAGCGACTAAACATGGGATCTGGGGACATAAAAAAGGGGATAATTCTCACAAGAGACGGCCTGCTTAAAGTGATTGGGAAGTTTGAAAGAGTAAGAGTGGCCCAACAATAAAGAGGTTTGCGTAGCTAGTCAACTGTCAACCCGTCGGATTGACAAGGGTTTTTCCGGTAGGGGTGGGTTTTCCCCTAAGGTCGGAGACAAGGCCTGAAAAAATTACTTCACCCCCAGCGTCACCACCCTCGGACCCGGGTTTGACAATAAAGAAGAGCGTAGCAAACCTTGCGGTTCACTACGCTTAGAGCCATTGACTACCCAGCCGCCCACTTTTCTAGAGCTTTCTCGTCAAACATCTCAGGAGTAAACGACCCTGACGCTTGCTCTATGGGTTTTCTGGGCCATTCGTAATCCTGGAAGAAATCTGCTTCAGGTTCTACAACAAGAGCATCTCCTTCGATTCTACCTTTGGCATACTGCATAAGGCTTGAAGCGAGGAAACTACGCGCCGCGTATCCGCGAACTCTTGCGTCTTGAAGATTTCCCGACATGGTAAATTTCACCATTCGGACGCTTCTCCTTAGATCCTTTGCCGTTAGGCGGCCTTGCGCTCTCTTCCAGAGGCCAAGCAAGTGGGAATACATTTGTCTCTCGACGCTATCAAACTTGCCGGGGCCAAAAACACTTTCCGTCTCAACCCTGCCTTTTGTTACCATCGACTTTTCAGCAAATCTGAAGGCGTATGCCTCAAAAACCGCACCTTCTCTTGAGACAAGCAGGTTATACGCCTGTAAAACAGGGTATCCTGCTACAAGCTCTTGCGGGTCCAAAAAAACCCTTGCTGGTTTTAGAATGCGCCCATATTCCTTTTCAAGAGCACCCACACTTCCCAACCTATCAACTGCATAAACTTTGTAGAGTTTAGCAAAGGTACGATTTTTCGGTAGATAGTCCTTTAACATACCTAAATTTCTCATTTTGCTCACCGCAACAACCCCCTTCCTGAAGTTGTTCAAAGAATATACCCTACAGGATAGTTTGTCAAATATAGATTTTATTCGGGGGTTGTTATGAGAGCCTATTTTTATCCCCCGACACGCCGTTAAGCACACGACTATAGTACCCCTCCTGTGGGAGTGGTGGGGGTTTTTTGTAAATCGGCCACGGTACCTGAGAAGATTAACTCCCCACCACCATCTCCCCCCTCGGGGCCAAGCTCAATAATATAATCGGCATTGCGAATGACATCTAAATTGTGTTCCACCACCAACACAGTGTTTCCTTTAGAAACCAAAAGCCTCAAAATATCTAAAAGGCGTTCCAGATCGGCAAAATGCAAGCCGGTAGTAGGTTCGTCTAAAATATAGAAGGTCTTGCCGGTTTGGACTTTGGAAAGCTCCGAGGCCAATTTTATGCGCTGAGCCTCGCCTCCCGAAAGAGTGGGCGCCGGCTGGCCAAGGCGAATGTAACCCAAACCAACAGCATATAAAGTGTCCAAATTGCGCTTTATTTTGGGGTGATTAACAAAAAAATGCAGGGCTTCTTCCACTGTTAGGTCAAGTATCTGGGCAATATTTTTTCCTTTGTAAAAAACATCTAAAGTATCCGGATTGTAACGGGTACCGCCGCATTCATCACATTTAACATAAACATCGGGTAAAAACTGCATTTCGATTTTAATTTGCCCCTCGCCCTGGCAGGCCTCACACCGCCCACCCTTAACATTAAAAGAAAAGCGTCCCTTTTTATAGCCTTTAATCTTGGCCTCTTGGGTTTGCGCAAAAAGATCGCGCACAGCATCAAAAGTTTTGGTATAAGTGGCCGGGTTGGAGCGGGGCGTTCGGCCAATGGGGCTTTGGTCAATGGCCACTACCTTGTCGATATTTTCCGCGCCCAAAAGACTGCTATGCTCCCCCACCCTCTTTTCGTTTTTTAGGCCGAAATGCGCCCTTAGCGCCCGATATAAAGTTTCATTAACCAGGGTTGACTTGCCACTGCCGGACACACCCACAACCACTGTTAGTGTTCCCAAAGGTATTGATACGGTGATATTTTTTAAGTTATGCTCCCTCGCCCCAACAACTTCCAATTTTTGATCTTTTAATTGTATTTTTTCATTTTGCTCTTTAATTTTTGCTTTCATTTTCTTCCTTCCCGAAAGATATGCCCCGGTGAGTGATTTTTTGTCCCGCAGCAACTCCTTCGGCGTCCCCTCAAACACCACCTCCCCTCCCCTATCCCCCGCTCCTGGGCCAATGTCAAAAATATAATCGGAGGCCAGCATAGTTTGGGCGTCGTGTTCCACCACAATGACAGTGTTTCCCAAGTCGCGAAGCCTTTTAAGAGTGGTAATTAACCGTGCCTGATCGCGCTGGTGCAGACCAATGGAAGGTTCGTCCAAAACATATAAAATACCCGAAAGCCCTGAGCCTATTTGGCGCGCCAGCCGGATCCTTTGCGACTCACCCCCGGCCAGCGAGGCGGAACTGCGCGAAAGGCTAATATAGTCAAGCCCCACCGCCAGCATAAAATCGAGCCTGGCGGTAATCTCCCTTACAATGGGGCCGGCAATGATATTTTCCCTGTAATTTTGGCGCTTAAAACCGCCCACCCACTCTCGCAATGAGCCAATGGAAAGACTGGCCACTGCGGCAATATTTTGCCCGTTAATGGTTACCGATAGGGCCTCTTTTTTAAGCCGGGCGCCGCCGCACACCTCACAAGGCAATTTGACCATATATTTTTCAATCTCTCGGCGCATATAATCGGACTTGGTTTCGCGCCAGCGCCGCTCCAAGTTGGGAATTAGGCCCTCAAAGCGGGTTTGAATAACACGGCTTTGGCCGTAATGGTTGGTAAATGAGACCTCGTAAGTTTGCTGTCCGGTGCCGTGTAAAAGAAGGTTCAATTTAGATTTATTGAGGCCTGCCAGGGGGATTTTCAAGGGTATGCTATGAGCAAGAGAAACTGCCCTTACAATAGACCCAGTCCAGGTTTGGTCTAAAAAAGCGTTGGCCCAGGGGTACACACCGCCTTCTAAAATTGTAAGGTTTGGGTTTGTTAGCAGTTGGGGGTCAATCTGCTGTTTTTGCCCCAGGCCCTCACATACGGCGCAGGCGCCGTGGGG
>JBDRAO010000083.1:0-21377 GCA_043823645.1 bacterium
CATCATAGGATAAAAGAAATACTGATTTAACACCGATGGAGCTCGCATCCACTCGCTCCTCGCCTCCGCTTTCCCGCCTGCCAGTAGGCAGAGCTTCGGCGGACTCGCTCGTGTCTGCTCGCGCTATTAATTAATTACCTAGGGTTTTGCGCGCCAAAAATTCCTAAAGCTTGGGCTACTGCCCAATCCTTATATTAGGACGTTTATCTGGTAAAGAAGCATCGGCAAAATTGAGAAAAAAGAAAAAAGGGCTAATCTTTTAAAGATCAGCCCAGTCATGACAATAAGTCACTATACAGCTCGGCCAATGGTACAGGAACGGGGAACTTCATACGGGTACGTCTCAAACGTTCTCGTACCATCCGAGGCCGGCACCTGAGCCTCGATCAGTTTGTATGCCCCTTCCTTTAGACACCGACCACGACGGCTATAGGCAGGTCGCTGCTGGTCCAGTGTAAGCTGAATCAATTGGCCCACGGCAGGCATCTGCTCAACCTGGACCCTAACGGCCCCCCCCTGGAAATTGATCTGAATCTCCATTATCTTTCTTCTCCTTTTGATTGATCTTTCCTTTTCGAATCACACCTTGCTAATAGAAGCGGGGTGAATAGAACCCCCGTTCGTGCTGACAAAAATCCCAACACAACTCCGATCGTAGTCCGGAGACGGCTCCCAACCACATACAATGGCTTCCCACAACGGGATACCGTCACAAGCGTTGTGAAGCGTCACTTTGTCACCAATGTGAAGCTCCTTACCATCACGATCGACTGGTTTCACCTCTTCAGACATTTTGTTTTCCTCCCATTTTGCAAATCTTGCCACCCGAGGCACCACGTATCACCTAGATTCTCAACTTCATTGTACTACGGGATTGGGGAAATTGCAAGCAAACCAAGCAAAATGGTAAAATCAACACAATGATAGAATTACCACTCACACCATATTTCTTTCAAAAAATTAGCCTCTACCAGGAACTGATGGACAGAGAACTTGTCAGTGACAAGAAGCTATGGCCATTAGAAAGACAATTATTAATATGGACAGTGAAAAACCACCAACACCTAGCTAGCTCTATAACTAAAAAATTCGTAATTGACAGGTTAATTGAGTTTGGAAAATCAGATTATTCAGATTATCTTGCAAAGAGCGACGCTCCCAAAGTTATGGGAAACTTGTGTCAAAGAGGTTTTGCCAGTCCGGTAGAAATCGTTAGAGAGCAAACACAGACAAGCACGGGTTCCATTACTCGAGAAATAAAAAGAGTTCCTTTAGTAGCGGTTGACAGTCCCACCCAAATTGTCTTCACGCCCAAAGGACTACTCGCTGGCAAAGTATTAAAAGAAATCGGGACAAAACATCAATTTTGGGGAAAATTGAAATATCGTTCTTTCATCGCAATATTGTGGCTTTCCATACTAAGTTTGTTTGTGCTAACAGTTGCTGTACCCATCCTCAATTTAATTGCAAAGTGCATCAGTAAGTTAAAATAAGTAGATTTGGAGTCATAAAACCTGAAAGTAACAGTTTGGTTTACAACTACAAGATTCTCTGCTATAATAAAGTTAGGTTTAAATCAAAGATAACCAAATCGCAAAGTAAAAAGGAGGAAAGCAGATGGGAGAGCAAGTTGGGGTTGTATACATTCCGGCGAAACCGGAGGGAATGGCATGGGTGTCGGTTGACCGGGGCGGATATGTCCACATCAACGGCGGCACCCACTACACCGCTCCAGGTGCTGCATCCGCAGATTGGACAGTCGCCCACCTCACAATGATGGCCGAAGGTGACTCGTTCTTGAGTGGGCACTGGAAAGTGGAACATGCCAACGGCAAGATCACCTTCACCCTTGTGGGTGACAAGACCACCTTCTGGGGTGTACCCCACAAAGTCACAGTGGGTGTGAACAAGATTTCCAAGGCCTTTGAGGAAGCCAAGCAACAGTAGGAGGGGGTATGTTAACAGCAAAGCAAGTCAAGCAGGTACAAGAACTCTGGCAAGCAGGGAAAACCCATGGCGAAATACAAAAGGCCGCGGGCATTCCGAGATGCCAAGAGTTCGCAGTCGTACTGCACTCAGAGGGGCTCACCGCCACAGAAGCGGCCAAAAGGGCCTCACAGGTTACAGAGGAAATGAGCGCAGCTCAGATCAAAGAAACCATGCAGGGCTAGGGCTAGCACCGAGAAAAGTATTTTCCAGAAGGGAAACCCCTCAACACGAGAGGTTTCCCATTTTTTTGTAAATAGTTCTCAAGGCAATCCGGCAAAGCACCTGAAAACATAAACTTGGTTGTTTTAACGAAAGTTCCAGAAGGCGCAAGAGAATACGCTGCTTTTGGAGGAATAACAATTAAAACGCGCCAAAAAAATCTTAAAGCTTAGCCGTGTGGTCAATCCTTCTAAAACCGCATCTCCATGCTATAATCCATTCAATTATGAAAAAGTGGGTAACCAAGCATAAAGACACCATAATTGAGGGTGTCGCTATTTTAGGATGCTGGGAATTACTAAAATTGATTCCCAGCGTACTGAAGAATCACAATGGCGAAATTGCAGGGTTTTTGGTTAAGATTTTCACATTCTCCGTGACAATAAAAATTCCTCTAGTGGCTCCCGTTGTACTTGTGTCTGTGTTTGTCATGCTTCGACAGGTATATTACAAATGTAGAGTAAGGGGTAGAAGATTAAAAATCACCAAAGCAACCTATGGTACCGATAAGAGTTCGTTTGACATAACTCGCGAGTTAAACGAAAAAATCGAAGATAACAAGCTCAGGATTGTACTCTCTAACAATGTTGCAGGTGACCCTCATCCTGGTGTTGTTAAAAAAGGGAAAATAAAATATGAGATAAACAACCGTGAGGTCGTAAAAGAGTACAGAGAGGGTGGTCTAGTTAATCTTCCGTAGCAAAGATCCCCAGAACGCTCGACAACTACAAGATTTCCTGTTATAATGTAACTAGAAGAATCGGAAAGCAACAACACAAATCCATAAGGAGGAAAGAGATGTTTGACACTCATTGGCGGGTAGTAGAAAAGATGAGAACGAGCGGCTTGGTCAGCGATCAGCCCATCGAGGGCAGGGGTCAGTGTGGCTACGCCGATCTCAATGCAGGCGGTTTTTACTTCCTGCTGAAGGATCGGAACAAAGTCGCTGAACACCTCAGAGAGTCGGGGTACGACAAAGCCTTCCTCGCCCTCGTCGCCTATGATGAGGACAAAGTAAAAGACTGTGTGTACTTCCACAGGGACTACCATGTGCGACGGCAAGGTGTGACCGCGCTGGGTAATCTCTAGCCCAGAGAAGGGAAAGGAAACAGGAGAGGAAAAATGCCATACAAACCGAATTACGACGAGGAAGCTGTAAACCAAAGCTCGGATGTTATCAATATCAGCGGACGATCGCCCAAAGACAACATTCGGATTGAGGAAGCGGCACAGCGAGCAGTGGCCACCAGTGCGGACTGGCTCATTGCCCGCAAAGTAAACAGAATGCGGGGGGGGGGGTCAGACACTCGTGATATCCTCGGAGAGGCGGGTTTCAAGGTGGTCGTGGAGCACGACGACCTGTTCTACAAGGTGAAGCCGCCCCAGGGCTGGACGAAGCAAACCCAAGGCTACTGGACTTATGTCTACGACGCCGAGGGGAACGAACGGTTCAGCCAATTCTTCAAGGGGGCGTGGTACGATCGGGATGCCTTCTTGAATGTGAGTCTTCAGTAGGTACAGCACCAACAAGATAAGGAGAAGAGAAAAATGGCAGAAAAGGTTATTGTTTTGCCTGAACGCGAGGAAATGTTGACACGCCTTTTGAGCGTGAGCAACGAATCGCACTTTCGGGAGCGGTTTTACCCCATCCTGCTGAAATCGGCAGGCCGTGAATTGGTCGCGGGGGGGGGGTAGTAATGATGTTCGCTCTGGCCATTCATGATTACACCCAGGGCATGTCACCCATGATGGCAGGTCTGGTGTTCATGTATGTCCCGGCATTCATCGACGCCCTGATCGACGACGAGGGGGTTGCGGGAGCAGCCAAAGAAATGGCTGAGGAAGCGCTCAACGCAACCAAGGCGTAGGGAGGTTATCATCAACACAGTGGGAAGACTTTGCGCAAGCGAAGCCTTCCCGCTTCTTTTTTTGAAACCAACTTTCAAGATAAATTGATAAAGCACCCGAAAGATAAACTTGGAAGTAAGAGGAAGGTTCCAGAGGGCGCAAAAGAATAGGGTATTTTGTAGATTAGAAAAAGAAACGGTACAGGTTTAGTATGTTGCCTCCCTGGCGCCAGGATTTACCCCGACGATAAGTCGGGAACACCTTAAAAAGAAAAGGAATGAATTTTTAAGGTGTCTTAGCCAAGTGCCAGTGTTTTGTGCTTCAGGATTAAATGTATTTAAAAGCGCGCAAAACCCTAGGTAATTAATAGCGCGAGCAGACACGAGCGAGTCCGCCGAAGCTCTGCCTACTGGCAGGCGGGAAAGCGGAGGCGAGGAGCGAGTGGATGCGAGCTCCATCGGTGTTAAATCAGTATTTCTTTTATCCTATGATGTATGTTGAGTCTTGAAATAGGTTCTAATTTCGTCATATACTCGCACCAGAAAAAAGCTCACCATCTTGGTGGGCTTTTTTCTGGCTCCCAGCTAGGGAATTGATGCCCCGCACCCCGCCAGAGGCGGGGGAGAACGGGACACAATTATAAATCTGAACAAAGGTTTGCTAATGCAAAGCATTAGAAAACCGCAGTGAGGATTGAGAATTGAAAGTGAGCGAAGCGAGCGTCTATTCCTGCCGGAACTTACTTCGTATCCGCTCGCGCTATTAATTACCTAGGGTTTTGCGCGCCAAAATTCCCAAAGCTTGGCCGTATGGCCAGTTCTTAATATTCTAGTCTATGCATCGAGTAAGAAAATATCAAAAAAGAGAAAGGGCTAATCTCTCGTGAGATCAGCCCTCTCGGAATTAAAACTAGATCTTCAGCTCTGGCACGCTAGTGCAGTTCCCATCCTTCTTGATGAAACGGCGCGGGAGATTCGTGATCTCGATACGCGACAAGTCGGCGGCGGAAAACTCTGCCACTTGGCCTCGGCTCTGGCAACGAGCGATCACCACATGGTAGCTGGTACCGGGTGCCAGCAGGTAGGAGTGGAAGGTTTCCCAGACACCGTTTCTCGGATCGCCACTGCCACCGCTGTAGCGGAACACGGCTCCCGTGTCACGGATGTCTTTGCCACTGTAGCGTACGGGAGGAAACTCGGCATAACGCCCTGCCCGAAGGAAACCCTTGTTCCTCTTGTACTTTGGTCGCTTTTTCTCGATCCTGAGATCAACCACTTGCCTTTCGTCGAAAAGAGCAAAGCTACCGGTACCCCGAATCCTTGTCAAAACATGCTGATTCGGGCCGACCATGGTGCTATCGTATACACCCAGAACCTCGAAAAAATCGTCACAGTCGTCGGTGAGGTATCCGTATTGGCCAGTGATGCTGAATACAGCGCCAACACGGAAGATCTGCTTCCAGCGGGCGGCGAGCAGGGCATCAAACTTCGCCAATTCCTGGCGGATACGCTTGCGCATAGCTTCCATGTCGGAAACATCCAGGTTCGCCTTTCTGGCGAAGACTACTGCTATTGTTCGTGCCATGTTGCGCAAAGCCGCGGTGTCGTCATCAATGCTGTGCTCGATCCTTCCGTCAGCAGCATCATGCTCGAGCCTCCAGGCGAAACCCTCCAGCCCACTGATATTCTGGGCCAGCTCTGGTAGGCTCATTTCCTCAAACCTTGCCTTCATTTCAGCATCCGATTTCTTTGACATCAAACCCTCCTTTACAAAGATATTAAGTTCCAGACTAACTTCAGTATACTACGGGATTGGGGAAATTGCAAATAGGGTGTCAGATGGCTAAATATAACTAGACAACTACAAGATTTTCTGCTACAATAGAAACTAGAATTTTTGTCAGACACACTGAGGGGCATCGTGGCTGGTGTAGGCAGTGCTAATGAAAATCTAGGGAAAGAGCAATTCGTTATCTACAATGTGAAGGAAAACGCTGTTGAATTTGATGTTGCTGTGACTGTGGTAAAGGGCAAAACTGAGGTCGTCGAGGGGTCGTTAGGTGTGGGTTTCCCTGGCTTCATAGCAAAATTACTTGGTAGACGATCGAATACAAAATCTGACAAGAGTATTAGTCGGATAAAGTTTAAAGTGAAACCAAGGTTGGCAATTAAGTAACATTATATAGCCCCCCCGCAAAACAAATTTGTTGAATTTTTTTCAAAACGGATAGTCTGATTTCTACCTTTATTACCGATAAAACTGTTAGTATTCAAAGTATCAAGAACCTTGGAATTTGTTTTGTAGCTACTATAAACAGCATGTTCCTCTGGCGCTTGGCTTTCCCAACACAAGTCGGCAAACACCTTAAAAAGAAAAGGAATGAATTTTTAAAGTGTCCTAGCCAAGTGCCAGTGTTTTGTGTTTCAGGGTTAAATGTATTTAAAAGCGCGCAAAACCCAATTTTTTTTAAGAGCATTCCAATTTTAGTAAGGTTTCGAAATCTAGTGGAAAATGTCGCGGAGGGTGACGAGGATCAAAAGGGCAATGATAACCACAAAGCCCAAGGTGTTGGCAATGTTTTGTACCTTAGTACTCACCCTCTTTCCCCTTATTTTTTCAAAAATAGCCAAGGCCGCCCAACCGCCATCTAGGGCCGGAAAAGGAATCAAATTCAAAACAGCCAAATTAACCGAGAGAGTGGCCACAAATTGCCAAAAATAGCTCATCCCCATTTGAGCCGACTGTTTGGAATACTCCGCAATGCCCACCGGACCCGAAATCTCAATCCCCTCCCTCTGGCCAATAATAAACTTATAAAAAACCGAACCCACTTCCCAACACACCCTCCCAACCTCGCGAAAAGCCAAACCCGCCGCCCCAAACACCCCCGCCTTTTCTAAAGGCACCGGATTAACACTCACCCCCAAAAGCGGGGCGGGAACCACTTTAAGATTAATAAGCTCCTCGCCTCGTTCCAACACTATAGTTACCTCTTTGCCGGAAAACTGCTCAACCGTATCCCCCATTTTGGTGTAATCGTTAACCTTGAGACCCCCTATTGAAATAATATTATCCCCCACCTTAATACCCCCCTCCTCGGCGGGCGAATTTTTAGTAACATTGTGAATATACACATTTTGAGAATTGTACCCACTCAGGCGCGGAAAACCGGTTAAAAAAAGGAAATAGAAAACCACAAAGGCCAGTAGTAGGTTGCATAAAATACCACCAAGTATTATGAGCAGCTTTTTGGCAAATGATTTCGTTTGAAAACTTTGGGGAGATGTCAGCGCTTTTTGTTCTTCCGGATCCTTACCAAAAAGTTTTACAAACCCCCCGGCTAAAATCAGGTTTAGGGAGTAGCGCGTTCCCTTAATTACCTTTGAAAAAAGGCGCGGGGGCCAGCCAAAACCATACTCCTCCACCCCAACCTTAGATATTTTGGCGGCTATAAAATGCCCCAGTTCGTGAACATTGACCACCAAGAAAAAAACTAAAATAAAATATAAAAAGGACATAAATTGCTGATAGCTTAAAGAGTAGTCACCAGGCAGGACTTCTCCTCTGCCAGCTTATCTACCTCAAGATTAGCCTCTTTCACCACCCTCTCAACCTCGCCGCGCTGTATAAACTTGTCATCTTCCGAAATTTCCCCCTGTTCCTCCATTTCATCGAGCGCGCGCATTTGGTCCTGCCTGACGAGCCTTATAGACACCTTGGTATCTTCCTTTAACCGGCCAATCTCCTTTACCAGGGCTTCTCTTCTTTCTTGAGTAAGAGCGGTCACTTTAAGCCTTATCAGATCCCCATCGACAGCGACACTAAAGCCGGGATTGTTAATACCCCTAAGACCCCGCTCGACCTCGCCAATAACCGATTTATCCCAGCAAGCCACTACCAGTTCTCCTGGCCCCGAAGCAGTAAGATTGGCCAGCTCTCGCACCATCATTGAGCTACCATAAGCCACTACTCTTAAACTGCCAATATTGTCCAAACTCAAAAAACCTACCCTCAAAGCGGCCAACTGACTTTTAAAATGTGCTATTCTTTCTTGAAGTTTCTGCTCAAAATCGGGCAATTTCATTGTATTTCGTAAATTACAAATTCTCCCACCTTAATATTTTCGCCCATTTGTGTGACTGCCTCAGCCATAAGGTCACTGATCTTTTTTTTGGGATCTTTAATATATTCCGATGCCAAAAGCTCATCTAGCGTTTCTGGCCTAAGAGCCGCTACCTGCATGGCAATATTGTGAACCAGACTTCCAAATTCAGGGGTTCTGGCTACAAAATCGGTCTCACAAAGGACTTTAACCAAAGCCCCTACCTTATCACCATTGTGAATGTAGGCATGAACCAATCCTTGAGAAGTGTCGCGAGCGGCTTTTTTTAAGGCTGAGGCTTTTCCCTTTTCCCTTAGCAGTAATTGGGCTTTTTCCATACTACCCTCGGCTTCTTCCAAGGCTTTTTTGCAATTAATCACTCCGGCGCCGGTCATATCTCTCAATTCTTTTATTTTCTGCGGAGAAACACTCATTTTAAAGCTTTGGCTAAGGTTGCCAAAATCAGCTCCAAAGAAGACATGGCATCATCGTTGCCCGGAATAATATAATCAACCCCCTGGGGATCAGTATTAGTATCTACCAGAGCCACCACCGGCACACCCATTTTGTTGGCCTCTCTTAAAGCCACCCGATCTCTTTTGGGATCAACAATAATTAAAGCTTTGGGAAGCTTTTCCATCCCTAAAAGGCCTCCAAAAAGCCGTTTGTCTCTTTTTACTTTCCGCTCCATTAACAGCCGTTCCTTTTTAGTAAATTGGTCCAGTTTACCTGTTTGTAAATCCTTCTCGGTTTTTTCAAGAGTTTCTAGGTTCTTCTTAATTTGATCCAAATTGGTTAAAACACCACCCACCCACCGTTGGGAAACATAAAAAGTGTCAGCCTCCAGAGCATACTTTTCAATTAGATCTCTGGCCTGCCTTTTGGTACCTACAAAAATCACCTTCCCCTGACCTTTGATATCTTCTAAAAAATCACAGGCTTTTTTAAGAGACTCTTTGGTAATTTCTAAATTAACCAGGTGGGTTTTTTTAAGCGAGGTATAAATAAAAGGCGCCATACGAGGCGACCAGCGCCTGGTTTGGTGGCCCAAATGGACCTTGGCTTTAAATAATTCCTCAACCGATGGTGTATTGTCTTTTTTTGTTTTTTCTGCCATAGCGATAAAGAGCCTAACACAAACGATACCCTTTAATCAAGAGTGCCGCGGGTTCTTGGAAGAAACATACCTACATTCGGGGTAGCGGGAACAGCCGTAGAATAACCTTTTGCCACGCCCTTTTTTGGCAACCACCTCTCCTCTTTTGCACTGGGGGCAAGCCATGCCAATTTTTTCAAGATAGGGTTTGGTGTATTTGCACTTGGGATAATTGGCGCACCCCACAAAACGGCCAAATGGCCCATTCTTAAGCTTTAGCCCCCCGCCGCATTCGGGACACCTGCCTTCAAATTGACCGGCATCTTCCGGTAATTTCTTCTCCCCCTCTATAGTCTCAGCATACTTGCAAGAGGGGTAGTTGGAGCAGGACACAAATTTACCAAAACGGCCCAACTTTACAATTAATACTTTACCACACTCGGGGCACTGGCGAGTAAGCTTTTCTAAAATCACCAAATCGTCTTTTTTGACTGTTTTTTCTTTAAGGATCAGCTCCTTTTCAAAGGGCTTGTAAAAATCGTCAACCACTTTTACCCAAGAAAGAGCGCCCTCTGCTATGGTATCCAAATTCTTCTCCATGGCGGCAGTAAAGTCATAATCCACAATGTTCGGAAAATACTGCTTTAAAAATTTGGTAACCACCACTCCGGAGTCTGTCGGGGTAAGCTTTCTATTGTCCAGCTCAACATATCCCCGGCGCAAAATAGTGTCAATAATGACAGCGTAGGTGGAGGGCCGCCCCACTCCCAAGGATTCCAGCTCTTTAACCAACGAGGCCTCATTAAAATATGGCGGGGGGCTAGTAAAATGCTGAAGAGGAGTTACCTGGGCAAGATTTACTTCCTGCCCCTCCTTGATACCGGCAGGAATAAGACCATCTACCAACTCGCTCACCTTCCTTTTGCCAATTAACCCAAGCCAACCTTGGCTTACAAGAGAGGAACCACAAACTTTAAAAGTAAAACTACCGTCGGCATCTTTAATTAACACTGTTTTTGTTTTTATTAGGGCCGGTTTTGCTTGGCTTGCCAAACTTCTTTCCCAAATGAGCCGGTATAATTTTGCCTCGTCTGCCTGAGATAGCTTTGCCAAGTCGGGGCTATTGCTAGCTTTGGTGGGACGAATAGCCTCGTGAGCCTCCTGAGCCCCTTTGGACTTCTTTGAAAAAAATCGCGGCTTCTCAAGAGACAAGCCCTTCCCCTTTAGAAAAGTTTTTGCATCGTCCAAAAACCGATGTGAAAGATTGGTGGAGTCGGTTCTCATATAAGTTATCAATCCCTGCTCGTAAAGCTTTTGGGCTATTTGCATGGTTCTTTTGGCACTCCAGCCAAAATTGGCAGCGGCCGCCTGCTGAAGAGTAGATGTTTTAAAGGGTGGGTAGGGACGGCGCTCTCGTTCCTGCTCCTTAATTGAGGCAATGTGCCACTTTTTGCAAGCCTCAATCTCACTGCAAAGCGCCCTGGCGGGTTTGCCCGTAGGTATAGGTATCTTCCAGGAAAGCTCTGCTTTCAGAATCTCTTTTTTATGTAAAAAATCGGCCTCAATAGTCCAGTACTCCTCCGGCTTAAAAATATCAATCTCGGCCTGTCTCTCTACAATAAGACGCACTGCCACCGATTGCACCCTACCGGCAGAAAGACCATAGCGAATTTTTTTCCACAATAAGGGCGACAATTTGTAGCCCACCAACCGATCTAAAACGCGTCTGGCCTGCTGAGCCTCAACCAGATTTATATCAAGTTCACCCGGTTTGGCAAACGCTTCTGCCACTGCTTCTTTAGTTATTTCATGAAAAACCACTCTTTTGACATTTTTTACTCCTCTTGGAAGCCTCTTTAAAAGACTGAAAGCAATAGCCTCGCCCTCCCTGTCGGGGTCAACTGCCAGGTAAACCGCCTCTGCCTCTTTGGCTCCCCTTTTAATTGCCGGTAAGGCTTTTTTTCCGTTGGGGGTAATTACATACGAAGGTTCATATTGGTTCTCAAGATCCACCCCCAACTCAGATTTTGGCAGATCGGCTATATGGCCATAGGAGGGCAAAACAACATAGTCGGCTTTTAAAAATTTCTTTAGGGTTTTAGCTTTAGTCGGTGACTCGACAATAACCAATTTCATAATCTAGCAAACAGCGTAAGCTCCTTCACTGCAACTTACCATACCTTGTATCTCTAAACTTGTCAAAACTTTGTTAAGCAAAGCAGACCCTAGCCTTGTTTGGTGCAAAAGATCATCAAATTCCAGGGAAGAGGCGGTCAAAAGCTGGTAAACACCCCTCTCATTACCACTGAGAGTAGCAATCAAATCTGTGGAGTGATAAATCCGGCTGTCCCCCACTACTCCCAACTCTTTTAAAACAGAGGCGGCATTTAGAGCCGCCAGAGCCTCCTTCTTGGCGATCATATAATTAGAGCCTCGGCTTTTGAGGCTACTAATCGAGCCGGGAACTGCAAAAACCCTTTTTCCCTGTTTAATCCCTTCGGCTACTGTATAGGCGGTACCGGATTTTTCTCCCGCCTCCACCACCACTACTGCATAAGACAGCCCGGCCACCACTCGACTTCTTAAAGGGAATAAATATTTCCTTGGCCTTTGCTGTAGAGGAAACTCAGAAATTACCAAACCTCGGGAAGAGGCGGCAATTTTGTTAAACAAATAGGCGTTAGTGCGGGGAATAATCATATCCAACCCGCAAGGCATTACTGCCAAGGTGGCGCCGCCGTTTTCCAGAGCCGTACGATGAGCCGCCGCATCTACCCCAAGAGCCAGGCCACTCACAATACAAAAACCAGCCCGACAAAATGCCGGCACCAGTTCTTTAACCACCGCGCTACCATAGGCAGTCATAAGACGGGATCCTACTACTGCTAAGCTTTTTTGAAAGAGTAAATTATAATTACCACGGTAGTAAATAACCAGGGGTGGGTTTTCTATGCTTTTTAAAGTTTGGGGGTAATTGGGGTGGGCCACAGTAATGTAATTTATTTTCAAATCCTTTAACTGCTTTAAATAGGCAGAGGGGTTAAACTCCTGCGCCACTTTAAGCAAATCACTACCCACCGGCCAGCGGAGACGGTCTGACCAAGCCTTTTGAAGATTATAGCCATAAGGCGCCATAAGGGTTAAAAATCTTTCGTATCTAATAAGCGGGAGGGCAAAATTAATGCCCAAAATATAGGGATCGTCTTTTATAGTGAAGGCAGGTTTCATATTAAATACCTTTTCCAATCATATAATCATAAATTTCTTTGGCTATTGGGGCGGCATCCTGAGCTCCCCCGCCGCCATGCTCAAGAAAAACTGTAATAGAGTATTGGGAATTATCCGGAGGGTAAAACATAGTAAGCCATGCGTGGGTCTTATCCTCAATGCTGGTTTCCGAAGTACCGGTTTTACAAGCAATCCTGCCGGCATAACTAAAAAGGGGGTAAGCCGTGCCGCCAACACTGCACGCCTTAATCAAACCTTCCTTAATAGTGCTAAATACTGAGGGGTCGGCGTCAACCTGACCCTTAAAGACCTCACTGCCTTGAACCAAATTAGGCTTGTAGATACGGCCGCCGCTGGCCACAATATTGGTATACAAATTCACCTGTAAAGGGGTGGCTAGCAAATCCCCCTGGCCAATTGACAAGTGGTATGTATTGCCAATATACCAAGGTTCGTTAAAATAATCTTTTTTCCAGGCCTCGTTTGGCACTAAACCCTCGGATTCAGAGGGTAAGTCAATGCCGGTTTTTTTCCCTAAGTTAAACGCTTTGGCCCACTTATAAATTCGTTCAACCCCCAAACCGGTAAAGTTTTTGTAGCCCCCTCCCAACTGGTAAAAAAAAGTATCAGCCGATTTGGCCAAGGCGGTGACTATGTTTACCAAACCTTGTCCCTCGGGCTTCCAATCTTTGTAAGTAAAACTGCCCTGGGAGATAACTCCCGGCGCCTCAAGCAGGGTATTCTCATCGATAACGCCTTCATCTAGCGCCGCCACCGCCATAACAAGTTTAAAGGTTGAGCCGGGGGGGTATTGCCCATTTAAAAAACGATTAAAAAGCGGTTTTTGAGGATCGCTGAGCAGATCATTGAGCCTCTTTTCATCAGCCTCAATAAAAACATTATTATTAAATGAAGGGTAATTAACCGCCGCTAGGATATCGCCATTTTGGACATTACTTACTATTACTGACCCCATCATGGCGCCTTGAGACAAGATTTTATAAATTTCCTGCTGTAGGGCGGAGTCGATGGTTAAATTTAAAGTACCTCCTCTCTCCGGTTCTTTTCTTGAAAGTATTTTAGCCCCCTCTCCTTGAGCATTAATCTCAACAATCTCCAACCCATTACTGCCTCTAAGTTTTTCTTCAAATGATTTTTCCAAACCCTCTTTCCCGGTTACCTCGCCCAAAAGATAATTGCTAAAAGAACCGCCGGCAAATTCTTCCTGGCTTACCTGGCCAACATAACCCACAATGTGGGAAAAGGCCTCTCCTCCTTCGTAAAGCCTCACAGGGCTCATTTCAATTTGAAAAAATGGGCTGGAAGATAATAAAGTCTCTGCTTTGAGCGCCTGGTCCTTAGATAGGTTAGCCGCCAGAACAAAAGCGGTGGCGGAAGTCTTCAAACCCTCGGAGCACTTTTTCTGCAAATCCTCAAAACTGAGATCTAAATTACTGCTTATGAGGTAAAGTTTTTCGGAAAAATCGTTAATATTCAGTTGGGAATAGTTTTTAACCACTAAACGGTAATTAGGCTGGGATTGCGCCAGGATTACGCCATTTCTATCTTTTATTAGACCTCTTTCTGCCACTATGGCTCTTCTCTGGATAAAATTTTGTGAGGCAGTCTTAAAAAACGAGGCCCCATTAATAACCTGGATATTAAAAACCTGAGTAAGTAATATGGCAAATAAAACAGCTGTTGCAACACCTAGTAACTTCATAGTTTACGAACAAATATCACATTCAACAATAAAAAAACCAACAAAGCCACAGCATATGAAACAGAAAATAATTGCCTAAAGAAAATCATATGCGCCCCTAAAAGCAAAACCCCGCCGCATAAGAGGTTAATTGTTAAACCTGGCCTGATTGTTTCTTTAATTTTAAGAAAAATCAAATTCTCGGTAATTAAAAAGGCTGAAAAGAGGCCGGGGCCCAAAACCCCTCCGGCTTGAGAACAAAGGCTGTAAATTAAGCCGCTGAGAAAGGCAAAAGTAAAGCTATGGCTGTAAAAACCGGCCGCGACAAAAACTAGAGCGGTGGCTGAAATAATTAGAGGGTTAGATAATACCAAAGCCGCAAAAGAGACCGCTATAGCAAGGATGGTGATATACAATATACTAAAGTTCTTCATAGCCGGTTTCCACAAACACTACACTGGGAATGTTTTTAAACAATACTTCTAAGATGGCCGCTCTTGAGAGATCATATAAATCACCATTAACTTGGATCACTTTCCCCACTAACCTGCCCGAAGGATAACTGCCATCTTTACCGGAGGTAACTATGTTATCGCCAATATTAACCGGCAACCCGGGATCCAAGTTACCAAACATTAGGACACCTCCTTTAGTAGAGCAAATACCATCGGTACGATGGGGAGAGTCCTGATCAACACAGGAAGCTTTAAAATCTCCATCTAAAAGGGACATTACCACGGCCGAATGTTGTGAGACTCGCTGTACCCTACCTAAAAGATAGTTACCAAGGGAGACTACATTACCAATCTCAATGCCATCGAAACTTCCCTTGTTGAGTGTTAAAATACTTCTCCCGTCCGGAAAATACTCCTCACCCACAACATTGGCTTCAATAAGGTTAAGGCGGCTGTCCAATGATTGAACAAAATTTAGCTCCCCTTCCAAAACTTTAAGCCGGTAATTTTCCTCTTTAAGGATTGATACTTCCGACCGCAAGACCAAATTTTTTTCTGTCAGGGTGGCCATTCTTCCGCTAAGCTCAGGCAATTGCGCTATATTGGCCCAAAACGCGCTCCCAAATAAACGAAAACGAAGCGCCTGGATATTAAAAAACCTGGCCGGTGAAGCAAAAAAGGCGCTTTCCAGGTGCTTCATAGGACCAACATTGACAATAAAAGCCACCACCAGGGAAACTACCAAAAGGCGAAGGGCGTATAAAAACTCACGGCTCATTAAAAATTATCAAGGAGGCAGGATATTTCAAATCCTTTTGATAAATAACTGCGGCATTGTAGCGATAAACCAAATACTTAACTGTTTCTAACTCTTTGTAAACCTTATCTGCCAATATTAGTACATTGATTTCCCTTTTGCCAGCATATTCTTCATCTTGGGTGTCAAAATTTCTCAGTGACGATATTTTGATACCCAGAGAACTAATCTTTTCTGCCTCTTGTGAGGCCAAACCGGCTGAACCCGAACCATTAACAAACTCTAAGCGCAAAGATTCTTTAAGAAAGGTGTCTCTTTCCAACCGCGAAATGGCAAAACTGCGATCCCAGGCTAATTCTTGAATATCTGAAGATAGTAACCCCTTTAAAAATATGGCTAAATCAATCAGTTGGGCAATATTAAGGTTGGTAATGGTCCCCTCACTGCCAGGTCCCCTAGATTGGTAAAGCAGGGAGAAACTACTAAAATCGGCAAACTCGGATTCAGTAAGAAAAATCCCCTCGATTGGGATTTTTAGGGTATTTTCCAAAAAGGTTAGGGGGTTTACCGCTTCCCATTCGGCTTGAAATAGTCTGCCAAAACCTGTGAGACTTATCTCACCTAAATTTCCGGCATTAATTTTTAAATCTGTAGGGAGTGTGAAGGTAACGGCTTTTTTAAGGGGCTTATTTACCACCAACAACCTGGGGTTAACTAAAATCCAATTTCCCTGGGAATCCGGCATTTTTTGAGCCACAAAAACCGCCATACTGTCTTTAGTTGAAAGGGGAGATTTGATGTCAATGGTGTAAGAAGCCTCGGCTTTTGGATTTGCAAAGTAATCCCAAACTTTTAAAAGGCCGTAAAACATAGTACCGGAGATAAAAATTATTAGAGCAAATGAAAACAGACGGAGTTTGCGTTTAATACGATTTTTTCGTCTTAGTTGGCGCCAACCTTGGCGTTTCAAAATGGGGCCTTTTTTTGAGTACTTTTTTTTGGGCATGCGCCCCTATACTAAATGGGGTTTGAGTATTAAGTCAAGTGGTCGGGGTGGGCGGACTCGAACCGCCGGCCTGTCGCCTGAGGCGACCGCTCTAACCATATCTATTTTTGAGCCAAGACCTACCCTGCCCATGTTTCAACATTCTTTCTCTTCTCACAGCCTCTTTTCTTGTTTTATACTCTTCGGTGTGAACCAAGACGAAGGGTCGCGTAAGTCTTGTATACTCCGAGCTACCAGAATTATGTTCCTCTAATCGACGATGCAGATCGTTTGTCTGACCAGTATAAAATCGGTTATTTACTAAACTACGCAAAACATAGACAGTGAACATAAATGGTCGGGGTGGGCGGATTCGAACCGCCGACCTCCTCGTCCCGAACGAGGCGCTCTGCCATCTGAGCCACACCCCGGAAAAGTAACAGCGCTCTGCTCCACCTTCGTCCGCCTTCGGGCGGACTTCGGCGGACTAATTCGGCCGGCCAAAAACTCTGCTCCGCCTGCAGCGGATTGAGTTTGTGGGGCCTCATTGAGCATCTGAGCCACACCCCGGAAAAAACCATGGATCGGGGGCTAGGATTTGAACCTAGATAAACAGATTCAGAGTCTGTTGTCCTACCATTGGACGACCCCCGAGTGCAGTCATTGTGAGGCTCCCCGTCCTTACGGACATGGCTTCCTCCAATTGCTTACGCTTGCCTGCCGACAAGCAGGGGCTGGGCATTCGCCATGCAATTGTAACAAAAAAGGCAACATTAAAGAAGCATACCTTTAATCAGACTGGGAAGTTTAGAGACAATGGACCTCTCGTTGTGAGGCAAAAACTTGAAAAGATCCCCTTCAAGGCTTTTCCTATTAAACAAATCCAACTGCTCTAAGAATTCCCCCATGGCAAACTCTTTGCCAATTAACGCCATCTTCCTGTTGACTAGGCTTAAATCGACAGCAATCTTCTTGTTAAGCAAATACCAAATATCGTAAACATCCCGCCCCTTCTTTCGTTGAAAAATCGTCCTCATTTTCTCCGCCAAAATCTCCTCGGCTGACATTATTGGCACCAAGGAAAAACTTTGAACAGGAAGCTCGGTAGCAATAGTGCGGCTCACTACATTTTCAGACTGCTCTCGAAACGAAAAGTCGAGTTTAACCGTTAGAGGCATAGGAGCAATAGTTGTCTTCAAATAAAGCTTTGCGCTATACCCCTTAATAGTTTCCAGCTCCTTAAAATACAGGTCGGGCACCGCTCTGCCCGCTACCGAAACTGATTTCTCCAGCAGTACCTTTAGTTCTTTTGGCTCAACCCGACAATTAAAGTCTAAATCTTCGGAAAAGCGAGGCGAGCCATAGGCCAACCTCAAGGCAGTGCCGCCCTTAAATGTAATCTCGTGAGAACCTACTTTGCCAAAAAAAGCGTTAAGAAACACCAACTGTAAGTATTCCCTCAAAACAGTGAATTCGTCTATTTGATATTTGTGGGCGTAGGGCTTTAGAAGCTTTAAATCAATCATAAGATAATTTCTTTAATTTTAGCACTTACCAAACGGCTACCAAACTTTGTAGCCTGGCGCTTTAGCTCCTGTCTATTTACCAAACTCAAATCCAGTTCTGATATATCAAGATTAGCAAGGCCTTTGGAGTGAAAATAAAGCGTATCCAGCAAAGCCTTTTCCCTGCCGGCAATTAAAAAACCACCCGCTTTCTCATATCCCCAATAAAGACTAGGATTAATTCTGCAATACCAATATTCTTTGCCTCGAAGAGTAACCTTCCTTGTTTTCCTGGTTGAAACTGAAGTAATGGTGTAAGGAAACTGGGACAAAATACCGTAATAAGACAAAGCTGATTCCAGGCTCACATAAGAGGGTTGGTAAGCATAATTGGCAATCTCAAACTCCACTGCTAGGCTACCAGACACCAAAAACTTCCCATCCACCATCTTCTCCAAAACACCGTTTCTTTGGAGCCTTCTGGTGAGCTCATACAACTTCCTTTTGTTATCTAACCCTACCAATTGCGCCAGAAGAGCGTAGTCTACAAACTTTAGACCCATGTTTTGGAGTTTTTTGTAAATTTTGAGCGAAGATAACGATTCCATAATTTGTATTTTATTATACAAATTACGGAATTGTCAATCGATTGAGATTTGCCAGGCGTGGCCGTTGGTGATTACCTCCACACTACCATGTTTGTCTGTTCGGTAAGTATCAACACCATAACGAGAAAGCGTCTCTAAAGTTTCAGGGGCCGGCTGGCCATACGAATTCTCACCCACACTAATCACTGCTGTAAACGGGCGGGCGGCTTTGAGCAAACTCTCGCTAGTATCCCCTGCCCCACCGTGGTGTGGCACCTTTAAAACCTCCACCTTTTGGGGCCAATCAACCAACGGTTGAACATCCCCCTCTATATCTCCGGTTAGTAAACAATCAAAATCCTTGTATTTTAAGTGGGTCACAATGGAGGTATTGTTAAGGTTTTCAACCAAATTGAGATTTTTTGGCGGCCAGATGGCCTTTAAAGACACCTCACCCAGTTTAAGAGTGTCGCCCTCTTCAAAAGAGGCCACCTCACCCGAAAAGTTAGCAAGCTCCTTAACCCACGAGGTTAGGTAGGGAGAATCATAAGCCACATTATTCCAAAGCACCGCCCCTACTTGATAGGTTTTTAAAACCTCAACCAAGCCAGCCAAATGGTCGGCATGGGCATGAGTAAGCAGGAGGTAATCAATCCGGCGATCCCAGTAGGCATTTATTTTGTCCAAATGACCCAGCACTTGGCTGTCCGGCCCGCCGTCAATTAAGACCGACTGACCTGAAGGTGTCAGTATCAAGGCGCTATCTCCCTGGCCCACATTGAAAAAGTAAACCCTTAAAGGCTGTGAGTTTTTGGTAGCCAACCGGGAAGGAAAAAATGTCAAAAGAAAAACAGAAGAAACCGCCAAAGCACTAAGGAGAATTTTTTGCATATAGGACAGATTAAGGTTGATTTTTGGCAAAGTGCCCCTATTTTACCATTTTTTAAGAAAAGACCTTCACCACCAAAAGAAAATACTCCAAACACAAATAATTCGCCCACCCGACTGCTTGCCCCAAAGGCAACCAAATTAAGCCCAAAATTCCGGAGATAAGCCCAAGATAAGTAGTAATCGCCGGCACAAATGAAACCAGCATATTGGAAAAGATAATTAGCGGGCTAAAATTTTTAAATTGGTATAGCAGTACCGGCAAAACTCCCAACTGCGCCGCCAGAGTAGTCACCCCCGCATCTACCAAAAAACCTTTAATCCTTATATGCCGCAACCACTTAGAAATTAAAGGTATAAAAACAATTAACCCTAAACTGGCTCCCACCGAAAGCTGAAAACTGGCGGAAAGCAGTAGGTAAGGGTTAACAAAAACCATTGCAAAGGCGGCCACAAACAACATTTTTAAGGAGACATTGGGCCTTTCCAAAGTGTTTGAGAAGAGAACAATTAGGGTCATAATCAAGGCTCGCACCACCGGGGGCTCAAACCCCACCACAAAGCTATAAAACAGCAGTGAGCAAACACCCACCCCAAATGACAAAATACGATTAAGCCTTAGATAGAGCAAAGATTTATAAAAAATAGTTAAAACAAACACTAAGTTACCGCCTGAGACTACCACCAAATGCAAAAGACCGGCACGGCGCAAATCTTCTTTGAAATCCTTTGGAAAGCCGGCATCCACCCCAAGAAGCATTCCTGAAGTTAAAAGCGAGTGTTTATAAGGGTAAATTTGCCTAATGACTGTATTGAATTCATCTTTTCCTTTAATAATCCTAGTAAAAATTGAGCCTGATCGTTTAGAGACAGTGATCGTAGGGGTATAGGAAACAGCCAAAATTCCCTTGCTAGCCAGATAATTCTTGTATGAAAAATCCTCAAACTCAGGGGGAACCTTAACAACACCGGCAAATTCAACCTCGTCTTGAAAATAAAAGGTCTCACTGCTGTTTGTCGTAACTAGTATTTTATATTCCGGGATTGCGTTTAGCGGCTGAATTTCTATTTTACTCTTCCCTGGAGCATTTATTGGGTAGTTTGTCACTCCTGCCCCGAAAGTAGTAATCCCTTCATAAGAAGATATTTTGTCGTAGAGTAGAGCATAATCATTATGGCGCCCATGCCAGCGCCACAAAAGTATCAGGGACGCCGCCAATAAAATAGTAAGGCTGGAAAAAAAAGCACGCATTTCAAAGAGTAATTAAATCCCTAATTTTTTCAAAAGTTTTTGGGCCGATACCTTTTACCTTTAATACTTCACTAATACTGCCGTAGGGCCGCCCATCTACTATTCTTTGAGCATAAGCCGGCCCTATTCCGGGCAGAGTATCTAGTTCGGCCAATGACGCGTTGTTAATACTGACTAGGTTGCTTGCCTGCGGTTGGTTTTGTATTTGGGTTTGCGCTTGGGTTTGAACATTTTGTTCCCCCTCCCCGCTGGTCGTTGCCGTAACACTGCCCCCTAAAACTTCAGGCTCCTCACCCACCGCCTCGTGTACCAAAAAACAGTCGCTCAGGGAATAATTATCCTTTTGAATTTGAAAGGTTAAAAACGAGCCTAAGAAAATTCCGGAGAAAAAACAGGCTAGGTAATAAAAAAATGGTGGGATTTTAATATCTAAGGTTGGTTTGGGGGCAGTTTTTTCCTCCATTGTAATGCTATTTAGTTACAAAATTAACTACTTTACCGGGAATAATAATTTCTTTCACAACGCTTCTACCTCCAAGATACTTAACTACTGCTGTTTTGGCCGCTTTTGATAACTCTTCCCGGGGGCTGGCTTTGGCAACAGTTATGGTACTTCTGGTCTTACCGTCAACCTGCACCGCCACTACCACCTCTTCTTGAAATACCAGGTTCTTGTCAAACTCAGGCCATGCTTGATTATGGATTGAGAAAGGCCTACCAAGGGCCGCCCACAACTCCTCGGTAATGTGCGGCGCAAACGGGGC
>JBDRAO010000084.1:0-10091 GCA_043823645.1 bacterium
GCTCCCAAGGCGGTTATAAAAGTGCCTCGCAAGAAAGCCTCCCTTCGCGCGGCCGAGCTTCTGGCTGGCTTTCCGGTGGAAGATTTGAACATTTTGGAAGTGCCTATTGAAGATATTATCCGCGAGATTTTTACCGGTAAAGATATAGCCTAGAGGTATTTGGCAATGTTGGCATTGTGTTCTTCCAGCGTTTCGGCGTAGTGGGTGGTGCCGTCCTTACCTGTAAGGTAGTACCAGTAAACGGTTTCTACATAACCACTTACTGCGGAAATGGAGTCTAGGCCCGGGTTGCATATGGGGGTGGGGGGGAGCCCTAAGCTTTGGCGGGTGTTATAGGGAGAGCTATCGTTGAGGTGGTCTGCTGTAATATTTTTGGGCCACCAATCTTCGGCAGTACCGACGGCGTATTGGGTGGTGGCATCGGCCTGCAGAGGCCAATCCTCCAGCCACCTTTTTACCAAGATTCCGGCCACAATGGGTCTGTCTTTTTCCGTATTAACTTCCCGTTCCACAATTGAAGCTAAAATTAAAAGCTCATCTTCTGATATCAGTTTGTTTTTAGCGTCACTGATAATTTCCGGTGTTACCTTAGCCTCAAAAGTGGCAGTCATTTTATCTACTATGTCTTGGGCCGTAACATCTTTTTCAAAAAAGTAGGTCTCGGGGAAAAGTTTTCCCTCTAATCCTTGCGACACTAGTAAAAAATCACTTTGTGTAATACCCAGCGCTTCTTCAAAAGTTTCAGCCATTTCCTCGCGGCGCAGGCCTTCAATAATGGTCACTTTTTTGGTAAAAGTGCCATGTTGGAGAGTGTCAATAATTTGCAAAAGGTTTAAATTTTTGGGGATTTGGTATTCTCCGGCCTGCAGGGTATTGGTGAGGTTGGCCAGGCGTAAATAAATTTTAAAAAGATTGGAGGAGTTGATCAACCCCTCCTCTTCAAGGCGCTGGGCAATTTGAGCCGCCCCCTCGCCCTGTTTCACCACAAACTTTTGCGCCTCATTTTGGTCAGAAGCTTGCTTGTGCAAGGCGGCATTGTAGTAGGCACTGCTAGCTACCCCAAAAAAAGCCAAAACCAAAAGAGCCATTATTATTTCTTTTATTCCCACGCCCCCTTTTTGCATAGATACATTATACTACACTACCTCTACCCGATCACCTTTTTTGGGCTCTAAAAATTGGGGTTTTAGGAAAAGGCCGCATTCCATGCCGGTAGGCGCCACTTTTACCTGATTTTTAAGGTGTTGGATATGTTTAATTCTTCCCTCGTATAGCGGTTCCGGATTGCCCTCACGCCAAACCTGAATATGCGCATTTTCCGCCAATTTCCCAAGCGTAACTTTACAACCTAAAATTATATTGCCGGACTCAGGTAGTTTAAAAATTTTTAGCACTTCGGCTCTACCGCGAATAAGCCTCTCCTCCTTGCTCAACACCCCCTCTAAAGCTTTTTTGGCATCATCTAAAAGCTCGTAGATTATTTGGTAGGTTTTGACAAATAGACGGTTATCTTGAGCAAAGGCGCGAACCTTGTTGGTGAGCCTTACTTCAAAGCCAAAAATGGCGCCACCGCCAGCTACAGCCAGCAAAAGGTCCGATTCGCTTATTTCTCCCACGCCAAGGTGAATAAAGTTTATTTGGTGTTTGTCATCTTCTAACTTGGTGAGCGATGTCCGTAGCGCTTCCAGAGTGCCCTGAGTGTCTGCCTTGAGAATTAGGTTCAAAAGGCGAATGTCTTTCCCGCCTTTGCCCGCCTTTGCCCCGCCTATGCCAAGCCCGCCTGCCGGCGAGTCCGCCGGTTTGGCATCTGCTCCGGAGGCGGCAGTGGTGACAAGCTCGCCAGCCAAAGGTACTGTATTAAACCCCATAATTTCACAAGGGGTGCCGGGACCGGCTTTTTTAATAGGCTTACTGCTAAAATCGAAAAGAGCTTTTATTTTTCCCTTGGCTGAGGGGGTGGTTATCTCTTGTCCCACGCAAAGAGTGCCCTCTTTCACAATTACAGTGGCCGCGGGCCCGCGCCCGGTGTCCAAGTGCCCCTCTAAAACTACAGCGCTCAGCTCAGCTTGAGGTTTGCTTTCAAGCTCCTGCATTTCAGAAAGAAGGAGAATCATTTCCAAAAGATTGTCGATTCCTTTACCTGTCTTGGCTGATACCTCTACCTCTACCACATCGCCGCCAAATTTTTCAGTTAAAACCTCCTCTTGGGCCAACTCTTGGCGGCATTTTTCAACATTGGCCTCTGCCAAATCTACCTTGTTAAAAGCCACCAAGTAAGGCACTTTGGCAAGTTTAATGTGAGAGATGCTCTCTTTAGTTTGGGGTTTAACACCATCATTGGCCGCCACCACTAAGATGACAATGTCAGCCACTTGGCCTCCCCTAAGGCGCATGGCTGTGAAGGCTTCATGCCCCGGAGTGTCCACAAAAGTGATTAGTTTGCCGTTGGCTGGTACTTGATAGGTGCTGGTGTGTTGGGTTATGCCGCCTATTTCGCCTGCCTGTACTTTGGATTTTCTAATGTAATCTAAAATAGAAGTTTTGCCGTGATCTACATGGCCCATAAGGGTAACAATGGGGGGCCTAGTCTGAGGTGATTTTTTGTCTAACTGTTTCTTGTTCGTCATTAGTTAATTTCTTTTTCTTCATGGCTCGTTCAAGACACGGCTTTGAATCTTTACAAAGATAGACACCTCTTCCGATACCCACTCTTAAAAGCTCCTGCTTTGGCTTTTTGGTGTAACACCCCACACAGGTGCGGATGGGGATATGTTTAGGCTTCATTTTTAACTGCGGCGACTTCTCTTAGAGCGGCGGTAATTTCTGCTACAGCCTTGGGACCGATGCCTGAGATACCTTTAAGTTCTGCAGGGCTTTTTTCGGCCAAGTCAGCCAGAGTTTCAAATTTAGCTGTTTTAAGAGCTTTAAGTGTTCGGGCTGAAAGGCCCTCAACTTCTGCCAAATCTTTGTCCGGAATTACTGGTATGCCTTTAATGTCAATCTTAAATCCGGTCAGCTTGGCCGCCAAACGGACATTTTGCCCCTCTTTTCCTATGGCCAAAGATAGCTGGTCCTCGGCTACGCTGACTTTAAATTCGTGAGTCTCTCCCACCCGTTCCACACTTTTTACTGTAGCCGGAGCCAAAGCGTTGGCTACAAATTTTTTGGAATCGGGGTCGTGTGGAATAATATCAATCTTTTCGCCATTGAGTTCCTCGATAACAGCTTGCACCCTAACACCTTTTTGGCCCACACAAGAGCCTACCGGATCTACTTTTTCATCGTTGCTGGCCACGGCTACCTTGGAGCGATTGCCCGGTTCGCGCGAAACCCCTTTAACTTCCACCACTCCGGAGCCGATTTCCGGCACTTCCAGGGCAAAAAGCTCTTCTACAAAGCTGGGTGCGGTGCGGCTTAACATTACTTCCGGGCTTCTTAGGCCATCACGCACTCCTTCTACAATTGCCTTAACCCGCTGGCCCATAACATAACTCTCCCCCGGGATTTGTTCCAGCGGCAGGAGTAGGCCCTGAGCTTTGCCAAGGTCTAAGACTACTACCCCCTTGTCCATACGGTACACATTGCCGGAGACAATTAACCCCACTTTTTGGGTGTAGTTTTCCTTAACCACCGCTTTCTCCTCCTCGCGCAGTTTTTGTACAATGACTTGTTTGGCAGTTTGGGCGGCAATGCGGCCAAAACCAGGGGGAGTGACTTCCGATTCTATCATGGTAACTTTTTGCGCAATTCCGGGAAGGTCGGGGTGGTCGGGGTCTTTTTTTAGGATTTCTACCTCTTTTTTCTCCCCGGTAATTCCTTCTTCGGCCGCCTCTTGCTCAAAAAACATTTTAAAAAGGCGGGTTTCGCCGGTTTCTTTGTCTACCTCGGCGCGGACATACTTGGCTCCGCCGCCGTAGTCTTTGCGGAAAGCGGCCACCATAGCCTGTTCAATGGTGTCGAGCACTATGGCAGGGTCCACCCCGCGTTCAGAGCATATTTGATTTAAAGCCGCGCTAAATTCTGTTATTGCCATAGCAAGATTATATCTTAGCTTAACTTTTCCGTAAAGCAAGTGTTGACACCCACACCCATTGTTGCTATTTTTTACTCAATTAGGTATGGAGGGTAATATTGATTTTGAAACACAAGCGGATAGCGTTCAGGAAGCGCCCAGCGCTTTCTTAAAAAGCAAGGCCAGTTTTTTCTCCCACTTTAATGCCAAAAAAATGGCTCTTTTTGGAGGAGCCGCCTTGGGCCTGGGAGCCCTCCTTTTTGGCGGATGGTTGGTGTTTGCCAAAGCAACCAATCGTCCTATGCCTTCCGCCTCTTTTACCCTAAGTAGTGAAGAAAACGCCGGTAAGGGCACCCCTACTATTGCCAACCCCATTAATGGTATTTTATACACTTCCACCGAGGTGAGGCAGTGGCAGGAAAGGCGTCCTATGGCGGTAACGATCAATAACCATGCCGAGGCCCGCCCTCAAAAGGGTTTGTCCTCTGCTGATCTAATATACGAAGCGGTGGCCGAGGGGGGCATTTCCCGCTTTTTGGCCATCTTCCACTCCAAGTTGCCGGAAACTGTAGGGCCGGTGCGCTCTGCCCGAGTTTACTACATTGACTGGGCCAAGGAATATGACGCTTGGTATGCCCACTGGGGGCATGCCCAAGGAAGTAACGAGGCCAATGCTTTTGCCAGGATGCAACAAATATTTGTGTCTTCTATTGAAAGCGCCAAGGCTTGTGATTATGACGATACCCTAGACAGAGCCCTGGAGCACACTCTTTATTGTGAAACAGAAAATCTTTATACCACAGCCTACGAGCTTTACCCCGACCAGCCCACCAAGTTTGGACGACTTGTTTCCTGGGATTTTAAAGATGAGCCAAAATCAGCGGGGGTTAATGACAAGGCTGTTACCATAAACTTAAACTTTTGGGATTTGCCGGAATATGCGGTTGAGTGGCGCTATGTGCCGGAAAGCAACTCTTACGAGCGCTACCAAGCAGGTGAGAAACAAGCGGATGCCATTAACAGCGCCACTTTAACCGCCAGAAATATTATTGTGGAATTTATGCCTGAAAAGCAGTTGGCCGATGTGGAGGGGCATTTAATCTACAATGATATTGGCACCGGGGACGCGCTCATATTTTTAGACGGACGGGTAGTTGAGGCTGAGTGGCGGAGGCTGGCTTACACCGATAGGACTATTTTTACAGACAATGTCACCGGAAAGGAAGTGGAGTTTAACCGCGGTCAGGTTTGGGTAGAAGTAGTTCCTCAAGGAAGTGAGGATAATGTTTCATATGACTGAGCTAAATTGTAGTAATGTTCAAACTCAAATTCAATGCCAAATTCAAGTTCAAACTCAAAAATTACAAGTAGGTAAGACATACTACTGAGTTTGAGTTTGTGTTTGAGATTGTATTTGTATTTGAACATTTTTCAGTCGCTTTTCTGCCCGTAGCGTAACTTCATGCTAAAGGAGCTTTTCACTTCAAAGATTCGTTTGCGAATTATCCGCCTTTTTTTGGACAATTTAAATGAGGAGTTTCATATCCGGGCTATAACCCGTAAGGTCGATACTGAGATAAATGCGGTGCGTCGCGAGCTCGACAATCTCGAAGGTATTGGTTTTTTGAAGAAAGCCAGCGAAGGCAATAAGGTAAATTATTCAGTGAGAAGTGATTTTTTGGCTTTACCCGAGCTTTTGGTAATGTTTGCCAAGGAATACGGCCTGCCGGCGCGGCTTAAGGGGGAGGCGGCCAACTTGGGGTTTGTAAAGTTTATGGCCGTGCATAATAATCTTTTAAAAAAACAAGTGGTGCACGGCAAGGTAGATGTCATGATAGTGGGCAATGTGAGTCTGGTAAAGTTACAACAAATGGTGCAAAAGGAGCAGGAAAATATGGGCTGTGAAGTTAATTATTCGGTGGTGTCGGAGGAGGAGTTTGACTTTTTTAAGAGTAGGAGCGATAAGTTCTTCACGGACTTTATCGCCAGGCCATTTTTTATGGTGGTGGGAGATGAGGGGGAGTTTATTCGTTAAGTTGCAGAGTCGGAAAACCAAACAGAATTTTGGTCGCCTAAGTCAGGCACCTCCCCGCGTCCGGCGAGTACGCCTTAAGGAGCGGGGACCCCTCCTGGCGGCGCCAAAATTGTTTGTTTTACCAACTCTACATGGCAATTGTTTAGTAAATTTTCAAAACAACAACTAACTCTAGGTTTTATACTTTTGGTAACAGCCTTTGCTGTTCTTATTAATTTGCCTAAGATTCCGGTTAGGTTTTCTTATGGCCCTATAAATGTGGATACAGTGGTGGGCGGGTATTCTCTTAATCTTTTCAGTGGCAAGTTTGTGAGGGATTTAAAAATTAAAAAAGGGCTCGATTTGCAGGGTGGGGTGCATGTGGTTTTGGAGGCTGATATGAATAATATTCCAGAGGATAGCCGCCGGGAGGCTTTGGAGGCGGCCAAGGAGGTCATTACCCGCCGGGTGGATTATTTTGGAGTGGCCGAGCCGGTGGTGCAAACTTCTAA
The DNA here is from genome assembly GCA_043823645.1 of bacterium. GTDB lineage: Bacteria > Patescibacteriota > WWE3 > JBDRAO01 > JBDRAO01 > JBDRAO01. The sequence goes on from JBDRAO010000084.1 coordinate 6,539, forward strand.
AATAGGTAGCCAGTATCGCATTATTGTAGAGCTTCCGGGGGTGACCGATACGCAGGAAGCGGTGAGGTTAATTGGCCAAACGGCCCGTTTGGAGTTTAAAAAACCCACCCCAGCTTTTGATTTGGCCAACGAAAATTCTAACTTTACAGTGGAAGATATGTTTGCCCCCACTGACTTGAGCGGCAGTGACTTGGTGCGGGCCCAGGTGTCGTTTGACCCCAAGGGTTTGCCCCAGGTGGCCATAAAATTTAGCAATGAGGGGGCTTTAAAGTTTGAGGTCCTAACCGAGGAGTTGGTGGGTAAGCCCTTGGCGATTTTTTTGGATGATTCCTTAGTTTCTGCTCCCCGAGTACAGGAAAAGATTAGCGGGGGAGAGGCGGTCATTAATGGTGAGTTTACCATTGACGAGGCCAAACAGCTGACCATTCAACTTAATGCCGGCGCTTTGCCGGTTTCAGTTCGCGTGGTGGAGCAAAAGAATATTGGGGCCACTTTGGGGGCCGAGTCAGTGCAAAAGTCAACTGTGGCCGGTTTAGTGGGGCTTTTTCTGGTGGCGCTTTTTATGATTTTGGTTTATGGCCGCCTGGGGTTTTTGGCTGTCTTGGCTCTCATTGATTTTGCCCTTATCTCGTTGAGCCTCTATCGCCTTGTGCCGGTAACGCTCACTTTGGCTGGCATTGCCGGGTTTGTTTTAAGTGTGGGGATGGCGGTTGACAGCAATATTTTAATTTTTGAACGGATTAAAGAGGAGTTGAGAGCGGAAAAGCCTTTTCACGCCGCTTTGGAGCTGGGGTTTGGGAGGGCTTGGGACTCTATTCGCGATGCCAATATATGTACCCTTATTACCGCCTTTATTCTTTATAATCCTTTTAACTGGGCTTTCCTAAACACCTCCGGTCTGGTGCGCGGTTTTGCCCTAACCCTCTTTTTGGGTATTTTGGTGAGCCTCTTTACCGGCATAGTCGTTACTCGCACCCTGGTAAGGCTTTTTTATAAAGAGAAATAACTTTCCTGCATGACACTGGTCCCCTTTTCCTATAAACTAAAGTTATGACACCAGAAACCAAAGTGGGGGAAATCTTAAAAAACACCAGAGCGCAAAAGGGACTCACGCTTTTAGAGATTGCCAAAAAAACCAAAATTAATGTTAAGTATCTGGAAGCCCTGGAAAAAGGGGACTACAAAGCCTTCTCCTCGCTGGTACACATAAAGGGTTTTTTGAAAATTTACGCCTCATTTCTGGACCTTTCCGAAAATGAAATTTTAGCCTTTTGGAGAAGGGAGTACAATACATACGAAATTTCAAAAAATGAAAAAAACATCCCACCCAAGCCATTGAAAGAAAGTATCCTAAATTTAGGGCCGGCTTTTTTTTCTGTGGTGGGTGTGGGTATTTTAGTGTTAGCCTTTCTGGGCTATTTGGCGTATCAATACGCCAGATTTTCTGCCCCCCCGGACCTCTTAGTTTCCCAGCCGCAGGGCGATTTAGTTACAGAAACGGCTCAGATTGATGTTTTTGGAGTGGCCTCTAAAGATGCTGTTCTCACCGTCAATGGTGAGGATATTACCCTGGGTGAGGGGGGTGAGTTTTTGGTAAAGGTGCCGCTTTCGGAAGGGATGAATTTAATAAATATTATTGCCAAAAACAGACTGGAAAAAGAAACCAAAAAGACCTTTAAAATAGTTTACGAACGGCCCAAGCCCCCGCCTGAGCCGGAACCGGTAATGCCGCTGGAGGAAGAAAAAAAAGTAGTTGACGAGGAAGAATCTTTGTGAGAGACTGATTTTAGGAGATAACTGCCTATGGCTACAGAAATACTGCTCATTCTAATAATTTTCCTTTTAACCTTTAACCTGCTTTTTGTGGGAGTTTATATTGTTCTCGTTTTAAAAGATGTTCGCGTTTCTTTGCAAAAACTCAATAAAGTGTTAGATGAGGCGCACGAAGTAACCTCTGCGGTAAAAAAACCTATTAAGGATATTAGTAATTTGGCAGAGGGGGTAAGCGCAGGGTTGAAAGCTCTTCCTCTGGTATCTTCTCTTTTAAAATAATGGCTGATAACTCTAACGGACAATTTTATAAGGGACTTTTGTTTGGTTCAGTTTTGGGAGCTGTGGCCGGAGTGCTTTTGGCGCCCGAGGAAGGCAGTAAGAGCCGCGCCAAGCTCAAAAAGAGGCTGGAAATAGTTAAGAAGGAATATGCTCCGTTACTTTCCGAACTTTCTAAAAAGGCAGAGGGGCTAGGGAAAGAATTGGCCCCAGCGGTAGAGCTAATTAAAGAAAAAACCCAAGAAGTGAAAGATGAAGTTGAGAAAAAGGCCGAGCCGGTTTTAGAAGAGGTGGGGCAAGAGTTAAAACAGGCAACTGTAGAAGTTGAACGCGAAGTGAAAAAAGTAGCCTCATCTGTACGGCGCCGCACGCCCAGGTTTTTTAAAGGCGTCTAGTCCCAAGTCTCGAGCATTTTTCCCCATTCGTAATTCGTAATTGTTAATTTGTAATTGACTGTCACCACCTAAAGTGAGCGAAGGCTTTGTTGGCATCGGCCATGCGGTGGGTGTCTTCTTTCTTTTTAACTGCGTCTCCTCTATTTTCCGCCGCCTCAATAATGGCCTCACTTAGGGCCTGGTGCATTGGCTTGCCTTTTTTTCCTCTGGCTGTGGCTAGGAGCCAGCGGATACTTAGTGTCTGAGCGCGGTCAAACCTAACAGAGACCGGAATTTGGTAGTTGGCGCCTCCCACACGGCGGGAACGCACCTCTTGCTTAGGGCTAATATTGGCAAAGGCTCCCTCCAAAACTGTTAGGGGATTTTCTACCCCCTTGGCTTTGGCTACATTGTCTAAAGCTTTATAGACAATATTTTCAGCCAAACTTTTTTTGCCATCTTGCATAATTTTGTTTATAAGGCGAGTAATCAGCTTGCTTTTGTAAACCGGATCGTTTTCAGTTATTCTTTTTGGCGCTTGTTTTCCTCTCATGGTTTTTACTCACTAGCAATATGCCAAACAGAACTTTAGACGCCTAGATCAGGCACCTCCCCGCGTCCGGCGGGTACGTCTTAAGGAGCGGGGACCCCTTCTGTACGGCGCTAAAGTTGTTTGCCATATTGCCATGACGGTACTCTCACTACTCCTGTGCTTTTACAGCAGAAACTTTCTTAACTCCATATTTCGATCGTTTTGACTTTCTCCCCTCCACTCCTTGCAAATCGTAGTGTCCCCTTACAATGGTGTATTTGACACCGGGTAAGTCTTTTACTCTGCCCCCCCGCACTAAAACAATGGCATGTTCCGAAAGATTGTGCCCCTCACCCGGAATGTAGGCGGTTACTTCCTGGTGGTTTGAGAGCCTCACCCTGGCAACTTTACGAAGAGCCGAGTTGGGTTTTTTGGGAGTCATAGTCTTAACCTGCAGGCATACCCCTCGCTTTAGCGGGTTTTCAGTTCTAATATTTCTCCTTTTAAGAGAGGAAAAGTTGGTATTTAGAGCCTTAGTCTTGGTTTTTTTAATTTTAGACTGGCGGCCTTTTTTGATAATCTGGTTTATTGTCGGCAT
>JBDRAO010000085.1:0-32292 GCA_043823645.1 bacterium
AGGCGAGGAGCGAGTGGATGCGAGCTCCATCGGTGTTAAATCAGTATTTCTTTTATCCTATGATGTATGTTGAGTCTTGAAATAGGTTCTAATTTCGTCATATACTCGCACCAGATCGCGACTTGTCGGGCGGCGCGCCAGCGACGCCCAAGGCTTTTGCCAGTGGTACTGTTTGAGGCGAGTCCGCCTAAGCGGCGGATTGACCAAAAGCACTGAAACATCCTTTAATTTCTCTAAAACTTGTTCCTAGTACTCATTTAGTACAGGTGTAGTCTGTACTAGACCTGTACTTTTAGTTCCTAACCAACTTTAATTGCTTGACGAGTATTTAATCTCTGTGTCATATTGTATTTGTATACGGATGGGCGATCTTTTTTTGTAATGGCCGATTTAGGGTGGAACAAAATCTACAAAGATTGCAATTCCGTATACAACCCAAGATCGGCCGTTTCAGTTCTTTAAACTTAGATGAGTTATCCTGCCCAAGAACTACAAACCAAAAAATACTTTCTTTACGCCAGAAAATCCTCGGAAAGTGAAGAGCGTCAACAATTATCAATCCCAGCCCAAATTGACGAACTAAAGGAATTCGCGCGTAAAGAAAGTATTAGCCTCGCAGAAGTATTCACCGAAAGCAGAACCGCCAAAGACCCGGGAAGGCCAATATTCAATGAAATGTTATCTCGGGTAGAACAGGGCGAGGCTAGGGGAATTTTAGCTTGGAATCCCGATAGACTTGCTCGTAACTCGGTAGATGCAGGCAGGATTATCTACCTTCTTGATACCGGTAAACTTACCTCGCTAAAATTCCCCACCCATTGGTTTGAAAATACTCCCCAAGGTCTTTTTATGTTAAACCTTGCTTTTGGTCAATCTAAATACTATGTTGATAATTTATCCCAAAACACCAAAAGAGGCCTGCGCCAAAAAGTAAAAAGAGGAGAGTACCCCGGTATTGCACCTTTTGGCTACAAGAACGACAAATTAACCAAAAAGGTAGAAATAGACAAAAGAGAAGCCCCCATTGTTAAAAAGGCCTTTGAATTATACTCCCAGGGCAATAAATCACTGGAGAGTATTTCAGACTTTTTGGCGCAAAAAGGAATTCATACTAAAACAGGAAAACACTTTCACAAAAACAGAGTAAAAAACATGCTCCAAAACCCCTTCTACACAGGCCTCTTTTGGTACACTGGAAAGTTACACAAAGGTGTTCATGAACCTATTGTTTCAAAGAAACTTTTTGACTTGGTGCAGAAAGTAATCTCAAAAAGGAGCCATAATCTACCTCTAACATCATACAATTTCCCCTTTGCGGGCTTCATAATGTGTGGCTTTTGCAATATGACAATCACAGCTGAAAAACATACCAAACACTATAAAACAACAGCCCGCAAAGTAACCTACATCTATTACCGCTGCACCAAGAAATCTAAAAAGAAGCGTTGTTTTCAGCTCTACACGCGTCAAGAAAAGTTAGTGGATGAGGTAAATAGAACCATCAAAAAAGTTTCTTTACGCCCCGATATAGCTCAGTACATTATTCAAATGGCAGAAACAGAATCCTACAGAGAAAGATTATCGAGGCGTGAGATTGTGAAAGATCTGCAAGCTAAAATAGAAAAGGTAAATGTTCAAACAGAAAAACTTCTATCTCTTTACTTAGATAATCTAATAGAGAAACAAGAATACGAAAAAAGAAAAGTAAAACTTCAAAGAGAAATAGTATCAGTAGAAGCTAAAATATCTCATCTTTCACAATCTCCAAACCTTTGGCTCGAACCACTCACAGAATTTGTTAATTTATCTCAACAAGTACCAATACTCGCCTCAAACAATACCAATTTACACAAGAAAGCAGACTTCTTGAAAAATACTGGCTCGAACTTCACCTTACATAATCAGAAACTCCACCCCTGCTGGCAAAAGCCTTGGGCGTCGCTGGCGCGCCGCCCGACAAGTCGCGATCTGGTGCCCCCGGCAGGAATTGAACCTGCAGCTAGCCCTTAGGAGGGGCTTATTTTATCCGTTAAACTACGGGGGCGTTCATCCTCATTTTATGCTAAGATTAGCATTAAATGAAGTACTTTGTTATTAAGACTCTAAAAATGTTTTTTATATTGGCGGCCGCGGGTGTATTTATAGCCACCCTTTACCCCATTTATTTTCCCCGTATAAAATACCAGCTCGACAGGCTGTCAGGCAAACAATATGAGCTTCTTAAAGAAGAAAATATTGAGAGCGAATCCGCCTTTGGTAAAATGCTCAAAGGCAGTACCCCCCTGAAAATAATCCCTATCAATAGGGATTTTTCTATTGTCATTGAAAAAATTAATGTCAACGCCCCAGTAGTAGCCAATGTTAGCATTGCCAATGAGGTAGAATACAAAGAGGCTCTCAAGTTTGGGGTGGCCCACGCCAAAGGATCGCAAGCCCCCGAGCAAGGTAATACCTACCTTTTTGCCCACTCGTCTCTCGATTTTTGGGAACTGGGCAAATATGCCACTGTGTTTAACCTTTTAGATAAACTGTCTGTGGGAGACCGCATTTTTGTGTTTTACAAGGACAATCGTTTTGAATATAAAGTCTCAAAGACAGCCGTTTATAAAGATAGGGACACTAGCATTTTGTACCAGGAAACAGCCGTTCCCACCCTGTTTTTGCAAACCTGTACCCCGCCGGGCACAACCTTAAACAGGCTTATTGTGGAAGCAGAAATTGTATGAATTCAAACAGTCGTTTTATCATTTTTATACTTACTCTGATAATTATTGCTTTCTTAAGTTGGGTGGTTATTTTTTTTGCCCAGGGATACCGCCTGTCCGGCCTTGAGTTTTTTGGCCAAAGGAAGGCCCCGCTAATTGAGAAAACAGGTATGTTAATGGTAAAAAGCTGGCCCGACGGCGCCAGACTTTTTGTAGATGATGTTTTGGAGGGTCCCACCAATACCAGCGTTGGTAATCTTACTCCTGGCACTCATAAAGTTAAAGTGCTAAAAGAGGGCCGTTTTGAATACACCAAAACAGTCACTATTTACGAGGAACTGGTCACTGTAGTGGAGGCGCTTTTGGTACCGCTCTCGCCAACCTTGAGTCCGGTGACCTACAACGGGGTAGCCAACACCTCTAAAGCTCCCTCCGGTAACAGTTTGGTGTACTCAAGTTCGGGCAATGGCGAACCCGGAGGGATATGGAAGCTTGATTTTAACTCCGGATCGGGGGTGGCTCTGCTGGCGTCAGACAAAACCGGGATCCCTTTTTCGAAAGTTACCGAGTTTTCCTGGTCTCCCAATGAGACAGAAATTCTTGCCAAGGTTAATTCCCAGTACTATTTGTTATCTTTTAATATTGCCAATATTTCTCCCGTACCGGTAGAGGCAGAGTTGGTGCTTTCTGCTTGGAAGAAGACGGCTCAGGAAAAAAAGAGTGTCAAGGCAGAAAGGCAGAAACTGCCGGTCGAAATGCAAAAGATTGCCACAACAGCATCTACTTTGTGGGCGCCCGACGAAAAGCGATTTATGTACGAGGCCCTGGATCCGGCTTTGGATACAATGCAGTATCGTGTTTTTTCTCTTTTAGATCCCAGGCCGGTGGGTGAGGAGGAGGATTATATTGCTTTTGAAAAGGATCAGAGCGACACCGAAGTTAAGAGTATCTTTTGGTATGGCGATGGCCGCCACTTAGTAATTGTCGAGGAGGGCAGTATCTATCTTAGGGAAATAGATGGGGAAAATAAGGCGCTGATATTTTCCGGAGATTTTGATACCAACAGAGTTTACGCCAAACCGGGCGGTGGGGGAGTGATTATTTTAACCGGATTTAATGAGCAAGCCCCTCAAAATTTTTACCTGATTGGTATTTAGAATTATGGATCTTTTTAAAAGAATGGTCATTGATTTAGGAACTGTTAACAGTATTTACTCTGTTTTGGGAAGCAGTGAGTTTTTTTGCGAGCCTAGTGTAGTGGCTGTTTCTGTACCGGAGGGGAAGATTATTGCAGTGGGGGAGCAGGCCAAAAAAATGCTGGGTCGCACCCCGGCCAATATTAAGGCTCAAAAGCCGCTCAAAGATGGGGTGATTGCCAATTATAAGGTAACGGAAACAATGCTAAGGCATTTTATTAACAATGCTCTGGGTAAATTGCGTCTAATTAAGCCGGAATTAGTGATAGCTGTTCCGGTAGGTTTAAGCTCAATTGAAAGGGCGGCTGTAAAAGATGCCGCCACTTCCGCCGGAGCGCGACGAGTGATCCTCTTTCCAAAGCCTCTGGCCGCCGCCATTGGGGCCGGTGTTCCCATTGGAGAACCTAGCGGGTCAATGATAATAAATATTGGCGGGGGAACTACCGAGGCGGCCGTAATATCTTTAGGTGCCATTGTGGCTTCTAAAACATTTAAAGTGGGCGGCAATAAATTAGATGAAGCCATTGTGGCTTTTGTTAAAAATCACCACGGTTTGCACATTGGGGAACAGACTGCCGAGCAGGCAAAAATTCTATTGAAAGACGAATTAGAGATAAAAGGCCGTTCAGCCAAAACCAAAGCTCCCGCCACCGCTGTTCTTAAAAGAGAGGAGATTTATAAAGCGGTTAAACCTGTTTTTGAGGAGTTGGCTCGCGCGGTGGGCGAGGTGTTGGAAAAAATTCCCCCTGAGCTGTCCTCCGATGTATTGGATAAGGGGGCGGTTCTTAGCGGCGGCTCGGCTCTTTTTAAGGGACTGGATTTGTATTTGTCTGATTATTTGAATTTACCCATTCACAAGGCAGATAACCCTCTTTACTGTGTGGCCCGCGGGCTTAAAAAAAATCCCCCGCTTTGAGCGGGTTTTTAAAAAAAACACCTTCTCAAAGCAGGGGAAACCTGCCTGTCAACTAAAGCTTTGTGGCCTTGTGGTAAGGCTCTTTAGAGGTTTTCAATTGTAAAAGAGCTCCTAAGAGATGGTATTGACGGTTAGTGTATCTGTATTTCATACCATTGTCAAGTACCAATTTTTAGGTTAAGATAGGCGCAATGGCACATATTCCAAAAAATAAAAAATTAAAAGTTCTCATCGTGGCGGCAGAGGTGGCTCCCTATGCCTCTGTAGGGGGCATGTCCAGAGTAATTCCCCAGTTGGCGCGCGCCTTACGCCACAAAGGCCATGACATTCGTATTTTTATGCCCAAATTTGGCCTCATAGACGAAGAAAAATACCACTTGGAAGTGGTAATGAAAGGTTTAAAAGTCCCAACCGATTATAAACAAACAAACCATTTAATATGTAATATTAAGTTTCATCAAACGGCAGATTCACTGCCGGTTTATTTTTTGGAAAACCAGGAATATTACGAGAAACGGGCCAATGTTTACGGTTACAGCGATGATCCCCGTCGTTGGGCCCTTCTTTGCCGCGGTGCTTTAGAGTTTGTTAGAAATAGCTCTTGGGTGCCGGATATTATCCACGCCAACGATTGGCAAACCGGCATCATTGGCAATTATTTAAAAACCACCTACAAGAACGATGAGAAACTATCAAGTATTGTGTCTGTCTTTACTCTTCATAATTTGGCTCACCAGGGAATGTTTGATCATAAGAATGTTAGTGAAATGGATTCCGACGATGGCAGGAGCGAAATAGCTCACTTCTTTTCAAAAAGATTAAACAGGCTAAATTTTTTAAAAAGGGGCATTATCTACTCTGATATTGTCAACACCGTGTCTGAGAAATATGCCCTGGAAATTTTAACGCCGGAATATGGGGAGGGTCTAGATCAACTGCTCTTGGAGTTGAGATCGAAACTGTTTGGCATTGTTAACGGCATTGATGTGGCCGAATTTGACCCGGAAACCGACCCTCTAATTCCGGAAAACTACAATTTTCAAACTACTGCAAAAAGGGAAATTAATAAATTGGCCTTGCAGAAGGAATTTGGCTTGCCTCAAGGCGTTAACACCCCTGTTTTGGCCTATTGGGGACGGTTAGATGCTCAAAAGGGGTTGGATCTCTTGTTCACAATTATTTGGCCCCTGCTGACCCTTTACGAAGGGGTTCAGTTTGTTCAGGTGGGAGGGGGTTCGGGTAATTATGCCCAGACTCTTAAAAAACTGGCTCAAGAATTTCCCAAACAGGTGGGAGTTCACCCCTTGCCTAATTTTACCCTCCCTCGGCTTATAATGTCCGGAGCAGATATAGTGCTTTTCCCTTCTAAGTTCGAGCCTTGTGGTATTGTGCAAATGGAGGCTATGAGGTATGGGGCTGTGCCGGTAGTTCGGGCCACCGGAGGTTTGGCAGACACAGTCGAAAATTTTAATCCCAAAACAAATACCGGTACCGGTTTTGTGTTTCAAAATTATGATAAGTGGGAGTTTTTTGCTCAGGTAGTAAGAGCTTTGGAGGTGTACAATCATCAAGACATATGGCGGGAAATTGTAAAAAGGGCTATGAAAGAGGACTTTTCCTGGGACAGAATTGCTGAAAAATACGAGGATCTTTATGCGAAAGGTATCAAATTTGCGGCCAGTGACTCTCCTTTTATTTAAGTTTTATGGTATGGGCTAATTTTTTACACATCTACCAGCCCCCCACTCAAAAGAAGTATTGGGTGGATCGCATTACAGCCGAATCTTACAAAAAGATTGTGGCCGAGTTGCAGGGCGCTCCTAAAGCCAAGCTAACTTTAAATATTAATGCCTGCCTCACCGAGATGTTGGTGAATTTTGGCTACCGCGGTCTCATTGATGATATTAAAGATTTGGTGCTAAATGGGCAGGTAGAGCTAACAGCCTCTGCTAAGTTTCACCCTCTTTTAACAAAGATTCCCGAAGATGAGATCGTTCGCCAAATTAGGTTGAACGACAACACCAATAAAAAATACTTTGGCAGGGCGTGGGAGCCAAAAGGGTTTTTCCCTCCCGAAATGTCATTTAATGCCAAATTGGGGAGGCTTCTTGGTAAGTTGGGGTATCAATGGGTAATTATCGACGAACTGGCGCACCCATCGGGAAAACTGAACCAAGTTAAATATGATCGGCTTTATAAGCAAAAAGATTCCACCATTAAACTCTTTTTTAGAGAAAGAGAAACTTCTTTTAGAATTCTTTCCGCCCAACTCGGCACCGGCAACTTGCTGTTAGATGAATTGGGCGATCGTATCAAAAGAAATGAGTATTTGCTAACAGCCATGGATGGGGAAACCTTCGGGCACCACCGGCTGGGCCTTGAAAAACTGCTCTTTGATATTTATAAGGATTCCCGCCTTCCCACAGTGAGAATTTCTGATCTTTTGGTAATGTTTAATAAGGTGGAGGAGGTGGCTCCTCGCGCCTCCACCTGGGCTCTAATGGAGAAAGATATTCAAAGGAATGCCCCCTTTGCCCGCTGGGATGACCCCCAAAACGAAATTCATAAGGCTCAGTGGGAACTCACAAATTTGGCTATGGCGAAAGTCACCCAATCAAATCAAGAAGAGGCAAGAAAACTTCTAGATGAAGCCATTCACTCTGATCAATACTGGTGGGCCTCTGCCAAACCTTGGTGGAGTTTGGAAATGATAGAGCGGGGGGCGTCCGATTTGCTGACAGCCATTAAAGCTGTCAAGGGCCTGCCCCAAAAAGATTTTAATAGAGCCTACAATTTATACATAAAAATAATCACCCTAGGGTTTGCCTGGCAAAGGAGCGGCAAGGTAGAAGAATTGGCCCGAGATGAAGATGAGGAAATTCGCCAGCTAACTGATAGGGGCTTGCCTCACCTTTCTGCTCGCGAGATCAATAAAATGATAGCCAATTTAGACAAACAGCGCCAATCAGCCGCCAAAAAGCAGGAATACGAACGGGCCGGCCAGTTTAGAGACAGGATCAAGGAACTAGACGCGAAAAAAAAGGAGATTAAAAAATGAAGGTATTATTCGCCGCTTCAGAATTTAGCCCCCTAATAAAGGTGGGAGGTTTGGCAGATGTGGTGGGGTCCTTGCCAAAGGCTTTAAGAAAACTGGGCATTGACGCCAGAGTAATTTTGCCCGGATACTCTAGTGTGGCTTTAAAAAAAGAGCACGACGGTGTGCCACTTTATTTTATTAAATCCCACCGGTATTTTGAAAATATTTATCCTGGCGGAGAGCTGGAAAGCGAGCAATTTATCCACTTTTCGAAAAGCGTGGTAGATTGGCTTCTGACACGCGAATTTGAGCCGGACTTGATTCACTGCCACGATTACCACACCGCCTTAATCCCTGATATTATAGCTCAAAGAGGCATCACGATGCCCACCCTTTTAACTGTTCATGATCTTTCCAATACCGGCATGGCCGACGCTTCTTTATTGGAAACTCCCAATATTATAAAAAGAGGGCTTTACACTGCCTCACGGGTAAGCACAGTTTCACCCACTTATGCCAAGGAGATGGTACCCCTAGTGGGAGGAAGGGATATAGAGGGAATACTAAATGGCATTGATTATGAATTTTTTAATCCCAAAGATGATCCTTTTTTAAAGGAGACTCTTAAGTCATCTTTGCCGGCGTGGAAAAATCGTTCCAAGCAATATTTGCAAAAAGAGGTGGGGCTTAAAGTCAATCACAATGCCAAGATTATTGCTATGATCTCAAGACTTTCCGAGCGCAAAGGAGTGCGGTTGTTTGCCGATGCTTTGGAACCTTTGCTAAGAAACGATGCCACGGCCTTGCAAGTAGTGGTTTTGGGAACCGGAGATAAAGATTTGGAGCAGCTGCTTTTGCAAATGAGTCGGAGATTTGCCAATTGTAAGACAATAATTGCTTTCGACGAGGGTTTGGCGCACCGCATATACGCCGGAGCAGATTTTTTCTGCGTCCCGTCGCTTTTTGAGCCTTGCGGGCTGACTCAGATGATTGCTATGCGGTACGGCACCCTTCCGGTGGTTAGAAATACCGGCGGTTTGGCTGATTCAGTGGCTCATTTGAAAGACGGCTTTGTATTTAGTGAATATAAGGCCGAGGATTTAAAAAAGACCTTCAATGAGGCCTTAAATTTGAGCGCCAAGAAAATTACCAAAATACGCCAGGCCGCTTATAAGAAGGATTTTTCGTGGAGTAAATCAGCCAAACAGTATCAAAAACTTTACGAAAAGGTGGTCAATTCCAATAGAGTGGGCTTGTCAAAAGACCAACCGGTTATTTTTGCGCCCCTGCGAATGAAGCGGCCTCGGCAAGAAAAAGCAATAAAGGAGGTCTGCCTTTTCTGCCCGGGAAATGAGGCATTAATTTCCCCTGGGATCACAAGCACAAAGACGAGTTATGGCAAGTGGAGGGTTAGAGTGATACCAAATAAATATCCAATTTTCAATATCCATGAGGTAATTATTACCACCAGGAAACACGGGGTTGATTTAATTAATTTAACCCAAAAAGAGATTAACGATGTTTTTATGATGTATCGCAGTCGAGCTCAGTTTTACGAGCCGGAAAATACGCTCATTTACCACAATTTTGGATCAAACGCCGGGGCTTCAATTTTACACTCCCACTCCCAGCTGGTTATTATACCCCTCAATGTTACCCCCTCTTTCCCAAAATTAGAAAAGCCGCCCAGTTTTGTAATAAAAAACGCCTCTTCTAATTTTGTGGCCTACTGTCCCAAGGATTCTCGGTGGACCTGGGAGACAGTGATACATTACAAACACAAAACACTGGAGTTTTCAAAACTCAGGGATTCCGATATCTTGGAACTTGCAAGTTTGTTTAGAGGGGTATTGAGATCAATCTATAAAAATGCGGCTGTTTCATTTGATAAGTGGCATTATAATTTTTTTATTACTCCCGGAAAGGAGTGGCAGTTGCGAATTATTCCGCGGCTCGAGATACCGGCCGGATTAGAGTTAGGTAGCAATATTGAGGTTAATACAGTTCCTCCCGATTATGCAGCCAAAAAAATTTGCCCTCGTTGACGGCAACGCGCTTTTACACCGAGCATACCACGCTTACCCGCAAACCTTGAGAACTTCTAAAGGAGAGCTAGTCAATGCTATATATGGTTTCTCTCGCATAATGCTGACTCTGGTAAAATCTCTCCGCCCTGATTATATTGCCATTGCTTTCGACAGGGCTGAACCCACCTTCCGCCACCTGGATTATGCCGGTTACAAGGCGCACCGTCCCAAAATGGAAAATGAATTGGCCGGGCAGTTAGATTTGCTAAAAGAGGTAGTGGGTGCCATGCACTTGAAAAGCTATTCCATTGCCGGTTTTGAAGCAGATGATATTATTGGCACTATATGCCGGCAATTAAATGATAAAAAACTGGGAATTGACACTTACATTGTAACCGGAGATATGGATGCGCTCCAGCTTATCGATGAGAACACTTTTGTATACTCTCCCACCAATGGCATGGCTCATCCAAAGTTGTGGCTTGAGAAAGATGTCATCATAAAGTATGGTTTTGAACCAAAATATATTGTAGATTACAAGGCACTGCGGGGTGACCCTTCCGATAGTATTCCCGGTGTTAAAGGCATTGGCGCGGTAACAGCCAAAAAATTAATTGCCCGGTGGGGGACACTGGAAAATATTTACAAAAAAATAGCCTCAGTTAAGCCGCCCAGTGTTTCCGAAAAACTGGCGCAAGAGGTAGAGATGGCGTCTCTATCAAAAAAGTTGGCAACAATTAGACAAGATGTTCCTTTGACAATCAGGCTTGACGAGTGCCGGCATCTTGAATTTGAGCGCAATACAGACTTGGCCGATTTTTTTGAGGCCATGGAGTTTAAATCTTTAATAAAACAGGTTGCCGGATCAAAGAAGGATGGTGGGGCTCACGGCCAGATGCCCCTAACACTATGAAAATAGCCATAGTATCAGACCCATTAACTGAATTCGGTGGGGAACAGAGGGTGCTTGAGGTTTTGCATGAGATGTTTCCCCGAGCGCCGGTTTACACCGGAATGCTGGATTTGGCTAATATGCCCGAACGATTCGCCGGCTGGGATGTTAGAGTACCTCACCCACGGCTGTCTGCCTTTTTAAAGAAAACAAAGCTTAGATCCTTGCGGCTGGCTTTAATTTTTGTGTACCAAAGGCTAGACCTGTCTCGTTACGACCTTGTTATTTCCAGTGGAACTTTTTTTGCCAAGGCCGTGAGGGCCAAAAAGCACCTTGCCTACATTCACACCCCGCCTCGTTTCTTGTATGGTTTTGAAACATCCGGCGGAATGCGGCAAAAACCCTTGTTGAGACTGTTTCTGGCTCCGTTGGATCATATTCTCCGACTTTGGGATTATACAGTAGTCCGGAATGTCCGTTTTTTGGTTTGCAATTCTGAAACTGTTAGAAGTAGGATAAAAAAGTTTTATGCCCGAGAGGCTGTAATTGTCCACCCCCCGGTGGGGCTTGGGAAATATATATCACAGCCAACCGGAGACTACTTTCTGGTTGTTTCGAGACTGGAAAGATACAAAAATGTCGATTTGGCAATTCAGGCATGTAATCTGATAGGGTGCCATTTAATTGTTGCAGGAAAGGGTTTGGAGGAGAAGTACCTCAAAAGTATCGCCGGACAGACCGTTGAATTTTTAGGTTTTGTGGGCGATGAGGGGCTGGGCAAGTTGTTTGCGCGCGCCAAGGCGTTTATTTTTCCCATAAAAGATGAAGATTTTGGCATCACCCCGGTTGAGGCTCAAAGTTTCGGTTGTCCCGTGGTGGCCCACCGCTCCGGAGGAGCCCTGGAAACGGTGATTGAGGGTAAAACAGGGGAGTTTTTTAATGAGCTGACCCCTGAATCTCTAGCCGAAACCCTAAAGAATTTTAATCCGGCCAAATACAAAGAAAGCGATCTCACTGGCAATGCCGGTAGATTCAGCAAGGAAGTATTTATAAAAAAGATGAAAGCCATTATTGCAAAAACCTATGCCTGAATTACCGGAGGTTCAAACTATTACTGTCCAACTGAATACCGAGCTCAAAGGATTAAAGCTTAAAGAGATTATTTGCCATAGCGCTAAAGCCTGCATTCCAAATGCGGCCGGTATTAGAGCTTCTATAGAGGGATTAAAGTGTTTGGGTGTCAATCGAGTAGGCAAGATGATAATTGTTGACTTTGGGAAGTACTTACTGCAAATTCACCTAAAGCTAACCGGCAGGCTTTTATTGTTGGGTGAAAACGATGGGGCCCTTCGTTGGGAGAGAGCTCGCCTAAACTTTGAAAAGAGTAAGAGTTTGCGGTTTGATGATATGCGCCTTTTTGGTTATTTGAAATTAATAAAGCCTAAAGATTTAGTGGGTTTAAAAGCCAGCCTTGGGCCCGATGCTTTGCTAGTACCCACCCTGCCATTTTTTAGAAGTATAAAAAAAAGCCGCCAGGCAATTAAAAAAATCCTTCTTAATCAAAAAGTAATTAGCGGAGTAGGCAATATCTACGCCAATGAGGCGCTTTTTAAGGCGCGTATTCACCCGGCGCGCCTGGGAAACAGTATTACTGAAAAAGAGGCTGAAAAACTGTTAGCCGCCATAAAACAGGTTTTGAAAATAGGTATTAAAGCCGGTGGGGCTACCTTGGTTGATGAGATGTATCGTGACATTTACAACAAAAAAGGACAGTATGACAAATTTGTTTTGGTTTACGATAGGGAGGGTTTGCCTTGCCCTAATCGGTGCGGGGGGAAAGTTCAAAAAATACAGCTTGGCGGTCGGGGGACATATTTTTGCCCCAATTGTCAGCATTTAGAGGGAGGGTGGTGGTAATAAATACCTGATTTTCATTTAAGAAGTGTTGTATGGCAGTTTGGGCATTGCTATCCAGTTCTGAATAAACATCATCCAGCAAAATTATGGGTTTATTGCCTGTTGTAAGCTCAATAAAAGCCGCCTCGCATACTTTAAGAGCAATAATAAGGGCTCTTTGCTGGCCACGGCTGGCAAAAACGCCCTGCTCTCTGCCACCTACTTGAATTGAAAAATCAGCTCGGTGGGGTCCGCGAAGTGTTTGAGCCGAGGCGATTTCCCGTGGTCTGGCCTCAGCTAGCCAGTCGGTAGTTATTTCCTTTGCATGGTAGTGAGCCTTGCAGGTACCGCCTATGAATAAATTATTAAAGTTTCTAACCACCCCTGGCAGGGCTTTTTCCAAAAAGGTAAAGTATTCACGGCGGTCTTTTTCAATTGGTTGCGCTAATTTTATCAGTTTTTCGTCCCACACATAAAGGGCTGACCGGTTCTCCAAGCCCTCGCGAATTTGCTCTAGGAGCCTATTTCTGCTTCTTAACACACTGCCATATTGAGTGATATGTTGACTGTATCGGTTGTTAAAACAGAGGGAATTGTTAATATACTCTCTTCTTTTCGATGGCGATCCTGTTAAAAGGCCCAGATCATCGTGAGAAAACAGCACTGCAGTAATGTTTTTTTCAAAATCTCTTTTAAGTTTAGAGTTCTCGTTGGCTTTATATTTAGTGGGGGCATAATTTTTGTTTGCATCCACAAACACTTCCAGCCGAGTGCCGTTGCTAAGATCGGCCTCAATTCTTGAGTAGTCTTTATGCCAGTTAACAATCTCTGGCGTCTTTTCTACCCTGGGCGAGTTTTTACCGGAGAGAAGATACAAAGCTTCTAAAATACCGGTTTTACCACTGGCGTTTGGACCAGTGATGATGTTGATATCTTTAAACTCCAGCCTTTTTTGGAGGTGATTTCTAAAATTATTCAAGGTTAATGATTTTACTTGCATAAGGTTGCTTTTGTGCGGGAAAAGTGCGAGAATTGACATTGATATCCCATGTTTAAGCCTAACTATACTATCACAACTAAGATTTTAAACTCTATTGCGCAGATTGAGGCCTCTCGCCAAATTATTGAGAACGCCCCTTTAATTCCTCAGTGGGAGAGAAAATTTGTAGAAGATGCCTTAATTCGCTCTATTCACCACTCTACCCATATTGAAGGCAATCCTTTATCGGAAGACGATGCCAGAAAAATATATGAAGGTAAGGCGGAAGAACTCAGGGCGGGGGCCCGCGATATTCAAGAGATTCTCAACTACAGAACAGCCATGGATTATATAGACTCGCTTAAAGACAAAGAGGCCGGCATTACCGAATCGATGATTCTAAGATTACACTCTATTTTGGCTAAGAATTTTTTGCCTTTGGAGTATTCCGGAAAATATCGCAATGTTAGGGTGAGTTTGCGAAACAGCCAAACAATGGCAGTAACCTTTACTCCTCCCCCAAAGGGGCAAGTAAAGCCGCTAATGGATGATTTTATTGGTTGGGTAAATGACACCGGTCAAAATACGCCCCCGGTAATAAAGGCCGGTTTAATACATTACGAAGTGGCCAGAGTTCACCCCTTTGCAGATTTAAATGGCCGGACCTCCCGCGCTTTGGCTACTTTAAGTTTGTATCTCGATGGGTACGATATTAAAAGATTTTTCAGCCTGGATGAGTATTATGACCGCGACCCAAAATCATACTACGAAGCACTGAAGTCAGTACCAAATAGCGGTGGTGAGCACACCCAGTGGCTGGAGTATTTTTCAACCGGTTTGGCAGGAGAACTGAGTCAGGTAAAAACTAGGGTTTTGAAGCTGTCGGCCGATTATCACAAGCGCCAGAAAAAAGGGCAAATTTTTCTTACCGAGCGCCAAGAAAGGCTAATTCAGTATTTGGAAGAAAATGTCCGTTTTGTTAATAAAGACTTTGGCAAAATATTTCCTGGAATTTCCGATGATACCGTCTTAAGAGAACTCAATGATTTGGTTAAAAAAAAGATTATTAGAAAAAGAGGGCGCACTAAGTCGGCCGCCTATGAATTACGATGAATTTTAACCTATTTTGTAAATATTTGGAAAAGCTGGAAGAAACTGACTCTCGTTTAGAGATGACTACCACCTTGGCAGATTTGCTACGGAAAGCCAGCCTTGGGGAGATTGGTTCGGTTTGCTACCTGGCTCTTGGCAGACTAGGCCCTCTGTTTGATAACCCGCAGTTTAACATTGCCTCAAAAATGATGATTAGGGCAGTTTCTCGCAGTTTCGAGGCGAGCGAGGCCGATGTGCTGGGCACTTTTAAGAAGAAGGGTGATTTGGGAACAACAGCCGCCTGCTTAAGAAACCCGCAGTTGGCTAAAATTGTCCCAATGACGCAAAGCATCTCAGAGGTTTATCATCTGCTTTTAGATATTGCCAATGATGGGGGTACCGGATCGCAAGAAAGGAAGCTCAGAAAAATTGTGCACCTGCTCTCTTTGGCAGATAACCTCTCTGTAAAATATATTGTACGGATAGTGTTGGGAACCTTGCGCACCGGCTCTTCCGAAGTGACACTCTTGGACGCTTTAAGTTGGATGGTAAAGGGCGACAAAAGCGCCAGAGTGCCTATAGAGCAGGCATTCAATGTATTTCCTGATATTGGTTATATTGCCACCCTAATTAAAAAAGACGGTTTAACAGCTTTATCCTCTGTCAATCTAAAAGTGGGGGTGCCAATAAAAGCCCAGCTTTGCCAAAGACTCAACCGGCCTGCAGAGATAATAAAGAGGCACGGGGGGGTAACAGCGGCCGAGCCAAAACTAGACGGCACCAGAGTACAGCTTCATTGCCATACCCCTTTTGTTAAGACTTTTACGCGCAATTTAGACGAAACAACCCACCAATTTCCGGAAATTATAGCCGAGGCCTGCCGTATTAAAGCTACCTCTTTTATTCTCGATGGCGAGGCTATTGGAGTTGACCCCAAAACAGGGCAATTGTTATCATTTCAAAAAACCATTACCAGAAAGAGAAAACACCATGTTCAGGAGGCGGCTCTAAGCGTAAAACTTATATTGATAGTTTTTGACATTCTTTACCTCAATGGTGAGTCGCTTTTGAGTGCACCTTTTATAAAAAGGCGCCAAAAACTTGAAAGGCTCTTAACCGGAGGCAGTAGCATTGTGGTCGGTAATCAATTGCAAACTGGTAGTGCTAAGGAGTTAGAGCAGTATTTTGAGGAGTACACTGCCGGTGGGGGAGAGGGTTTAGTTTGCAAAGATCTACAATCTCCATATAAAGCCGGTGGCAGGGGGTATTCTTGGATAAAGTTTAAAAATCTTAATGAGGACAATCTGAATGATACCATTGACTGTTTAGTTATGGGTATTTATAGGGGTCGGGGGAAGAGGACCAAATTTGGGGTGGGGGCATTTTTGGCGGGTGTTTTAGATAATGCCGCCGGTCAGTATAAAACTATTGCCAAGATTGGTACCGGTCTAACCGATAAAGAGTGGGAAAAGCTGGCTAAAATTGGGGAAAAATTGCAAATTAAAAATAAGCCAAGAGACTACTTAGTGCCAAAAGAATTAACTCCCGATGTCTGGTTTAGCCCAAAGTTGGTGGTTTCCATAAGGGCCGACAATATTACCAAATCACCCCTTCACAGCGCCGGTAAGGCGCTCCGCTTCCCACGGCTGATGGCCTGGCGGGAAGATAAAGCGCCTTCCGATATTACTACCCTAAACGAGCTTACTGCAATTCAACCTTAGCGCCGGCGGCTTCCAGCTTTTCTTTGGCTTTTTGCGCATCCTCTTTTTTGGCATTTTCCAGCAACGGTTTGGGAGCAGATTCTGCCAGATCTTTGGCCTCTTTGAGACCGAGTGTATTGTTAATTTCTCTAATAGCTTTAATAACTCCAATCTTGTTTGCTCCGGTGTCTGCCAGTACTACTGTATATTCGCTTTTTTCTTCTGTTGCGGCGCTGTCTTGGGCGGCGGCACTGCCTGCTGATACTGGGGCGGCGGCCACTACTCCAAACTTGTCCTCTAATTGCTCTACCAGACTATTTAGTTCCAAAACTGTTAAGGCTTCAACTTGTCCAATAATTTCTTGAATTTTTTTATTTTCTTCTGCCATTGCAAATCACCTCCTTAATGCTACTGCTTTAAGAGTTAATACCAGTTTTTGCTGGTTTACCTTGGTTTGCATAATAAATCTGTGAATGGGGCTTTTAATAAGAAAGATAGATTTAGCAATCAACTCTTCCCGGCTAAGAAGTGAGGCTATCTTTATAAATTCATTATTGCCAATAATACTACCTTCAAAATAACCGGCTAAAAAATTAAACTTCCCCAAGCTTTTACTAAGAGAATTGATATCTTTAATTGTTTCAATGGGGTTATTTTCAATAAGGGCGACAGCGGCTTGCCCGCTGAATTCTTTTTGCGCCAAATCACTCTGACCGGATTCTGTTAGGGCAATTTTTAAAAGATTTTTTTTAACAGCTTTAATGCCATTGCTGTGGGCGGTAATTTTTTGGCGCAGGAGGTTTAGTTCAACGGCCGATAAGCCCTGATAATCAAAAACCAAAACAGTCTTACTGGCGGAAAGCTTGGCTGATAAATCCTTAACAATATTAATTTTCTTTTCTTTGTTTCTTGATGTCATAATCCTGCGCAGGATTTATGGTTACCTGCGGTCTTAGGCGCTCACCTCGACTCCCATGTTTCTGGCCGTTCCGGCCACAGTGCTCATAGCTTTGGCAATGTCACTGGTATTTAAGTCCTCCATTTTCTTTTTGGCAATTTCTTCCAAGTCAGCCTTAGTGAGTTTACCAATTTTTGTTTTGTTTGGTTCCCCACTGCCTTTTTCTTTACCAATTTTCTTGAGTATCAGAGAGCTGGTAGGAGGCGTTTTGGTTACAAATTCAAAACTTCTGTCTTCAAAAATAGTAATCACTACCGGTACTATTTCGCCTTGCCTATTACCGGTTCTCTCGTTGTATGCTTTACAAAAATCCATAATAGGCACTCCGTGCTGGCCTAAAGCGGGTCCTACCGGAGGGGCCGGGTTGGCTTTGCCGGCTTCTATATTTAGTTTAACAATTGCCTTTACTTTTTTAGTTTTTGTCATATTGCTCTAACCCCTTTTGCTTGTGCCATATATGGTCGTGTGCGAGACTTGCCGCACCAAAATTACTTGTTGCGGAACTCCTCGCAGTAGCTCGTTAGACAGTCCTCACGGCGTAATTTTGCCGCGGTTTCGTCTCGCCTTATTAGTCACGGCTACGGCTTCGACCCCACGGCCTTAAGCTGGCTTAACTTGAGTAAAATCCAGTCCTACCGGAGTTTCTCGGCTAAAAATTGAAACCAGCACTGTTAGTTTGCCTTTATCTTCGTCGACATCCTGTACTTTGCCAATAAAGTCTGTAAAAGGTCCCTCGATAATTTTAACAGCGTCGCCTTTTTTAAAGTCAGACTCATATTTTAGGGTTTCAATCTCGCTAAATTTGGTAATGGCCTCAACTTCCTTTTCAGAAATTGGGGTGGGCTTTTTGGCGGCGCCAATAAATCCGGTAATTCCTTCGGTGTTTCTGACCAGATACCAGGTATAGTCGGTAATTAACATTTGCACTAAGATGTATCCCGGAAAGATAACCTCGGGCACCTTTTTCTTCTTGCCCTCCTGCACCACAATTTTGTTTCTCACCGGCACCAATACTTTGCCAAAATGATCTTTTAGCTGGGAGACATCTACTCTCTGGCGTAAAGCTTCGGCTACTCGCCTTTCGTGTCCGGAAGTAGTGTGAACCACATACCAACGCATTGTGTTTTCTGTAGATTTATTATTAATCTCCATTGTAATTATCTTCCAGTAACAACTAGAGCCACCATTTTGCTAAAAACATAATCTAAAAGACCTAAATAGGCGCCAATCGCAACCGTAACAGCAATTACTACTGCTGTCAAGCGCAAAACCTCCGGCTTTTTAGGCCAGCTGACCCTGGCAAGTTCGCTTTTTGATTCTTTAAGGTACTGCCCAATTTTTTTTGTCATAACAGCAATATTGTACCAAACAGAATCAATTGAGCAAGCGAAAAGATTGACTGCAAAAAACTCTTGTGTTTAACTTCTGTTACCTCGAAGTAATGTTTAGAAAGGTGGTGATAACAATGGCAAAGTTCGAAGGACACAAAAGACTGCACCAGGAAGATAGGGAATTAATCCTTTCCGATTTTTATAGCTCTTTTTTGGTTATTAAAGATGAGGGTGAGCTGATGTCTTATTTAAATGATCTTCTATCTGAACCGGAGTTGGAAATGTTGGCCCGAAGGGTGCAAATAGCCAGAATGCTCAAAGAAAACTTCACCTACGAAGAAATAAGAACAGCGCTCTATGTTTCTGAAGGAACAGTGGCCAGCTGTGCCCAATCTTTAAAGCGTGGTGAGGGTGGCTTGGATTTGGTAGCCGCGCGCCTGTCAGGGCAATCTGAAGATAACGCAGTTGAGGAACAGCCGGAAGAAGCAGTGGAAGAAGAAGAGGAAGTAGTGCAATCCCAAAAAGTGCGCGCCACTCCTATGATAGGAAGGCTAAGACAGGGAAAATCAGAAGTAACAAAAAAGACTGCAAAGAGGAGTAGTAATTTAAGAAGTATGCGATTGGGTCGTTGACCTTAAGCATTGGGCGCAGATTTTAATGCGCCTTACCTGCCCGTCTATATTTAATCTTACCTTTCTAATGTTAGGTTTAAAGCTTTTTTTGGTTCTATTTTGAGCGTGCGAGACGCTGTTTCCTTTAAGCGGCCCTTTGCCGCAGACTTCACAAATTCTTGCCACCCGACTACGCCAAGGCTTCGTCGCAGTATTACTTTCTAATACAGTTACGGCTTTAGCGTTAAAGCGAATAGGATGTTATCATAGCATTATGAACCTTGTCTACACTTTAGTTTTTTTAGCAATAGCATTTGCAGTGCATGAGTTTTGCCACGCTCTGGCGGCCGATAAGCTGGGCGATCCCACCCCAAGGCTCAATGGGCGAGTGACTCTAAACCCCTTGGCTCATGTGGACCCTTTGGGCCTTCTGGCATTATTTATTTTGCGGGTAGGGTGGGGCAAGCCGGTGCCCATAAATCCTAATAATTTTAAAAATGTTAAGCGAGACACTTTAATTGTTTCCCTGGCCGGTCCGCTGTCAAACTTTGGGCTGGCTTTGGTGGCAGTGGCGCTGGCGCAATACAATGGCGCCTTTTTGCTTTTGGCAGTTTTAAGCTTTAATTTGGGAATTTTTAACCTGATACCGGTTTACCCCTTAGACGGTTTTAAGGTGGTGGAAAATCTTCTTCCCGGAGAACTTTCCCTGCGTTGGTCCCGTTTTGAAAAATATGGCCTGGTTATCTTGCTGGCGATGCTTTTTCCCATATTGCCGGGTGGTAATTCAATAATTTATCAAATAATAAACGGGGCGCTTGACATTTTTGTAAATTTGTTTTATAAGTAAACCATACCCTGAGGTGTTGGAGAACCAGCTTTTTGAGTAAGCTAGTTCCTCAACCTTTTTACAAGGGAGTCGCCTTCGGCGGCACCCACCTGACACAAATCAGGATATAGCCCTGAAAGTTTTGGGCCAGCACCCCGGGGAGGCATCATCATAATTTATGTCCCCACCTCTTCCTTTGTGAAGGGGTTTTTTGTTGCTTTGCTCTTTTTTTTGTGAGAAAGTTTAAATGGAGCCTTTGGCCGAGATAGCTCAGTTGGTAGAGCACATCCATGGTAAGGATGGGGTCCGGGGTTCAATTCCCTGTCTCGGCTCCAGCAGTTGCAGTATTAATTTATTTATAGTAAGCTCACAAAGTTATGGCAAAAAAAGGCAATCGGGTAGTGGTGCAAATGGCCTGTACTAAATGTAACAGCCAGAATTACACCACTCAAAAAAACAAGATCAATATGCAAGTCAAGAAACAAAAGCTGAACTTAAATAAGTTTTGCAATCAGTGCGACCAGGTAGTGGCCCACAAAGAAGCCAAGATCAAAAAAGGCAAGGCTAAAAAGCTGAGGCACTAATCCTTTACTCCCAACCTATATCCCATTTTTGTTGATAATTGCAATTTTTTTAGTAAAATGGGGGTGCCTCTTGTACGGGCGTCGGTTAATTGGTAAACCACCGGTCTCCAAAACCGGGACTGCAGGTTCGATTCCTGCCGCCCGTGCCAGTTCCGGACTTTTTTAACCTTTTAGGTATCCATTTTCAAATTCTTTCCACGAAATGGGGGTTTTTCCTTCTAGCTGGAGTCTCGATATGGCCAGTTTGCCACCCAAGTCAAGTTTGGCAGCAAGAACTTTGGCTATTTTTTCGTGTGAGGGGGGTAAGGGGGTCAAGGGGGGTAAGGGGGGTGTAGCCACAGATGAGTAAGCCTTGACTAATTCGGCTACGGTAGTATAAACCCCCGGCCAGGGGGTAAGGGCCCTGAGTTTATTGATGGTTTGCCGTGGGTTATTGATTAACTCCTCCGCCAAGACAAAGCCATCTTCCTTTTTAATCTGGGGCGCTAAGCTGGGAGTGCCTTTTTGCTCTGTAAGGGGTGGTAGCTGGGGTAGTAAAGACAAAAGCTCGTCTAGGACGAGTTTGGCCCCTTGGTGGGCCATTTTGGCACCTAAAGTAGGGTAGGTATCGTGGGCATCAATCAGAACCTCTGCCCTGGCGGCCACCTTACCCGTATCAACCCCCTCATCCATAAGAATTATGGTCACTCCGGTTTTTTTCCTGCCATCTAAAAGCGCTCTTTGAATGGGAGAAGCGCCCCGATACTTCGCCAGTAGCGAGCCGTGAATGTTGAAACATCCAAGTTTTGGGTACTCTAATAGTTCTTTTGGAAAAATGATGCCATAGGCGGCCACTATAAAAATGCTATCTTTGGAAGTGGACCTTTGCACTTTGGCCACCAATTCAGCCTTGTTTTGCGGTGTAAAGCATATCAGGTTATGTGTGCCAGCCAAGTTTGCCACCAACGAGCCCTTTTTGGTAAAAACACCCGCCAATTTGAAATTGGCGGCCCCTTTTTCCGCCTCAATAAGCTGGCGCAAAACAATTTGGGCAAAATGGGGCGTGCCAAAAAAATATAATTTAGTCATGATACGAAACTCGGTCCAAAAGTTCCTTATTGTCCAGCAAAAACCCACAGCCTCTCACCACACAAGTTTGAGGATCTTTGGCCCTGGCAACCTTTATTCCCAGTTCTTTTGAAAAAAGAGTGTCTATGTCAGATAGAAGACAGCCTCCCCCTGCCAAGGTAAGCCCCTTTTTTTGCACATCTGACACCAGTTCCGGAGGGCTTTCCTCCAAAACCTCCTTAATGGTATTAATGATTGCCTGAAGGGTGGGGGAAACAGCCAGGGCAATCTCACCGGAGGATAAGGTAACCGCTCGGGGAAGCCCTGAGGCCATTTCCCTTCCCCTGACCTCACCGGTGGTTTTCTTCTCCCCGCGATTTTCAGCCTCTACCAGAGCAGAGCCTATTTCTATTTTGCATCTTTCGGCCGTTTTGGGCCCAATTATCAAACCTTTCTCCTTTTTGACAAAATCAATAATATTTTGGTCCATGCTTTCTCCCGCTTTTCGAAGGCTAATTCCGGTTACAATGCCAGAAAGAGATATTAGGGCCACCTCGGAGGTCCCCCCTCCAATATCTGCTATTAAATTGCCGGTGGGTGGGGTGACTTCAAGGCCGGCCCCAATGGCGGCGGCCATTGGCTCATCTACCAAAAAACACTGCCTGGCTTTGGCTTGCCTTACTGTTTTTACCACCGCGCGCCGCTCCACCTCGGTAATGCTTGACGGAATGCCCACCACCACCTTGGGGCGCGGCCCAATAATTTGGCTTAAACTGTCCTTATGAAGTTTTTTAATGTAGTGTTCCAGCATTTTGACAGTGGCTTCAAAGTCTGAAATAACCCCTTCTTTAAGGGGGCGCACGGCAATAATGTCGGGTGGAGTTTTTCCCAGCATTGGTTCAGCCTTCCGGCCCACCGCTATTATTTTGCCGGTTTTTTTGTTGAGAGCTATAACAGAGGGCTCGGCAATTTTGATACCCTCGCCCTTAACCAGTACCAGCGTATTGGCGGTGCCTAAATCTATGGCCAGATCATGCGAAAATAGGTTAAAGATGCGGTCAAACATAAGTTAATGTTATCATAAGCTTATGGTGCAAGATATACTCACTGCCCCCAACCCAAAATTAAATCAGGTGTCGCAAAGAGTACAAAAGTTGGACAAAGCTACCCAGAGACTAATTGGTAATTTAAAAGACACTTTGGCAGGGCAAAAAAACCCGGAAGGGGTGGGGCTTTCGGCTCCCCAAATTGGCGCCTTAAGGCGCATTTTTGTTTTAAGGTTTACGCCTAAGGGCGGCGTTACAGTGGTGATTAACCCTAAAATCACTAAACACTCGCAAAAAACCAATCTTGATATTTCCCAAAACAAGGAGCCGGATATGGAGGGGTGTTTGTCTGTTCCGGGGGTTTATGCTGTGGTGGAGCGCCCCTGGAAAATTACCGCCGTTTATTGTGACGAGGATTTTAAAAAAGTGACCCAAAGTTTGGAAGGCTTTGCGGCTGTGGCTTTTCAACACGAATTGGATCATTTGGAGGGTATTCTTTTTACTCAAAGAGCTCTGGAACAGGGGAGCGCCATTATTGTTGATTAGCTGCCTTTTGGCAAAACCAGAAACCAAGGCCAATAAATACCAATCCCGGAAGCATAAAAACACTAGGTACCTCGCTGAGTAAGAGGTAGGCGGCCGGCAAGGCAAAGAGCGGCTGTAGGTAGCTAAAAACTCCCGTTTCCGAAGCCTCAATTTTAGAAAGTCCAAAATCATAAGACAGGTAAGCCACCACCGAGGAGAAAAGGCTCATATACAAAAGTCCGGCCAGAGCTTTAGCATTTATTAGCTGAGCTAAAATATCTATTTTGGTAAGATGCATTTCCAAAAGCGCCAGGGGAACAAGAACTACAAAGGCCACCATAAAGGAAAAAGCCATCCCCTCAGGGTGGTACTTACGGCGGCCGCCAAAGCGTTTCTTTTCTAAAATGACATAAACAATCCAAACCAGGTTACTTAAAAATACCAAGATATTTCCCTTGATATTAGTAAGGGCTAAAGGTTCATTTCTTAAAAGCGGCTCAATAAAAATAATTAAAAAGGTGCCCATTAGGGTGACAGCAATACCGATTTGCTCTTTTTTGGTGACCGTTTCTTTTAAAAATATGGCTCCGGCCAAAGCTAAAAAAATGGGAAAGGTGGCTCCAATAATGGTGCCTTCCAGACTGGAGGTGTAGCGGTATCCAAAAAATACCAGGCTTAAGCAAAGCGGCTGAGCCAAGAGGCTCAAAAAGACCATTTTCTTAAGACCTTCTTTCCTAATGGCGGCCATACCACGATTTCTAATAAAAAAAGGCAGAACCACCAGACTGGCCAGGAACATTCTTAAGGTTAAAAAAGTTAAGGGGGGCAGGTAGCCCAGGGTGAATTTAATCACCGGTCCGGCAATACCCCAAATGGCGGTGGCCAAAAGCAGAGCAGTGAGGGCTTTGTGTTTCATAGCATCTTTAATGTATCGCACTGTGTGGTATATTTAAAGCACATGGAGCAAAAAGTAATGCCTCAAAATTTGGAAGCGGAAAAAAGTGTTTTAGGGGGAATTCTTATTGATAAGGATGCCATTTACGCGGTGTCCCCGGTGCTAAAACCCCCCTTTTTTTACAATGACAACCATAGCGAGATTTTTGAGGCCATGCTGGATCTTTTTGATCAGCGCTCGCCCATTGATTTAATTACCCTTCCGGCCCGGCTTAAAAAGCGCAAAACCTTAAAGAGAGTAGGGGGGGTGGGCTATCTTTCCGAGTTGGCCAGCTTTGTGCCCACGGCGGCTAATATTGAACACCACGCCAATCTTATTAAAGAGGAGGCCATTAAAAGGGAACTAATTAAAATTGGAGGGGAGATTGCCGAAAGCGCTTTCAATGAAAATGCCAAGGCGGCCGATTTGCTCAACAAGGCCGAGTCGCGTATGTTTGGCATTGGCCAAGAATCCCTAAAACAAGATTTTGTGCCCATTAAGAAGGTGTTGGAGGTGTCGTTCGATAGGCTGGATGAGTTGCACAAAACAGCCGGCGCTCTGCGGGGAGTGTCCACGGGCTTAAAAAGTTTAGATGCCAAACTTTCCGGTTTGCAGGAGTCTAATATGGTGGTTTTGGCGGCGCGCCCGTCTATTGGTAAAACCTCACTGGCTTTAAATATTGCCCAATACGCAGCGGTTGCCAAAAAACAGCCGGTGGGTATTTTTTCACTGGAGACCTCAAGGGAACAGCTGGTAGATAGGATGTTGGCTGGCGAAGCTGATATTGACGGCTGGAAAATTGCCACCGGAAACCTAACTGACAATGATTTTAAGGAAATCGGCAAGGCTATGGGTGTTTTGGCCGAGGCACCAATTTTTATAGATGATACTCCGGGTATCACTATTAATGAAATGCGTACCAAGGCGCGGCGGCTTCACATTGAGCAGGGGGTAAAACTGATTGTAATAGACTATATCCAGCTTTGCCAGGGGCGGGGTTTGGAGTCTCGGGTACAAGAAGTGTCCGAAATTTCCCAGGCTATAAAAAATATTGCCAGGGAGCTTAAAATTCCGGTTTTGGCTCTTTCTCAGCTGTCGCGGGCCATTGAATCAAGGGGTGAGAAAAAGCCTCAGCTTTCTGACCTTCGCGAGAGTGGTTCTATTGAGCAGGATGCCGATGTGGTAATGTTTTTATACCGGCCGGATGAGGAGGATCGCGGCAGTGTCAATCTTTTAATATCCAAGCACCGCAATGGACCCACCGGAGAACTTAGCTTATACTTTAGGGGCGAGCGTACCAAGTTTTACGAGAGTGAAAAACTGCACGAAGCCGAGCAATAGGGGCGAGTGGTGGAACTCCTGCCTGCCTAGACGCAGTCAGGCAGGGGCAGACACGCCTGCCAGTAGATAGTGTAGGTTTATGGGCGAGTGGTGGAACTGGCAGACACGCGGGTCTCAAAAACCCGTGGGGTAAAACCCGTATCGGTTCGACTCCGATCTCGCCCACCATTTTATGTTTATGCAAAAGATAATTTTTATTCCCGTGGCTCTTTTAGCATCGGGGTTTTTTACATATATTCTCTTTCGTAGGTTGAGGCATTTAAATTACAAAGAAGAGCGGGTGTTTGATCTTATCTTTGCCAATTTGGCGTTTTTGTGGCTCATGGTGGTAACCGGCGCTTTTTGGCTCTTGCCCCTGGTGCTAATTTTTAGTGGCTGGTTTATATTAAACCAAAAAAGCTGGCATTTGTTCCTGGCTCTGTCAGGCATTGTTCAGGCTTTCTTGGTTTTTACCGCCGTAATCCTCTTAGGAGGCTTTTTTATTTTCGGCTTACCTGTTTTTGTAATTCCGGTGTCGGTTGCTTTGTTAATTAGTTTTATGATACTCTCTACCGGTAATGAAACTATCGAAAACATTTGCCAAAAGGTTGCTTTCAAAATTAACCAAAGAAGAAAAAGAGCTTATAAAAAGTCGTAAGGAGCTCGAAGCTCACGATTCTTTTGCCGATATTACCCGCGTGAGTGACAATGCCAACCCTGATATTGAAGTAGATGAGCAAAACTTCCACGAAAAAACCGAAGTTTTAAGGATGGCTGTTGATCGTAATATTACCCAGATACGCCGCGCGGTGGCCGCCATAAAAAAGGGCAAATACGGTAAATGCGACATTTGCGGCGGGGAAATACCCCCGGCTCGCTTAAGAGTCTTTCCCACCGCCACCCTGTGCACCGAGTGTCGGGCAAAGAAGGAGTTGGAGAAGCAGAGAGTCAACCGAAAAAAGAGTTTATTGACCTCCCGCTAGCTTGCCGTCATTTCGCTATTGGCAAAGTAAACGCGAAGGTGGAGCCCCTGCCGGCATTACTTTTTACCCCAATGGAGCCGCCGTGCATTTCCACTACGGTTTTACAAATATAAAGCCCCAGACCTGTTCCCCCGGTTTCGGCGGCGGCGGTGTAAGACCCGTCCAGGCGGCCGAATTTCTTGAAAAGTCTTGGAATATCGTCGGGCGCTATGCCGGGCCCGGAATCGGACACGGCGATCTCAATAAACCCCTTTAATTTAGGGACGGTTACTTTTAACTTAATAGAGCCCCTCTTGGGTGAAAACTTTACAGCATTGCCCAAAAGGTTCGTGAGGACTTCTCTAACGCGCATTTCGTCTATTCTTACCGGCGGAAGCTCGGTTTGCGGCTTTTCTACCACAATGGTAATGTGTTTTCTTACCGCCAGCACTTCCAGCTCGCTTACCACATTGTCAATAATCGGTTCAATTGACTGGGGTTTGGCATTTATCCTTATTTTCCGCCCTTCAATTTGAGAAACAGTCAGAATATCGTCCACCAGCTTAATCATATTATTTGACGATGAGTAGGCCTCTTCCAGAGACTCGCGCGCCCTGGGGCTTGTTATTGAATTTTTCATTTTGTTTAACACTAGCCACAGATGCCCCTTTATGGATGTCATGGGCGTTTTAAGCTCATGGGAGGCCACTGCAATTAGCTCATCCTTCATTTTGTCCAGTGTTTCCAGCTCCTGATACTGCCGAGTTAATTTTTTGTGAGCCGATCGTAACCTGCGGGTTGCTTTCCTCACTCTAACTTCCAGCTTCTGGTTAAACTTTTGCAGTTCAGAGTATAGGTAGGCGTTTTGGATGGCTACGGCCGCCTGGTACGAGACAGCCTGAATTGTTTCGATATCAGTGATAGTAAAGGCGTGTTTGTTCTCTCTCTCGCCTAAAACCATAATTCCCAGTAAGCCGTCGCTGGTAGGTAGGGGGGCGGCCACGGCCACACGGTTTCTTTCCATGGCCCTGGCAATTCCCAGCATTTTTTTCTTAAACACCTCGTCTTTGGTGTTTTTGGCTTCAAATCTCACCTCGTCCAGCACCAGGATAGCCGAGGTTTTTTCTATGTGGTCAAATACTTCTTTGCATTGGGACCACTCACAGTTTATCCAGTCTTCAAATCCCCATTCTATTATACGAGTACTTTTGGTGTAGTGATTAACCCTTAGAACAAAGCCCACTTTTTTGACATTTAATATTTCGCACACTGCCTGCTGGACAAATTTTAGGAGCTTATCTAAATCTAGGTTTCCGCTCAATTCTTTTCCAATCTTGCGGAGCATTTCCTCGCGGGTTTTTTCGTTTCTAAAGATTGTTTTGTCGGCTGTTTGCTGGACAATATGAAGCAAAGGCTCGTATATTAACACTACAAAAATGGATGTCAGGGCGGCTACCAGTACAAATCCGGCGCTAATGGGCTCCACCCCAATGTTAAAGTAAATGCCAATAATATTGTAAACAATGATCATAAGGAAAACGGCCATTAGGAAACGCATTAGAACAGCTCTTAAGGCCACTCTTATATCTAGGAAGCGGTGCTTAATGACAGCGTAAGAAAAAGCCAGAGGAAAGGCGGACACCAGGGCAGTGCCCACTGGAGCCACCGGTATATTGAGCCACAGGGGGTAGTTGGTAAAGCCGCCAATGTAGCCCACCAGCGAGCCCCAGAGAATAATCCTCATTTGCAAGCCCTTGTGTCCGCGAGAGCGGCGTACCGCTTTGTAGAGGATAAATAGTAGAGTGGCGGCGTTGGTTCCCACCCAGAGTAGGTGGAAATAGTACAAAGGACCGGCCACCGGCCAAAATTTAAAGCCGTATCTTGGCGCCACCGAGGCGACCATATAGGGAGTAAAAACCATGAGGGCAAAAATGGCCGCAAAAATGTAGTTAAAGGCAATGAGTGATTTCTTAACCTTCGTTTCCGATATTTCGGCTGTCCAGTGAAGGTGGAGGGGGTAAATAAAAACACTGCCGGCAGTGAGGATTTTGGCCCAAAGAAGGGCTTTTTGGGGGTCAGGGCTTTCCATCCAAAAGAAGTAGGCCACCGCCCAGAAAGCAATGGCTAGGGAAAAGAAGTGTAGTAGTTGGTTGGTGCGGGCTTTGGGGTTTTGAAAGATAACCACAATCCCCACAACGAGAGCCACCACAGCGTTGTAGAGGCCTGGTAGAGACCATAGGGGCACGGTAAGATGCATAAGTTAAATATCTCAAGTTTTGGTTTGTTTGACAATAACCTGCTTGGTTGCTATAAGTTTTACAAAAGAAAGGGAGGGGGGAAAGATGGCTGGTCTGGGGAGACGGGCGTTGCAGGCGCTTTACGCTTGGGAAGTTCGCCATGTTGATATAGCATGGCTTTGGGGCTGTATGGGCGATCCGATTGTTTATCTGCACTCGGCCACCGCAGGCGCCCTTTTTAGGATAGACTCCTACGAGGGTTTTTGGGGGGACATCAGGCTGGGAAGATTTAATCCTTTGGGTCTCCTTGCTGCCAAGCTTCACAATGGCTTTTCGTATAATGCCAGGGCTGTTAGGAACCGGTCGGATTGGACGGCAAGGCAGATTGTAGCTGACCGGCCCAAGGTGATTCTTGATGTTGCCGCCGGAGCGGGGGGTGGCTCGTGGAAAGCTGTGAGGGAGTTGGGTTGGAAGGACGCACCTTCTATCGTGGCAGTCGATTATGATCCGTTTTCAATTGAAGCCGCCAGAAGAGCCGCCGCCTACTATGGTTTTTCCGGAGCTGTTCACCCCGCGTGGGTGTATCGACACATTGGGGAAAAAGCCATTGGCAGGTTGGGGGGTAGCGTTGCTCCCAGATTAGGGCTCACCCCGGAAGAGGTGTGGCATCAGGCTTTGCTTGGTGATGATGCCAGGCTCGGGGACATTTTGAAAAACCTGCCTCGGGGTTACTCTCCCGTTTTGGCCAACGCCTTCAGGCTTTGTGGGGACGGGTGGTGGGTAACCTATGTAATGTCCATGGGCTTTCTAGACTACTTGAGTTTCGAGGAGATTGTGAAAGCCCTTCAGATGATGCGAGGGTTTATGAGAGCTGGGGGCATTTTGCTCACAGCCCACATGCTCTCATACGAGGGGGTTTCCAACCCCCCTCCTGCCGCCCGCGAGGAAGCTTGGGTTGACGCTTTGCCTTGGAGAGACTCCAAGTTTCCGCTCAAGCGCAAGCAGAGAGGGGTTTTTTTGGATTGCGTGAGGCAGGCAGGGTTTATAGTCGAATCAGAGGAGATAGAGAAAAACGGAGTTTATGTTTTGGTGAGAGCCAGAGCAGTGTAGCCCCATTTGCCTGTGGCCCCCTTTGCAAAGCAATGTCGCTTTGCATTTAGGGGGCCTTTTTTTTATGTTACTCTTTAAGGTATGATCGCTCCCCATGTAATTTACAAAGATGCCCATATTTTAGTGCTAGACAAGCCCTCCGGCATGGAGGTGAGGGAGCTGGGACAGTGGGTGAGAAATAATTTTAAACTCTCAGGATCAGATGAAGATTTTTTGAAAAGAGGCGGCTTGGTACACCGGTTAGACAAACCCACCTCAGGAATTATTTTGGCGGCTCTCAAATACGATGCTTTCATTAATCTGCAAAAGCAATTCAAAGAGAGGCAAGTTAAAAAGGAATATTTGGCCTTGGTACACGGCACTATGAAGGAAAATGAAGGTATTATTGAGACACCAGTTAAAAGAAGCCCCTTTAATCCGCTAAGATTTTCAGCCTCGAGCGAAGGCAGAGTATCGCAGACAAGCTATCAAGTTTTGGAGAGATTCCAAATTCCAAAAGACACACTGACCCCCTCTTTTAGAAAATCCAAAGATCCGTTTTTGACCACCGTGACCCTAGTTAGGGCTATGCCAAAAACCGGCCGAACCCACCAAATTAGGGTTCATTTTAAGCATTTGGGTCATCCGTTAGTGGGAGATACCACTTACACTGGCCGTAAAATGTTAAGAAACGATGCCCGGTGGTGCCCCCGATTATTTTTGCATGCTGGTAACTTGCAAATAAAACACCCCCAAACCGGTCGAATCCTATCCTTTGAAAGCCCTCTGTCGAACACGCTTGAAACAGTTCTTACTCTCTTATATAATGAAAACGACCAAATTTAGGTCCAGATTTGAACATTTTAGAGAGGGGGTTTAAATATGTATGGCCAAAGTACAAGTAAAACAGGGCGAATCCATTGAAAAAGCTTTAAGACGCTTTAACAGGGAAGTGATGGATGAAGGTATCATAGACGAAATAAAAAAAAGGCAATATTTTGAAAAGCCTTCCGAAGTAAAAAAACGGGAGGATTCTCAAAGGAGGCTTAAGATTAAGATTGCCAACCGTCGCGCCAGTCGCTAGTCAATGGACAAAATAGCTCAAATTCAAAATCAAATAATTGCCAGCCTCAAAGCCCGCGATTTCGAAAGATTGGCGGTACTAAAGGTTCTTTTGGCTAAAATTAAAAATAAGCAAATAGAACTTAAAGGCCAGCGCAAGGAATTTCAAGATGAAGACCTTTCAGCCATAATTTTGGGGGAAATAAAGTCAAGAAAAGAGTCCATTGAAGCCTTTAGAGCCGGGAAAAGAGAAGATCTGGCGCAAAAAGAAGAAAAAGAAATAAGCCTTCTAAATGAAGTGGCGCAGGCAGTTTCAGGCTCATGAGATACCATATTGGCCTTACCCTTGTAAGCCGCAATAAAATAAAGAAACTTAACAGTAAATACCGTAAAATCGACCAACCCACCGATGTTTTATCGTTTAATCTCAACGAACCCCTGGGAAAAGATGAGGTGTATCTGGGAGATATTGTTGTTTCACCGGAACAGGCAAAAAAACAGGCCAGGGAGCATAATGTGAGTTTAGAGCAGGAATTTGGCGAGTTGGTAAAGCACGGCGCCATGCATCTTTTAGGTTGGGAACATGAGAGTTTTCTGTTGTTTGGCTTGGGAAACCCGGACACAAAATTTACCCACACACGCCACAATGCCGGACATACAATAGTTGATCTTTTGAAAAAAGAAGACATTGCCGGTTTTGAACTCTTTACTAACAAGAAAAAGCCAATGAATGAGGCGGGAGGCGAGGTGAGAAAAAAAGTTGAACAAAATAATGTTTCACTAGACAAGCTGGTGGTGGTGCACGATGATATGGATATCCCTTTGGGCGAGTTCCGTTTGCAAAGAAATCGCGGCCCCGCCGGACACAACGGGGTGGCCAGTGTGATTGACGCCTTGGGGTCAAAGGATTTTTGGCGTTTGCGGGTGGGCGTTGGCCGCCCGCCAGTGGGCATTGACCCCAGTGATTATGTTTTAGAAAAGTTTAGCCGCCGGGAGCAGGCAGTTCTAGAAGGCCTTGTTCCTCTAATTAAAGATGTTCTACAGAAAATACCGCCCGCAAAAATTTAGCGAACTTTTTGGATTGGAAAGCGTGGCCGCTTCCTTGCAAAAACTTTTAAGCAGCCAAGAAATCCCCCATGCTTTTCTGTTTTTTGGCCCCCGCGGAGTGGGGAAAACCACCACCGCCCGCATTATTGCCAAATTTATTAACTGCCAGAAACCCACCAAAGATTTAGAACCCTGTGGGAGGTGTTCTATGTGCGTTTCTTTTGCCAACGATGCTTTTCTGGATCTTATGGAGATCGACGCCGCTTCAAACAG
>JBDRAO010000086.1:0-14325 GCA_043823645.1 bacterium
CAAAAAATAGTCCCTTTTGCAGTTTTAGTGATTTCTCTGGTGGTCTCTTCTCTAGTGCGTTGGCACAATTCCAGCCTACACCCCCAGCATTTTTTTGGCCTCTCGTTTACCGATATTACCAACACCCATTCACGATTTTTAGGTAGCAACTTACGCATTCCCTACATTAATTTTGATTTTGAGTATCCGGTGGTATTGGGTTCTTTCTTTTACCTTATGGGCCTTATTGGCGCGTCAAACCTTAAATGGTTCTTTTTTGCCAACTCTTTTTTTATGTCTCTGGCCGCCATTGTAAGTTTGTATCTTTTAAGCAAGATACACCGGCTCGCTTCTAATGGCGAATTTACCAAAAGGGCGCTAATCTTTTGGAGTTTAAGCCCCTCGATTTTTCTTTTTACTACCTATAACTGGGATCACCTCGCCGTGCTGTTAATGCTTTGGGCCATATATCTGCTTCTTAACCGAAAAGAATACCTAGGATTTGGGGTGTTGGCCCTGGGAGCTTTTACCAAAATGTTTCCCGGATTTTTACTGGCGCCGTTTCTAATTTATACTGCCAAAAACACCAATTACAAAAAAGTCTTAGGGGGCGGGTTGGTTTTTACAGCCGTTTCTTTAGTAATTAATCTTCCCATTATGCTATACAAATTCTCTGCCTGGACATACTTTTTTAAATTTTCGGGAGAGAGGGGGGCTTTTGGAGACAATATCTGGGCTTTCATTTTTGTATTGCAAAACAAATTTGGCTGGTTGAGCGATTTTAACTTTGTAAAGGCTGTCAGCGTTTTAAGTTTGGCTTTTTTCGCCGTATTATATCTTATAATTAATTACCGATATTTTAAAGATAAAAAGAACCCTTTTTTGCAAACCTGCTTTTTGTCTATGGTGGCTTATTTGATAATTGCCAAAACCACCTCGGCTCCCTTTACCTTGTGGCTTTTGCCTTTTTTGGTAATTTTGCCGGTTAATATTTGGGCAGGACTAATATACGATTGGGCCAATGCTTTTGTGTATTATGCTTTTTTTCAATACATTTATTACAATGACTTTTTGCGTATGGCAGTTTCCCCGGGACATTATTTCCGCTGGACTTGTATTGGGGTGTGGGTAAGAGAATTTGGCTTACTCTTTGCGGGGGTAAATTACCTAAAAAGGCTCAAATGGTTGTCAAGAAAGGTTTAATGCCAAATTACAAATACATTTTGACATTGATTTGGCATTTGATAATTGAACTTTGAAATTCAGCTTGAAAGGTCGGCATCTTAACAGAGTCCTTCTTCTTACAATATTGATTTTTGGCTTGGCTACAAGATTGGTCTATTTATTTGGCTCTTCCTTTACTCCCGATGAGTCTACCTATGGTTTGGTTATGGCGCATATTCTAAATGGCAAGCCCTGGCCGGTGTTTTTTTACGCCCAGCCTTATACCGGCACTCAATCGGCTATTTTGGCGGCTTTTCTGGCCAAGGCTTTCGGCTTTTGGCCGTATTTTTTGAAATTGATACCTTTGGTAGCTTCAGTGGGCTTAATCTGGGCCAACTATTTTTTGGCAAAACTTATTTACAAGGGTAAACGCCAAGAGTGGGTGGGCCTCACGGCGGCTTTGCTCACCGCTCTGCTCCCGTCTTTTGCCCAAAATTGGGGGGTGCGGGCCGGGAGCGGGTATCCTGAGGTGGTTTTGGTGGGGAGTTTATGTTTGATTTTGGGTGTAGGGGTTTTGCGCGCAAAACCCGTCACGCGGGCGCAGCACGCTGCGCCCCTACAGTGGTTGGTTTCAATTGAAGGGAGGTTTTTTGTTTTGGGTTTATTGGCCGGATTTGGTTACTGGGTCCAACCGGCCATTGTATATTATCTATTGCCTTTGGCTTTTCTTATCTTTTTGTGGGAGCCTAAGTTTTTCTTGAAGCGGTGGTTTCACCTGGCCCTTTTGGGAGTAATAATTGGGGCCGCCCCTGTAATTTGGTTTAATATACAAAACGATCTTTATACCGGCAGAGCTCTTTTTGCAAAGCCCGGCGGTATTAAGAATGCTTTTCTTATTTTCTTTACTGAAGGAATGCCGGTTATTTTGGGAACCCGCGCCTCTTGGAGTAGGGTAGATCATTTTCTTCCTTTGGCAGTGGTAGTTTGGGTTGCTTATGGAGTAGCTTTTTTTGTACCGGCGTGGGACTTGTTGAAGAGAGTGGCGTTCTTAAGGCAGGCGGGGCAAGCATTCCACAGGGTAAAGGGGGTCAAGGAGGTTTTTTTGAAAGATGCGAGGGTGTTACTGCTTTTGGTAGTTTTGGTGACCCCTTTTATTTTTGCCATTTCTCCCTTTAACTGGTTTGTGGTGGAGCCGCGTTATATTTATGCGCCGTTGTATTCGACCCTGCCTGTTCTGTTGGGTGGGTTGCTTTTGGTTGAGATCCCAAAACATAGGTCTTACAAGTCGTATATGACCTATGTTCTACTGGTTCTCGTCCTCGCCAGCAACCTTCTTTCCATGACCGCCCCCAGCAGAAACTCCCGCCCGGACTCCTTTGAAACTCAAACAAACCTCACTCCGGTAATAGAGTTTTTAAGAGAGCGCAATGTCCATTATGTTTATTCCAGTTTTATGTTTTGCCACCGGTTGGTTTTTGAGTCCCAAGAGGATGTGATTTGTACTCCTTTTGAAGGTGGCTTTGGAGAGGTAAGATATCCTCAGTATAAAGAAATGGTGGTCAACGCCCCCAAAGAGGAGCGGGGTTTTGTGTTTTTGGTAAGGGGTGGGGGGGAGCAGGAAACAGCCGATAATTACACACCGGCTCTTGAGTCTTGCAAAGAAGATACCTCCCAGCAAAACGACCCTTGCCACGAGCAAATTATTGGCCCTTTTAGAGTGAGTTGGTACAGATAAAAATTTAAATGCAAAACGCAAAACGCAAAATTAATTTCATTTCGTATGATCTGCCATATCCGCTAACCTCGGGGGGGAAGATACGGGCATATTACTTACTAAAAGCGTTGTGCCAGGATTATGAGGCGACTCTTTTTTCTTATTATCGCAGTGAGTCGCAAAAGAAATATATTGCAAAACTCACCAAAGAGTTGGGGCTCAAAGAGGCGCGGCTATATAAGAGGCGTTGGGTTTGGCACCCGCTCAACTTATTGAAGGCCGCCTTTTCTTCTTTGCCACTGCTTTCTGTTTCCTACACCCACCCACAGTTAAAGAAAGATTTGTTAGAAGGCTCAGGAATTTTTCACTTTGAAGCCTTTGGTCCGGCAGTTTACTTGCCCCTTCTTAAAAAACGCGGGGCTTCATGTGTTTTTGGGGGTGAAAATATTGAGTGGCAAGTTTATGAGAAAATGGTATTACACCGAGGATTTGTTGGCCCTCTAAAGTTTCTAATGAGGTGGGATGTTTGGAAGATGCGCCGTCTTGAGCGCCAAATATACCGTTTGGCTGATATTAACTTGGGTGTTTCCACCCACGACTGCCGCTATATTCAAAAGGTTTCCGGAAAGGAGGCCTTTTTGGTAGCCAATGGGGTAGACATTGAAAAATTAAAAATTAAAAAAGTAAAGGGCAGAACTGCCAATTCTATTTGTTTTGGGGGCGATCTTATTTACCAGCAAAACAACGATGCCTTGCGTTGGTTACTAGAAAAGGTACTGCCGTATATGAAGGAAAGACCGATTATTAATGTAGTTACTCTCACCAAACCCAAATGGCTTTCTAATTTTAAAGTGAACATTTTCGACAGTCTTAACATTTTTGCTCCGGAAATTTACGCCAGGTCTTGTGTTTTTGCCGCACCCATAAGAGTTGGGGGAGGCACCAATATTAAAATATTGGAGGCTATGGCAGTGGGTACTCCTGTAGTCACCACTAAAAACGGAGCCGAGCCGCTGGGCGCCAAAGATGGCACCCACCTACTGGTGACCCACTCTGCGCAGGATTTTGCCAAGGCCATTGATAAACTTTTGGAAAGTAGGAAACTGCGTGATAAAATAAGTTTAAATGCTTACCAATTTGTGGCCGAAAATTATTCCTGGCAAGCTCAAGAAGATAAACTTAGACAAATTTACGAAAGTAGGATTGTTCCTTTTGGTAGTTAGCTTTCCCCTTATTAATAGAGACCTTTTTTCGCTCGGCAATCCCCAGATTTTTCCTTCTAGGGTAATTTTAGTAGTTTTGTTGGGTCTATTTGTTTTGGGGTTAAGAGAGGTAAGGGGGGTAAGGGGGGTAAAGGAAATAGGAAAAAAAATAGCCAGCGACCCGGTGCTTTTTTTGCTACTGGTACTTTGGCTGGTGCGGGCGGTTTCCATAGTTCAAACCAAAAACCTTACCGCCAGCCTGAGTTTACTGGTGTTTTACTCATCTATGGTGGGACTTTACCTTCTCATTAAGCGTTATTTTGACTTTAGGTTATATAAAGCTCATATTTTGGTAGTAACTATGGTGGGTTTTTTTGGTTTTTTGGAGGTTTTGTGGGCCTTGCAAAAAACTGCCTTTCCGGGAGTGCTTTTGGGCGGCAATTATTTACGAGTGCCGGCCACTTTTTATGATGCCAACCACCTGCCGGTTTACCTTTTAACTATTTTGCCCTTTTTGTTAGTGTTAGTGTGGCAAGCCAGGGGAATTTTTAGAAAACTTACCCTCGCAGGGCTGTTGGGACTTTTAACCTTACTACTTTTGAGTACTTTTTCCCGTTCTGGTATGATTGGTTTTGGAGTCGCTTTTAGCCTCTTTTTTCTTTTACTCTTAACCTACCGTTATTATAAAAAAGCTCTAACTATGGTCGGGGTGGCCGGGGTAGTGTTTTTAGCAGTGGCGCTTACTTCCCAAACCGATTACTCGCTGTTTAAGCGCTTAGGTTCTATCTTAAATCCGGCTGAAAAGAGTACCACTGCTCACGAAACCTTGCTTCGCGGCGAGTGGGAGCTATTTTTAGAACATCCCATTTTAGGGGTGGGTTATGGCGGGTTTTCTGAGGCTTTTCGTGAGAGTGATTGGGGCAAGGCCCACCTTTTTGTAGATCCTACCGGAGATATTCGCCTGCCGGCCCACAGCATTTGGCTTGAGACTCTTTGCGAAACAGGTATTTTGGGTTTCACTCCCTACCTGAGTTTAATGTTTCTGGTGCTGATAACTGTTTCTAAAGCATTGCGTAAGGCGCCAAACAAAGATTTTAGACTTTACCTGGCTGCCCTAGGAAGCGGGTTGGCAGGTATATTAACCGCCGGGATTTTCTACTCGTACAATCTGGAGTTTTTCTGGTTTTACCTGTTCTTTGTGTATTTGTTCTCGGTTTGGGTATTGGGTACTGAACGAGAGGCTTTTACCGACTTTGGGGTTAAGGGGGACAAGGGGGGTAAGAGGGAGGAAAAAGTGGATTGGCTGGAGCTGGGATTAGTATTCGGTCTCGTGGTTTTTACAGGCTGGCTGGTTTTTTTTAAATTGGGGGAGAGGGGCCTACTCGATTGGGATGAGGCTATTTATGCCACCGTTTCCAAAAACATTATTAAATTCAAAGATCCCCTAACTCTTCGTTGGATAGACAGCATCTCCTGGTTTGAAAAACCCCCGCTTTATATGTGGTTATCAAGTTTTATGATTTATTTTTATGGGGTGACCGCCTTTGCGGCTCGTTTTTGGAGCGCTTTTTTTGGAGTTTTGGGGGTGGTGGCGACCTACTTTCTAGGTAAAGCGCTATTTAAGAGAAAACTGACTGCCTTTTTGGCGGCGGTAATGTTGGCCACCACGACAGTTTACCTTTATTATTCGCGCAATGGGATGCTAGATGTCACATTCACTGCTCTTACTACGCTGGCTTTTTACTTTTACTTAGTGGGTAGGGAAAAAAAGAGCAAACTTTTGACCTTCCTTTCCGGTGCCGGTTTTGGTTTGGCTTGCCTCACCAAAGGTTTTGTGGTGGTGGTGCCTCTTGGGGTGGTATTTTTGTATGAGGTTTTTTCTTATCTTGGGGTTAAGGGGGGTAGGCGGGTTAAGTGGGGTGGGTTACTTTTAGGTTTCTTGTTGGTGGCCGGTCCGTGGCATATAGTTATGTTTTTAAAGCACGGGCGCGAATTTTTTGACAGTTACTTTATTTACCATGTTTTCAAGCGCGGTACCGAGGCCATTGAGGGAAAGAGCGCCCCCTTGCTTTGGTATCTTACAGTGATCAAGGTGGGGTTTAGGATTTGGGCCATACCACTCTTGGCGGCTGTTCCCTTTGTTTTTTACAAAGGATACAAAAAATCCAAAGAGTATCTTTTTTTACTACTTTGGGCCGGTATTGTATTTCTCTTTTTTAGTTGGGCCAAGTCAAAATTAGTTTGGTATATCATTCCAATTTACCCGGCCCTGGCTCTTATAAACGCCGGATTTCTGGTTTGGTTGGTTGAGCTTTGCTCTCGTAGGTTACTTAAGCCACTTAAGTTGCTTACGAGTTTTACGGCAATCGGGGTGATCCTGGTTGGGGTAGGTTACCTCTACTTTGAAAGAGCCCGCGTTTTCCCACCCGACTTTACCCGTGAGGAGGTGGCCTTAATTCAGATTCGTGATCAGCTGGATCGCAGAAACAATATTCTTTTTCTGCTCCCGGGTTTTGCATCCCCGGTGCCCCGCTACTATAACGAGGGTCCTGTTAGGGAGGTAACTTCCGAAGAGCTACCGGAACTTTTGCATTCGGAGGAAAGGCTACACTTTTTAGCCACCTTTTCTGATTATGAGGAGTTGAAAAAGTCACTCGCAAAGGATAATATTAGTCTAAAGTTGATTGGCAGTGTACCCGGCGAGGCAGATTTGGTTTTGGTGGAAAAAAACGGCCAAGATGATTGATATATCAATTGTTATTGTAAATTTTAATACCCCTAGGCTTTTACGCGATTGCCTGGATTCAGTTCTTTCGGCCCGCAAAGCCACCTCAAAACTTCAGATAGAAACTTTGGTGGTTAATGTTACGCCTTCCGATGGCTCGGGAGACTTTTTAGCCAAGGATTACAATTGGGTGACACAAATTAAAACCTCATCCAACGATGGCTTTGCCGCCAACAACAATAAAGCCTTGCCTTACATTAAAGGAAAGCACATTTTATTTTTAAATTCAGATACCAAGGTAAACAGCAATGCCATAAGTTATGTTTATGACCAAATGGCCAAAAACCCTAAAGTGGGGGCGGGTACTTGTAAGCTTGAACTGGCTAACGGCAACCTTGATCCTGATTGTCATCGCGGCTTTCCCACCCCGTGGGCATCTCTTTGCCACTTTACCGGTTTGGCTCGGTTTTTTCCCAAATCTAAGCTTTTTGGGCAGTACCACCTGACATTTATGGACTTTGAAAAGGAACACGAAGTAGATGCCCTGGCCGGAGCTTTTATGATGATTCCCAAAGAAGTTGGTAAAAGAGTGGGTTTTTGGGACGAGGATTTCTTTTTTTATGGTGAGGATATTGATTTCTGTTACCGCATCAAGCAGGGGGGTTACCAAATAATGTATTACCCCCAGGTGAAAATTACCCATTTTAAGGGAGCTTCGAGCGGTTTGCGTTCCGAGTCTCAAAGGGTCACCACCGCTTCAAACGAGACCCGCCAAAAATTGGCAGCCGCCTCGGTTGATGCTATGAAGATTTTTTACAAAAAACATTGGATGGAGGAGTACCCAGGTTGGGTGACAGGGTTGGTTTTTGTTGGTATCGAGTTGTTGAAACTGTTTCGGATGTTTAAATTCCGGTTGGCAAAAAAGAGGCTGTAGGGGCGACCCTTGTGGTCGCCTGCGGGCAGGCACAAGGCCTGCCCCTACGGGGTTGAAATTGCAATGGTTGTTACATTTCTTATTGTTTGTAAAGATTCTTCATAAGTAGAGTTTTTGCCCATAACACACACCAGCACCGGATTTTCCAAAAACACAATGCCGCAATCGTGCCAACTGCCGGTGTCACTCCAGGTGCCAATTTTGTGAGCCACTTTTACCCCCTCCGGTACCGCCGCCGGTATTCTTTCCTCGGTAGTAGTGTTGGCTAGCAACTCAAAAATTTGATCCACGCTTTTAGCCGAAAGCTCTAATGTGTTTGAACATTTGTAGAGGTATTCCCACACTTTGGCCATCTCTTCGGTAGTAAAGATATTTTCTGCCGTGTTTGGCTCAACCCCCACCGCCCGGAAGGTTTTGGCAATTTCCTCCCAAGGCAAAATTCTATAAAGCATATTTTTGGCTACATTGTCTGACTCTTTGGCCAAATGCCAGGCGACCTGTTCCAGGGTGTACTTGGTCCCAAAGGGGTCGTTTTGAATAGTGCCATCGCCCCACTCGGCGTCTTCTTCTAGGTAAGTTACCTTTGTTTCCGGTGTTAACTGGTTCTCTTCATATAAGCGGTACAGGGTAATAAGCAGAGGTACCTTGGTAACACTGGCGGCATAAAAAGGCTCATTGGCATTTACTGCAACCCTTTCTCCTGTTTCCAAATACTGCACCACCACCCCAAACTCACCCTGGGCTTGGTTTACAAGGTTTTCAATTTTTATCTGCCCACTTTGAAGATTGATGTTTTTTTTGATCTGTTGGGGGTTGTTTTGTAAGGTAGGGGAATTAAATTTCGCTTCCGTTTTGAAAGAGGCAACGATAACCCAAACAACCGGAACTGTCAAAACTATGCCAATAATCGCAATTTTTCTCATGCTATAATCTTAGCATATGAAAAGAATAGGCATTGATGCCAGGTTTTGGGGGGAAGCGGGGCCGGGGCGGTATGTGAGTAATTTAGTCAAAGGGCTTGAAAAACTGGATTCCGAGAATAAATATTTTATATTCCTAACCCCCAAAGGGTACAAGGATTTCACCCCAAAAAATAAAAACTTTATCAAGGTTTTGGCGGATTACCGCTGGTATTCGTTTTCCGAACAGCTATTTTACCCCAAGTTATTGTATCAATACAATTTGGATCTGCTCCATTTTGCCCAGTTTAATATGCCGCTTTTGTACTTTAGGCCCTTTACAGTTACCATTCACGATATGATTTTGCATGACTACCCCATTAAAAAGGGTGGGTGGAAGAACAAGATGTTATATCCGGTGAAGCGGTTGGGGTATCTGGTAATTTTTTGGTGGGCGGCGCG
Organism: bacterium; assembly: GCA_043823645.1. Lineage (GTDB taxonomy): Bacteria > Patescibacteriota > WWE3 > JBDRAO01 > JBDRAO01 > JBDRAO01. Next base: position 9,080 of record JBDRAO010000086.1, read on the forward strand.
GCTCAGCCGCGCCATTGTGGTTCCCAGTGAAGATGCTAAGAAAGATTTGGTTACTCGTTTGGGTATTGCTCCAAAAAAGGTTACCGTTACCACAGAGGGGTTTGATAAAGAATTACGAATTACGAATTACGAACTATCAATTGGTAAAAAGATTTTAGCTAGATACGGAGTAAAAAAGCCCTACCTTTTATTTGTAGGGAGTATGTACCCCCATAAGAATTTGGAGAGGCTGGTAGAAGCCTTCGCATTAATGTCAGATGTCGGATGTCAGATGTCGGATGTTCGAGGGGAGTCAGGTAGGTCCTCTGCCCTTGGTCGTCTGTCATCGGACATCAAACTTGTATTGGTGGGAAAAGAGAGTTACTTTTCCAAAAGACTGCGTCAAAAAGTGGAGAGTATGGGACTGAAAAACAGAGTTTTTTTCCCAGGTGAAAAAGCCCCCCAAGGCTATGTGCCAGACGAAGACTTACCAACATTCTACCAAAATGCGGCCGCTTTTGTGTTTCCCTCGTTGAAGGAGGGCTTTGGCATTCCGCCCCTGGAGGCAATGGCCTTTGGAGTGCCTGTGGCGGCTTCCAACGCTTCTTGTGTTCCCGAGGTCTGCGGCCGGGCGGCTTTGTATTTTGACCCTAAGAACCCTTCGGATATGGCAGAGAAAATAAGCCGCCTTTTGCAAGACAAGGATTTGCAAAAAAAATTGGTAGCGGCCGGGCAGGAAAATGTCAAAAAATTCAGTTGGCAAAAAATGGCCGAGCAAACCCTAGAGGTGATTCAAGAAGTTCTAAACTCTAAATACTAAGCTCGTCCGCAAGCGGCGATCGGGTACGATCTAAAACAAACTCAAAATCCTAATGTTCAAATGTTTCAACCCTTACTTTGTTTTGGTCATTTAGATTTTGAACATTAGAGTTTGTTTAGAGTTTAGAGTTTAGGATTTAGAATTTATGAAGATTGCCATTGTCCACGATGATTTTATGCAGTATGGCGGAGCAGAAAAGTTGGTGGTCGCTATGTTGGAAGTTTTCCCCAAGGCCCAACTTTATACTGCTATTTTTGATCCCAAGGTGCTTAAGTTACTCAAGATTCCGGTAAGTAGTGTTAGGGCTTCTTTTATGCAGAAAATTCCCCTAAAGAAACTTTGGTATCGCCCGTTCTTTTTTTTGTACCCTCTGGCTTTTGAATCTTTAAGTTCTTTGGGGCAGTTAGACCGGTACAAGGTGGTAGTAAGTTCCACTGCCCGTTTTGCCCACGGAGTGCTTACCAAGCCGGGGACAACACACATAGCTTATGTTAACTCCCCTGGTAGGATGTGGTGGGAACCGGAGAAGTATTTTACCAAAGGGTGGCAGGTAAAACTTTTTGCGCCCTTTACCAAGTGGCTTAAATTCTGGGACAGGGTGGCCATGAGTCGGGTAGATGTGGTGGTGGCTAATTCTAAGAATGTGGCTGGTAAGGTGGAGGAGCGCTACGGGCGCAAGGCCGATCTTGTGATTTATCCCTTTTCTAAATGTTCAAACACAAACACAAGTTCAATATCAAACTCAAACTCAAAGTTTTTTTTGATTGTCACCCGACTCTCGCCCTGGAAGCGAGTGGACATTGCAGTGAAAGTTTTCAAAGCAAACCCTGACCTTGGCAGTTTGGTGGTGGTGGGGGTAGGGCCTGAAAAAAGGTGGCTTCAAAGGCTTACCGGCGGTGCTCAAAATATTACCTTTCTTTCGGGGTTGACCGACAGCGAACTTTACAGTTATTATGGGGGCGCGCGCGCTCTCATTGTTACCCAAGAGGAGGACTTTGGCATTACTCCGCTTGAAGCTTTAAGTCAAGGTACACCGGTGATTGCTTTTGCCAAAGGGGGGGTTTTAGAGACAGTGGTTGAGGGTGAGCACGGGGTTTTCTTTGCAAAGCAAACGGCTGAGTCTTTGAAAAAAGCGCTGGTTGATTTCTCTCCGCCAGTTGGCGGATCGAAAGGCAGTTTAGAAAGGCAGGCAAAAAAGTTTGGCAAAGAAAGATTTGTAAAAGAAATAACCGCTCTGGTAAAAAAATATGTATAAAATCTCAAAAAGATTACTTGATATTTTGGGTGGTATGGTTGGTGTTTTAATTTTTTCCCCCGTTACCGCCGGTACGGCGCTATTTATTAAAATTATCTCCCCCAAAGGTCCAATTTTTGCCGATATTCCAAAAAGGGTGGGGCCCAACGGCAAGGAGTTTAGGCTTTTTAAGTTCAGGACCATGATTCCCAATGCTCACGAATACTTAATGAATAACCCCGAACTGCACCAGAAGTATGTGGCCAATAATTATAAGCTAGATCCCGATCCCCGTTGGATTAAAGGCGCTGGCTTTATTAGAAAATACAGTATCGACGAAATGCCCCAGTTTTTCAATATCTTGGTAGGAGATATGAGCCTTGTTGGCCCTCGCGCTTATTACCCTTTTGAACTGCGCGATCAGGCCAAAAAATACCCCAAAACCAAAAAATACATTGCCATTGTAAAAACCATCAAGCCCGGCCTTACTGGACCTTGGCAAATATCAGGCCGCTCCACCATTAGTTTTCCCAAAAGAATTAAAATGGATGCCGAATATGCAAACAATAGGTCAATATGGTATGATTTGAAAGTTATTATGAAAACCCCCCAAGCGGTGATTACAGGCAAGGGGGCTTACTAAGTACAAATTACAAAGCTCAAATGTCAAATCAAGTTCAAAGTCCAAATTTGGAATTTGTCATTGGTTTGTAATTTGGATTTTGGATTTTGACATTGTCTAAATACTCTTTCCTCAAGAAATCTAAAAAATATCCCAAAATCAATGTCAAGTTGAGAGTGGGCTTGGTGGTGGCTGGAGTTTTGGCGGGGGTACTGGTTTTGGCAACCGCTGTGCCGGTTTTTTTGGCTTACCGCGACGCTATGGCTCTAAAAGCCGCCTTTAAGGATTTTAAAGATGGGGTAATTTTGCAAGACTTAACCCATATGGAGCGGGCGCTTGGCGCGGCCGATGCCGAACTTAAAAAAATGCAAACCCACACCACCCCTTTAAACTGGACTCGGATGGTACCTTTTGTGGGTGGCTATAAAGCTGATATGGACCGAGTTTTTCGCGCCAGTCGTAATGCCATTGATGCCGGTAGTTTGCTCATAGCCTCGGTTAAGCCCAATGCCGAGCTTTTAGGATTTGCTAGTAACGGTACCCAAGCTACAGAGCTTTCGGGCCAAGAGAGAATTCAAGGCATTATTACTCTTATGCCCCAGCTGGCCGTTGATATTGATCCCATTTCTTCCAAAATAGTGGAGATAAATAGCGACATGGTGCGTATTAACCCTGCCCGCTACCCCAAAAACATTGGTGGTATTAATGTCCGCGATGCTCTAGACCAAATTATGAGCCTGTCTAATTCTTTGGCGGAAGCGGCGCCGCAATTTAAGGAAATTCTAACCACCCTGCCTGCCGAGCTGGGTTTGGAAAAACCCAAAACGTATTTAGTGCTTTTTCAAAATGACAAGGAACTGCGCTCCACCGGAGGTTTTTGGACGGCTTACGCCATTATTACGCTTAACAAGGGAGCCATTACCAATATGAATTCGGGCGATATGTACTTTTTAGATATTGATAACCGTGCCAGTTATTACCCTCCGGCGCCTTACCCCATTGCCACTTTTTTAAAGCTTAAGGATTGGTACATTAGAGATGTCAACATTTACCCCGATTTTGCCGAATCGGTTACGACCATGGGGGAGTTTTGGGCCAGAATTCCGGGTTTGCCGGCGTATGACTCGGTGATTGGTATTGATACATTTGTGGTGGAGGATTTGCTTTCTGTTTTGGGGCCGGTGGAGTTGGGGGGTTATGGGGAATTTAATGCGGAAAATGTCACTTACCAGTTGGAGCTGGTGTCCAATGTGTTAAAGAAAAACCAAGGTGACAGGAAAGATATTTTAGGGGGGCTAATGCGCGAGATTGTGGGGAGGGCTTTTGGTATGCCCAGCAAGGAATACGACCAGCTTTTAACAGTGCTTTTTGACAATTTGTCGAAAAAGCATATTCTTTTATATTTTAAAAATCCCAAGGCTCAGACCATTGCCGAGGAGTTTAATTATGCGGGGCGTATCAATACAATATGGCAGGGGGATTATTTACACATTAACGACACTAATTTAGCAGGTAGAAAGGCCAACTGGTGGATTGAAGAGCAGGTGAGCAAAGTAACCGACAAAAATGGTAAGACTTTGCTAACAGTTGAGTATATCAATACAGGCGACTACCATGCCGAGTGGAACACGGGGTATAGGGATTGGGTGCGGGTTTATGTGCCCCAGGGCTCCACTTTAATTGACGCCTCCGGTTCCTTGTATGAGGTGACGACAGGAGAAGAATACGGCAAGACTTATTTTGCAGGGTATATGGCGGTTGACCCCAAGCAAAGCGCCACTTTAACCTTGGAGTACCAAATCCCAACCACAGTTGATTTAAAAAACCTTCTCATCCAAAAACAGCCAGGTACTCCCGGGTTCGAGTATGAGGTTAGGTGGGATGGGAAGAGTGAGAGTTTGGTTTTGGGGAAGGATACCGAACTTGCCTTTTAAAAAAAACCCGCTGGGTTTTCACCTAGCGGGCAAGGTGGAAAAGCATTTTTTTAACAAGTTCGTCTAGTCCGTCTAATCGAGAGTGTGCACTAAAACGATTCTTAGACACACCTACTTTTTTTCTAATTTTCTCTTTGGCTTCGTCTAGTTCCATCCATCCTGAAACAACGATGAAATGTGTTTTCCTACTTACTCTTGCCAGCTCTTGTATAAGTTCTGTCCCGTCCTTTCCCCACCCACCAAGAGTCAGGTCTGTGATTAGAAGATCCGGGGGCGTACACTCCAGACAATCTTCAGCACTTGAAAATGATGCCACAACAAGTTTTGGGAAGCGGGTTTCAAGATATCGAACGAGCGCTTTTCTGGAACCAGAGTCGTCGTCTACAACATATAGTACCCTCATCATTTCTCCTCCCAACCCATAGTAGCATAGTGGCGGTTTCTTTGCAAGCGCTTGGTTGGTAGAATAGGGAGGTGAACAATTTTAAGCTGGAAGCTATTATTTTATCTCGCCGCGAGTTTGGGGAGGCGGACGCATATTTAACGGTGTTTTCAAAAGAAGAGGGGAAGCTTTCGCTCCTTGCCAAGGGGATAAGGCGGGTGAGCTCCCGCCGCGCGCCTCACTTGGAGACCTTTAGCCGCAGTGAAATTTATGTG
>JBDRAO010000087.1:0-10878 GCA_043823645.1 bacterium
GGTGGGATGGTAAGAGCTATTGGGGATCCGTTTTATGATTATGCCGAAACTAATGCTCAAGCTAATGCTACTGGAGAAGATTGGTATTCCAGGAATAGAACTTCCGCAGCTGTAAGAGCAGGAGTTCCTATTGCCGTGGCGATTACTCCTTTTGTTCCCTCGGCCGTTCGTACCGTACGCAATCTAGTTTCCGATGCCGGGAGATCTATTTCAAATGTAATTTCTGCGAATGGAACGCGAGTTAATACTGTAAGTTTATATGGTGATGTTTATATTAAAGGAAGGACAGCAACGAAACTATATAGACATGGGGACACTATCACTAGTAGGTATGAAATGGCCCAGATGGAGCGATATGGAGACGGGGTCCTATTACCAAAATACAAGGGACGGGTACCAGGTGGATACAAGATGGAAGCTATTAGAGGTGTTTCCCTAGCCGATTTGCCCCCTGGGAGTATTTCCGGCCCTGTTGCGGAGAGCGCCGTAAACAAACTAAGTTCTTTGCAGAGCCGAGGATTTATCCATGGCGATATACACGCAGGAAATATATTGGTCGAGCTAACCCAGGATGTCCCATCGAGAGTGTGGTTGATAGATCCGAAGATACCTTATTTCAATAATTATACAGCAGGTTATGAGTTGGAAAGACTCAGACAAACTTTAAGCTACTAATTGGTGACAATCTTCTGGCCCATATATAAATCGCTGATTTTGAATGTCGAAAGGGTGGGGGCGGTGGGGTGTTGTTGACAAAAACACTAAAAGTGTGTTAGTGTGTTTTTATGAAAAACATATTACATACCTTGCCGGAAAAGCATTGGATTTATAACCCCTGGTGGGAAAATGCGTCGGCAGTCAAAAAAGATGCCAAGCTGTTAGAGCTTGAGAATTTGCCTTTTGTTTATTGCCACCCCTTGCTCGAGAGTTTCCCACTCGATCAAGATGCCATTTTAACCCTGCGCGGCCCCAGACAAATAGGCAAAAGCACGCTGGTAAAGCAAATTATTAGAAAGTTGCTGGAAGAAAAGGGAGTGGGGGGTCCTCGGGTGTTTTTTTATTCCTGTGATACGGTGAAAGACTTTCGGGAGCTTGAGGAAGTGCTAAAGATATATTTGGATCAAGCCCGCGCCATTAGCAGTAAGAGATTATTTATCTTTCTAGATGAAATTTCCTTTGTGTTCGAGTGGCAGAGGGCAGTTAAGGCGTTGGCCGACAGAGGAGAACTCAAAAATGCCACCCTGCTTTTAACAGGGTCCAGCAGTGTGGATTTGCTTCATTCTGGAGAGCGCCTACCGGGAAGGAGAGGCAAGCTGGCTAACCCCGATATTTTATTTCTCCCTTTAAGTTTTGCTGAAGTTTACAAACTTTTGGGAGGTACTAGGGAAAAAAAGAGAAAACTTTTCGATGATTACCTAGTTTGCGGCGGTTTTCCCTTGGTAATTAATGAGTACTACTCCAAGGGATACATAACCGATAACACTTTTAACACCTATTTGTCTTGGCTTGAGGGCGATCTGCATAAGCTGGGCAAGTCGGAGGAGTTGGCGCTAAGGATAATTGAGAGGTTGTTTAAGCACCTCTCTTCTAATTTTTCCTATTACAGAATTGCCAAAGAGTCGGGGATTGGTTCTCATGCCACTGTAATTGAGTATATGGAAATACTGGAAAAAATGTTTGTGGTCTTTGGCCTCAAAAGTTTTCTTGTTTCCCAGAAAACAGCCGACCCGGCCAAAAACAGAAAGGCTTATTTTTGCGACCCCTTTATTTTTAATGTTTTAAAAGCTCGAGTCGAGGGCCTGGCCAGCCAGTATTACCCTTTCGTAGCGTCTTATGTGGTTACTGCCAAAAGCAAACCGGTGTTGGTGGAAAATGCTGTGGCTGTTAAGCTTTCAAAAACAGAAGGATTGTTGTACACGGGCAGGCTTTCAAAAGGAGAGGTAGATTTTGTGCTGAAAAGCGGGGGGCGGTATCGGTATATTGAAGTAAAGTACCGAGAGGCTGTTTTAGCGGGTGATTTTTCCAACTTTTTTAAGGAGGTACCGTATGCTATCCTTGAAGTGGTATCTAAAAAAGATACCTTTCGTAAACAAAATGTAACTGCTGTTGTAGTGGAAGACTTTTTACTTAGTTGAAGAATAAATTCAAAATTAAAATTGTTTCCCATTGTGTGGGCCTACTGCCTTTGTCTTTTGTTGTGTTTGCAATGCTTGCAAACCTCGGAGTAACTTCTGTTTATGCCTCGGAGACTCTAACCTTTGTACACCAGGATCACCTCTCGTCTACCACTCTAGCCACCAATGAACAGGGAGAAGTAGTCTCCAGACAAGTATATTACCCCTATGGCTCAACTCGTAACACCCAAGGAGTCCTCCCCACTGAACGCGCCTACACTTCCCAAGTTTCAGATACAGATACCACCGGACTTTACTACTACAATGCCCGCTACTACAACCCCGCTACCGCCCTCTTTACCCAGGCAGATAGCGTGGTGGTAGAACAAAATAAATACAACTACGCATATAGTAACCCTGTGTTCTATTTGGATCCTAGTGGCAACAAAAACTTGTCTTATACCGATTGGGTGGCTGAAAACTATGACAAGATTCAGTGGCCGTCAGCCTACGGCTGGTCGTACGATTGCGCAGATGTTCCCATTTGGTTATGGGCAATGTATGCCAAGTATGCGGGCATTGATCTTACATATTCTGCTGCGGGTAAGACAAGGACAGTTTCCGATTACGAGGAGTCTCAGGGAGATTTTAAGTATGAGTATTTTGCCTCGCGGGCTATGCTCCTTTTTGGTGGTGATCACTTGGCAGAGTTAGCTACAAACATGGGGTTTGGTGGGGTCAAGCTTGAAGGAGATGTGTCCGACATCGCCTTACAGCCGGGAGATGTAATCTCTGCTGTTTGGCACAATATGCTGGTGGCAGGAAAAGCCACGTCGGAGTACATGGAGATTTTGGTCAGGCCTGATTTGTTACAAATTGAGAGGGATGTCCTGCTGCTTCAGCAAGACACAGCTCAATTAGTGAAAACTATGAGAAATCCCGTACAAAGTTTGGGTGGTTTAGTTGATAAGTATGTTTCGGTTTCAAGGATAGGGGGGTATACACGTGGTGACGCGGCTTCGATTGCAGGTGGCATAGATAGAATTAAGACTGCATCGGCGGCCCAAGGCAGTCCCATAGGGTACTTAGTTATTAATTCTCCGGGTTACGATTATATGGACGCGACCCCCCAACCGTTTCGGCGGGACCAGTATAATATGTGGGTTTTGCCAAGTGGCAAGACATGGAGATCGGATAGGACAGGACAAAATTACTATGGTGTCTCAGTCATTCGTCCGTTTGCTAGTGATTGACAAAGTTATTCCCCAAAACTTTGGCTATGCCACAGCCAAGAGGTCGTATGAAAGTGGGGGGTGGGGGAGCGGCGATTAATGAAACACCTCTTACTCCTTTTGTAGTACAATTTCCTTGTGAAACAAAAAACTTACTTTGAATGTCAAAAGTGTGGGGCCAAATACCCGCGGTGGCAGGGGAGTTGCGCTGGTTGTGGGGAGTGGAACACGCTTGAGCAAGTTCAATCTTCAAACTCAAACACAAACTCAAATACAAAATCAATTTCAAAGGCGATCCCTAAAAAATTGGAAGGGGTTAGGGGGGACAATACGGGGAGAATAAGCCTAAAGATAGGGGAGTGGGATAATGCTCTAGGAGGGGGGATAGTGCCCGGGCAGGTGATTCTTTTAGCTGGGGAGCCTGGGGTGGGGAAGTCCACCCTGCTTTTGAAGATTGCCGGGGCGTTTTCGTTAGACACCCGTCATCCGTCATCAGACATTTTATACTTTTCGGGAGAAGAATCCCTATCTCAAATAAGCCAAAGAGCGGTCAGGCTGGGTGCCAAGCTAGAAAATACTTCTTTTGTAGAGGGGGAGGCAGAGGTAGACTCTTTGATTGCTCTAGTAGAGCAGGAAAAGCCCGGACTGGTACTGGTGGATTCTATTCAAACCCTGCTTGATGCTGACATTGCATCGCCTGCCGGGAGTCTGGCTCAAGTGCGATCATCGGCTCAAAAACTTACCCAAGCCGCCAAACGGCTCAATATACCCATGATTTTAGTGGGCCACATTAATAAAGAAGGCAATGTGGCCGGGCCCAAGGTTTTGGAACACATTGTAGATACCAGCCTTTTTTTAGAGGGCGAGAAATTTCAAACCTTGCGATTTTTAAGGGTCTTAAAAAACCGCTTTGGTCCGGTAGATGAGTTGGGCCTTTTTGAAATGAAAGAGACCGGTTTGGAGGAGGCCTCCGATCCGGGAAGATTGTTTGTAAACCAATCTACCACTTCCGGTTCGTGTTTGGCAGTGGTTATAGAAGGCACTCGGCCTATGTTGGTGGAGGTGCAAGCGTTAACTCTGCCCTGCAAATACGGCTATCCCAAAAGAAGCGCCAGCGGGGTCAATCTAAATCGCCTGCAAACCTTGCTGGCAGTAATGGAAAAGCGCTTAAAAATTAACCTTTCCGATAAGGATGTCTATGTCTCCTTGGCCGGCGGCATCAAAATAAACGAGCCGGCTCTAGATTTGCCCTTGTGTTTGGCAGTAATTTCTGCTATTAAAGATAAGAGTTTAGGTGGCAAATTGGCCGCTTTTGGGGAAGTGGGTTTGGGGGGCGAGGTGCGGCCGGTAACCCGCCAGGTAAAGCGCGCGGAACACGCCAAAAAACTGGGAATTAGCGAAACTCTCTGTAGCGCCAATTGCCCGGATTTAAGCTCGGTTTTATCTCATGGATTTATCTAAAGCGGATTTATTGTGCAAAAAAGTGGTGCCTCTGTGGCGCTCAAAGCGGTTTTTGGCAAGCCTGGCGGTGGCTTTGGTGCTGGGCGTGGCGGTTTTTTGGCTGTTTTATCTCCATGTCGAGATTAAAATTTTGGGAACCAAGGTTTTTTTACCTCTGCTTTTGTCATTTACTCTCTTTTCTCTTTTAATTGTTTTCTTACCCCGTTTTATTGTTCAGATAGGCGATTTAGTACAGGGCCTTTTTTCAAATTTGGTAAAAAAGGTAATTGAGGAATTTCTTAAAGAACGGGCCAGGCGCCGAAAAAAAGAGTCAGCCTTGGGAAAGGCGCGCAATATTCCTTACAAAAAAGTGGTGCTTGATACCTCGGCTATTATTGATGGGCGCTTTCTTGAAGTAGTGCGCCTTGGGTTTATGGAGGCCGAGTTTATTGTGCCTCAGTGTGTTTTAAATGAGTTGCGGGGTATTGCCGATTCAAAAGACGATTTGCGTCGTATTAGAGGCAGGAGAGGGCTCGATGTTTTAAAAAAGCTTAAGAAGGTTAGAGGCATTAAGGTAAAAACGCCTGATTACAAAGATAAATATGGCAAGCTGGAGGTAGATAAGCAACTTACAAAGATTTGTAAAAGATTAAAGGCGGAATTAATGACAGTGGATTTTAACCTTAACAAGGTTTCTGACATTTCTGGCACTAAGGTACTTAATATCAATGAGTTGGTTAATGCTATTAAGGCTCCGGTTATTCCGGGAGAGGTTTTGAGTATAAGGTTGGTTCAAGAGGGGAAGAGCGTCGGGCAGGCAGTGGGGTATTTGGAAGATGGGACAATGGTGGTGGTGGAGGGTGGTAGTAAGTTTTTGGGTAAGAAGATAACGGTTACAGTGAGTCGCCTTTTACAAACCCCTGCGGGGCAGATGATTTTTGCCACCCCGACCTAGCCTCTTTCTACAAGATGTTGACAACTAGTTGAATCACTACACTACAAGATTGACAAGGGTTTTCTTTTGTGCTAGAGTCCCCATTAACTTAATAATCTCGCTTTGAGGAGGGAACAAAATGAGAACGCGCGATAGGATTTTTTGGATGATGGCAGGGGCGTTAGCCCTTGTTACGGTGGTTGTGGTCATGGTGGTTTTTGCTGGGGTGCTTGGTGGGGCAAGGGCGCAGATGCCGCCCACGCCCACGCCCTGGCCTCATACGGCGACACCAGTGGTGCCACCGACCGAGACGCCGGGGCCTACGGACACGCCAGTGCCGCCCACCAACACGCCGGTGGTGCCGACAAAGACACCTGTGCCACCGACCAAGACGCCGTTACCGCCTACCGTGACGCCAGGGCCCACCAAGACTCCGGTGCCACCGACAAATACGCCAGTGGTGCCCACCAACACGCCGGTTGTACCACCGACCGTGACGCCAGGGCCCACCAAGACTTCGGTGCCTCCGACAAATACGCCGGTGGTGCCAACCAGGACGCCAAAGCCACCACCTGGGGGGCCCAGCCCTACACCGGTGCCGGTGGGGGGTTGCGAGTGCCGGGAAGGGTATACTCCGGTATATCTCATTTCTGGGGAGAACTCGATGTATTTCTGCATTCGTAGCGACATCTACTCTAAGGGGGTAGAAGCTGTGAAGGCAGAAATCAAAAGGCTGTGCCCGATGTGCTCTGACTGCATTCCTCGCTATTTCAAGATCGACGAGTAGGAAAGCAGTTTGGGACTTCGCCTGCCCCTGTATACAATCAAGTAGCAGGGAGCAGGCACTTTCTCGAGAAGGTAAAAATTATGAAACTCTATCATAAATTTCTAAAATTATTCAGTATTGTCTCATTGGCTACTTTGGGGGGCCTTCTGGCCCCGGCCAAGGCGCTAGCGGCACCCAATCTTACAGTGATCTACCTTTCTGCCAGTGATTCAGACCAAAGTTGGGATGAAAGTACCAGTGCTAAGGCAGGCGAAGATGTTTACTTTTATCTTGAACTTCACAACACCAATGTTCCGAGCCTAGCCGAGGATGTAAAGATTAGGGTGGACGGTTTCGGAAAGACCAACATTACCAATTTTTCAAGCACAGCCTATTACAGCGCCAGCAATGCAGGTACTGTAACCGATGCCACTACAGTGGCTTTCAATAAGGCTGTTAATATTGGTTATGTTCCGGGCTCAGCCCGTATGACATGGGATGTTAATGGCGACGGCAATTACGAGTATAATGGCACTCAAATTAGCGATAACATTTTCAAAGATGGTTTGGTGTTAGGCGATCAAGAAGGCTGTAATCCTTACATTATTCAAATTAGCTTTACCGCCCACACCGAGGAATATCAAGAAGAAGACCACCCTCACCTGGTAATCAACAAGCAAGTGAGCTATGGGGACGAGCGGGACAACGGCCGCTGGTATGATGCTATTGCCAAAGACAAGAGAATTTTTGGCTCAAATGATTCGTTTTATTACCATATACTAGTGGAAAATACCGGCAATGTAACCATAGAGGATGTCAAGTTGGAAGACAGGTTACCTTCTTATCTCTATTGGGTCAGTGGCAATGGCAGTTTTGAGAGCGGCTCTAACTTGGTGACAGCTGATTTGGGGGATCTTTCCGCTGGTGCTAAAATTACAGTAGAGTACCAAGTTAAAGTCAAAGAGGTTTTGCCTTCGGGGGAGCGAACTCAGGAAAATGTGGTAACGGTAGAATCAGACAATTATGACGACCTTTCCGATTCTACGGTAGTGTGGATTAAGGGACCGCAAATTGTGACCACCATAGTAGAGGAAGAGCCAGAGGAAGTAAAAAAGCTTCCCGAAACAGGGGCTCATTATTTGCTCATTAATTTAATACTGGCCGCCGGATCACTGGTAACCGGGCTAGGGTTTAGAAAGCTAGAAAAATTAGTCTAGAATATTTCAGGCGGATAAACTGTACTAGTAAGTACAGGCCTCCGCGCGGGGGGATAGTCTTGGGCAGGGTCTATCCTCCCACGCGGGGGCTTTCAAAAAGGTAGGTAGGGGCAGTGCCTATCTTTTAAGTTTGGCCCCCGATTTTTGGATTTGACAAGTTGGCAACCATTTAATATCATTAGGGTAGAGGTTACACCTTAAGTAGTTATACCCCGTTTTCCTTATGGAATCACACAAGAGAAGTTCTCAATCAAAACGAGCCGGTTTTAGTGAAATGAAGTCTTTTGGTGGCGGATGGCCATCTTTAGAAGATGTGGCGGTTGAAAACGCTCCGGAGAGCGATATCCGCTCCAATAAACCGGATTTATCTAAAGCTTTGGAAGTTAAAGGGGTTTTGGAAATTCTGCCTGATTACGGCATTGTTCGTCAGGAAGAGGGCAGTCTTCCCAAAGGTTGGGACGAAAACCTTCCCAAAGATGTCTATATCTCCCAATCTCAAATTAGAAGGTTCGATTTGCGAGTGGGTGACACTGTGGGGGGTTTGGCTCGAGTGCCTAAAGAGGGAGAGCGCTATCTTTCCTTGCTGAGAGTGGAAAAAGTCAGCGGTAAAGATCCGGAGAAAGCCAGGGAACGACCCAGATTCGACGAACTGACCCCAATCTTTCCTAAAAAACACCTAAAACTTGAAACAAAGAGCGATATTATATCAACCCGCCTAATTGATCTTTTTGCTCCGGTTGGCTTTGGCCAAAGGGCTCTGATTGTGTCTCCCCCAAAGGCCGGAAAAACTTGGCTCTTAAAAGATATTGCTCACGGCGTTAAAGCCAATTACAAAAAAGTGGAGCTGATTGTGGCCCTTATTGGTGAACGCCCGGAAGAGGTAACCGATATTGAAGGATCGGTCGATGGTTTGGTTTTTGCTTCTAATTTTGATCAGCCGGCCGATGAGCATACCAGAACAGCCGAAAAGGCTTTAGAGCATGCCAAAAGGGTTGCCGAAACAGGGGGCGATGTGGTAATTCTTTTAGATAGTATTACTAGGCTGGCGCGTAGTTATAATACCAGCGTACCTCCCTCGGGGCGGACTCTTTCCGGAGGATTTGATCCGGTGGCTATTTACCCCCCCAAACATTTTTTTGGGGCGGCCCGCTGTTTTAAGGAGGGGGGTTCTCTAACTATTATTGGCACTGCCTTGGTAGAGACGGGATCTCGCATGGATGATGTTATTTTTGAGGAGTTTAAAGGCACCGGCAATATGGAACTGCGCCTAGATCGAGGTTTGAGTCAGCGCCGCATTTACCCGGCTATCGATATTAAACAATCAGGCACCAGGCACGAGGAGTTGCTTTTTTCTGCCAAGGAGTTGGAGCAGATTTTTAAACTGCGTCGTATGGCAGATATGTTAGACGACCGTGAAGCCACCCCCTTAGTAATAGACAGGCTCAAAAAAACCAAAACCAATAAAGAGTTTCTGGATACACTGCACGAAACACTTTAATCTCATGAAACACCTAAAGAGTGGTCTGGAAGAACTAACCCTTTTCACCAAAGCTTTTGCTTTTTACCTTAAAAACCTTCCCCTGAGGATGCTGTTGTCGTCCGGCCGTACAGCCTTTTTGCTGAGCAGTTTACTTTCCACCATTAAATTTGAGTTGGTGCGTAAACTAATCTGGAGTCGCGGTAAAAGAGCCAGGCCAGTTATCCATATGGGATTAACAGCCATGATTGCCTTTGTTTTAGTTTTTGGGGGCCCGCTCTCAAGCTCTACCATTGTGAGGGCTAGGGCCGAGGGTGTGAACCCCGATTTCTTGGAAGCTCAGGTGGCCGTAGTGGCGGCCGAGACTGATGTTTTAACCACTACCCTAGGAGACCGTGGGCGGCAGGGGCCTTATGTATATACGGTTAAGCCCGGAGATACACTCTCGTTGGTGGGAGAGAAATTTAATATATCTGTTAATGCTATTAGGTACGCTTCCGGTTTATCTGCTTCCGATTATTTGAAAGTGGGTCAGGAGTTAGCCATCCCGCCGGTGGGCGGTTTGTGGCACACAGTGGCCGGAGGAGACACCATTAGTTCCCTGGCCTCTAAATTTGAAGTGGCGGAACAGGCAATTATTGACAGCAACTATCTTTTCCCACCCTACAATTTGAGTGTGGGACAGCAATTAGTTATTCCCGATGCCAAAGTACCTCTGCCTGTATCTCCCACCTCACCCACCATTGGCCAATACGCCTCCTCCACTTTAAGACAGGTAGTCTCTAAAGTTACCGGAGGAACAGTCGGTTCGGGGGCTTTTTCTTGCCCCTGTTCCAAACTACTGCTGAGCCAATATTTTTCTTGGTATCATCCGGCCATTGATATTCAAAGTGTGGGGCAGGCAAATCTTGCTATTACTGCGGCCGATGCCGGAACAGTGGTGGCTGTTTATTTGGGCGGGTGGAATTATGGTTACGGCAATCAGGTGGTGGTTGATCATGGCAATGGCTACCAAACCAATTATGCCCATCTTTCAAGTGTTTCTGTGGGGGCAGGGGATAGCGTCTCTAAAGGTCAGGCTTTGGGTGTTATGGGCAATACCGGGAGAAGTTTTGGCACCCACTTACACTTTGAGGTGGAGTATTTTGGAAAGCTGATTGATCCTTTGAGTGTACTATGAATACAGTATTAGTAGTGGGGGCATTTGATCTTTTGCATGCCGGACATGCCAAGTTTTTGGCTGAGGCTCGTTCTTTTGGAGATAAACTCACTGTAGGGGTTGCCACAGATGCTTCCCGCAGGCGCGAAAAGGGTGAGGCCCACCCCCTGGTTACCGAAAAAGACAGGGCAAATCTCCTGCGCTATTTAAAGCCGGTATCCCAAGTTTTAGCAGTAGATGAGGACAATATTATTCCTTTAATCAAGAAAGTTCGCCCCAGGGTGTTTTACACTCTTAAAAACAATCTGGCCTACGGAAAAGAGTCAAAACTTGTCAAAGAGCAGGGTGGCAGGGTGGTAAGAGTCGACAAGGAATTGCCCTACCTTTCTTCGTCGGAGATGGTAGATAGGGTGGCCGATTTGAAAATAAAACAGGTAGTGGAGTATTTTATTGGCAAAGTTGAGTCCAAACCCTACTCAGGAAAATTATCCCAGGCACAATATTATAATCCCAAGTTTAAGGAGTCTGTTTTGTCGGTG
>JBDRAO010000088.1:0-11034 GCA_043823645.1 bacterium
TTAAAAAGAATGAATGATTTTTCAAACAAGTCTAGGTATCTGGCCACAGTTTTTGTATCTAGTCCAACTTGACTGCCAAGTTCAGATAGAGAAACTTCACCTCCAATTTGAAAGGCTACTAGCCTTAGAAGATCGAGCAAGACTTTTGATCCCTTTACTCTTTCTAGAATCAAAATATCCTGCAACAGGTGAGAGTTAATGATTTCGTCTAGTGTTTTAATCTTTTCCGGTTTTGTTTTCTTAGTAAGTACGGCAGGGTAGCTCCCATATATTAGGTACTCTTCAAGGTTTTTCTTAAGCTCGTATTTATTGTTGATTTTTGACAATTCAATTTGGGATAAGGGGTAGAGGACTACAGTTTTTTTTCGACCCACCAGAGGTTCTCCAATTTGTCCCGAAAGTTGAAAGGAAGACGATCCGGTGGCAATAATTCTTATTCCTTTAATGTGATCTACCATTATTTTCAAACCCATTCCAATGTTTGGAATATGTTGCGCTTCGTCTATGGCTATTAGCTCGTAGCCTTGAGCATATTCAAATATGGCCTCAAAGTTTTGGGAGCTTAAAATTTGCTGAGTTTCCAACCTGTCGCCAGAATCCAGTTTATACTTGAGCCTTGTTTGGGAAAGATAATCTTCCAAGAGGGTAGTTTTGCCTACCTGCCGCGGTCCGTAAATTACAACCACTTTGTTCTTTTCAATGCTCTTTTCAAGATTAAACGCTCTTTCAAACTTCATAACTACTTTCTAACACATTCCACGAAATCTGTCAATTTCGTGGAAGTTACTTCCACGAAATACAGAGCAACCACCAGCCCCTACCGAAGGCCCCACGGTGGAGGGAGAGGTGGAGGAGTAGTCAATTACAAATTACGAATTAAGAATTACGAATGACGAATTAATTTTTTTTAATTTCTCTCAGTCACGGTTTTGCAAAAAGCAAAACAGCTCGTTCGGGATTGCTCCGCAAACGAACTGTTTGTATTTGGTCTATCGTCTAACCTTGTTGAGGTTGGTATCTGTTACAATGCCTGGATAGCCCTTGAGCTTGGAAAGATCTTTCCTAAAGAAAACGATCCCACCGCACTTTTCCAGCCGTTTTGTGATGGGGTTGGAGGTGTCCCATGGAATGCCTGTCAGGGAAATCTCCTGTGGTATCCAGAGGCCACCTCGGCCGTTTCTGCCATAACGGCTAATGTACTCTCTGGCAATGTACTCTGGCCATGGTAGCGAATCTGCAATGACAATGCCCTTCATATTGAAGATAGTCAGATCATTCGCTGGCGAGTCTTCCATCAAGTCGTCCCGGAAGTGAACCTCACCGATTTTCTTGCAATCCTTCTCACTCAACCACCAGATGAGCAAGCTCTTTCTCACTTGTGTTGCCTCCTTTTGTAAATTTTTTTCACTACTTGACTTATGGTAGCAGAAAGTAATCAAATTTGCAACTACAGGGTGGTGGAAATGAAAGTTGATTGGCAGTATAATAGGAAATATGAAAAAAGATTATTATGCTGTGCTGGGGCTTTCCAAAAGTGCCGGTGTGGCCCAGATAAAAAAAGCGTATAGGGAGCTGGCCCGCAAACATCACCCCGATGTGGATAAGTCAACCGGAGCGGAACAGCGCTTTAAAGAAATAAACGAAGCCTACCAGGTGTTGTCTGACCCCAAGAAAAAAGCCACCTATGACCAGTTTGGCCACGCCGCCTTTAGTCAGGGCGGGGGCGCGAACGGCTTTTCCGGCCGAGACCCGTTTTCAGGTTTTAGGCAAAGGCCGGGTGGTTTTCAATGGAGTTACAGCACCGGTGGCGATCCTTCGGCTGGTGCGGGCTTTGAAGATTTGGGAGATATTTTTTCCTCCTTTTTTGGCGGCGGGTTTGCGCGGGGGCCAAGGCGCGGGCGCGACCTTTACTACACCTTGGCAGTGGATTTTATGGATGCTGTCAGGGGCATGGAACGCGCCATTACTTTTAATGGTAAGCGCCTAAAGGTTAAGATACCGGCCGGCATTAGGGCAGGGGCCAAACTGCGTTTTAAGGGGGAAGGGGAATCCTCCCCCAACAACGGTCCCAAAGGGGATTTGATCTTACAAATTCATATTAACCCCCATCGCAAATTTATTCGCCGTGAAGACGACATTTTTAGTGTCGAGGAAGTCAGTTTTATTGTCGCTATTTTAGGAGCCAGTTTGCCGGTGGAGACAGTCAAAGGGGTGGTGAGGCTCAAAGTACCTTCGGGCACCCAACCCGGCACAGAGTTCAAAATAAGAGGCAAAGGAGCCCCGCACCTCCGTGCCCGCGGTAATGGCGATCATTTTGTCAAGGTTCGGGTTACCATTCCCAAGCGTCTTTCCAAAAAGGAGCGAGAATTGCTGGAAGAATATAAAAAGTTCTCCCTCTAGTTTAGAGACACTTCAAGGGGAAGAGCTGAAGGGATACTTTTGAGGTTGGGGAAAAGGTTAAGTTTTTCAAACCCAATCACATTGCCGTTAATGTCCTTATTTAGAATTACCTCTTTACCGGTTTCTTCGGAGATTACCTCCTTTTTAGGATTGTCAAACCAAACCGAGAGTGAATTTCCTTTTGTGTCGTAGTAAAGTTTTACTTTGGCCATATTTGTTTTCCTTCCTTTATTTTCTTAGTGCAGTAGGCGGTGACAACAAAAGCCTTTCCGTTCAAGGCCTTTACTACCACACAGAAGAATTTGCCGTTGAGCTTCTTCTAACACAGAAAAACTTTATTGTCGATTGTTGAGACTCTTATTTTGTCTGGGGAGATGATTGTTTCGGTAGTTAGTTTTTCTTTTCCCCTGACGCTGGGGTGTTTTATAGTAGTGATCATTTTCCAGTAAGGTTTGGTGGTTCTCACTGTGCGGTTTATTTTGGGCGACAGTACTTCAAATAAAAGCGGGTATTTTGGGTCTCTTTTGGCAATTTTTGTCATCTGCCCTAAATTATAGCAAAAAATAGGGAACGGTGGTGTGCCGTTCCCTAAGTTGCCTCTTGCGAAGAGCTATTTTGGTTTATGTGCCAGAACCACCAGACGTGTATAGCGGTATTGTGTGTATCTGGCGTATTCCCTGAGATCAATCCTTTGGGCTTCTCTGGGAACATTTTGTTCCTCAAATACTTTGGTTGTAAGACCTGCCCTTTTGAGGGCTTTTCTAAAGTCTCCCAGAGTTCTGTAGTAGTTTGGTCCCTCTCCTCCCCAGGGGAACTGCACTGTGAACACCCCAGGTTTTTTCAGGCCGCTTGTTGCCTTCATTTTGCAGGGGTGGGTAGTGATAAAAAAGAGTTCGCCTCCAGGTTTCAGCCATTTGGCCACGCCTTTCAGCGTCCTTTCAAGCTGATCTGAATCTAGGAACTCGAGTACCATGTTCGAGATAACAAGATCGAAAGTATTTTTTGGAAGGCTTATTTTCGAAATATCGCCAACTGTGAATGTGGCCTGTGGAAATTTTGCCCTAGCAATTGCCACCTGATCGGGGCTTATTTCCACTCCAGTAAAGCTTTCTTGGGCTAGGCCTCTTTCGATGAGAAACTGCTCTACTCTGCCGCTGGCAGAACCTAGATCTAGCACGCTCAAAGGCTTCCTTCCGTAAAGCCTGCTGAGGTGCTTGTCGTAGGCGGGCTTACCTATGGTTTCCCACCAAAGAAGGCTACCCGCTCTGTCAGCGAATGGCTGAGCTTGTCTGTCGTAAAGGTCGCCCATGTTTCCCATTTTGTGTTTTGCAGTCATTTATCCACCTCCTATTCTTGTGTACTTCCCAAAAACTATAGCAACTATGGTATTCGAGGTCAATTACTTGTGAAAGGTAGAGTTTGCTGTGGCAAAAAAATAGGGAACGGTGGTAGATCCGTTCCCTGTTGAAATGAAGCCGTTGTAATCTAGGTTGGGTTGAAGAATGTGTAGATTTCCATAAATCTGGCTTCTGCAGCATTTTCCGTTGGCCATCCGGTTTCACTTTTGAGTGTAACCTGGTAGCCAAGCTCGTATATTTTCTGAACCAGCTTCTCCAGCCAGAAAACTCGTGACTCGTTCTCTGGCAAAGGTAGCCTGTCGATATCCAGGCTTGCAGAGATTTCGTACCCACCACCTTCTTTTCTCACAGGTTTTTTGACCCGAAGGGTGCTTTCCACAAAACAAGTGGGGAGGGTTATCTTCCAGAGAAACCTCTTTTTTTGGGGGGAGGTGTTGGGCGGACTTGCTCGCCGGGGAGGCGAGAATAAGGGCGCCGCCGCCATTTTAGCGGTTATAGCTCGCCAAGTAGCACTACCGGAATTTCAGATACCTTTTCGAGAGCCCTGTCGTTGGTAATAAAAGCGTCACACTGGTAATTCAGGGCCGAGGCAATTTGCAAAGCGTCAGGAGTGGTAATGCTGTACTTTTTTCTTAGCCTTCCGGCTTCGTATGCAATGTGGGTAGTAATGTCACACACCCAAAGGTTGGGAAAGTTAAAAAGGAGACTGCGGTAGGAAAGTTCCAGAGCCTTTGATTGTACCTTGGAAAAAATTTCTGCAATGGTGATGGCTGTAGTGAGAGCAGACACCTCTCCCTCCTTTACCTTTTCAAATATCTCTTTTACTGCTTTGCCGAACTTGGGGTGGGCCTGCACAAAGTAAATAAATAAGGCCGTATCTAGGGCAACTCTTTTATATTTAGTAATGGCTTCTTTTTGGTTCACTGTTTAGCTTTCCCAGGATTGCCGCTCTTTTTTAACATAATCGGAGCCGTCTTGCTTTTCCCAAGTTTCTTTGTCGAAACCATAGTACTCTTCCACCCAATCTTTGGGCCTTTTGGTAATTATCAATTTTTTAATATTTCCTAACTCCACTACATCTAAAAGAACAGCCGTACCGGGTTCCAGCCCGGCCATTTGGGTTATTTTTTTGGGAATTGTTAATTGCCTTTGGGTGCTAATCTTGCCTTCCATACTTTAATATTACAAAATTAATAAAGTGGAGTCAAGTATTTTAAAGTAGTTTTACCTCCCCCCAAACCCCCTTTGGGGGGCGGGGCGAGAAGAGGGGCGGGACGAGCCGCGGCGGGCCTGCCCACCAGTGGGACGGGCCTGCCCGCCGGTGAGGCGGGAGCCGCCTTGAGGGCGGCGACTGCCGCCAAAGCGGGAAGGGCTGGAAGAACGGGGGTTATAACGAGAACCGCCTCTTGAGTCTCGGCCGCGGGAGTCTCTGGAACCTTGGTAACCACCAGAGCGAGGAGTGTATCCTCCCTGGGGTCTTGTGTCTTGTCTGGGGGTATAATCCCCCTCTTGCGCTTTTAGCAAAGCTTTCATAGAAAGTTTTATTTTCCCGTCTGCCCCCACCTCCAACACCTTGGCTTTTACCGTATCTCCTTCCTTACAAACACTGCGAGGGTCGCTTACAAAGCTATGCGCCATTTCACTCACATGTACCAGGCCATCTTTGTTGGGAGTAATTTGCACAAAGGCCCCAAAATCTTCCACCCGCATTACTTCCCCTTCAATAATCTCACCCACATTGGGAATATAAGTTAGATCTCTAATGGCCTGCAAAGCTTTTTGCATAGACTCGGGAGTAATGGCGGCCACTGCCACGAGACCCGTTTCCTCAATATCAATATCAGCCTTGCTTTCCTCGGTAATTTTCCTAATGGTCTTTCCTCCAGGGCCAATGAGCGTGCCAATTTGGGAAGGGTCAATTTTAATCTGAGTAATGCGGGGAGCGTGTTTGGAAAGCTCAGAGCGGGGGTCTTTTAAGACTTTATCCATGGCGTCTAATATTTCAAGGCGCGCCTTTTTGCTTTGAGCCACAATTTTTTCAAAAAGCGTCAGAGGCAGGCCGGTAAGTTTGATGTCCATTTGTACGGCGGTAATGCCCGCCCTGGTGCCGGTAAGTTTAAAATCCATATAGCCGTTGAAATCTTCCACCCCGGCAATATCGGTGAGCACGGTAAAGTTTTCTTCTTTTTCATCGGTCATAAGGCCTATGGCCACTCCGGCCACCGGAGCTTTAATAGGAATACCCGCATCCATTAGAGAAAGGCTGGAGCCGCAGGTGGCCGCCATGCTAGATGAGCCGTTTTGAGAAAGGATTTCCGACACTACCCTAATAGTATAGGGGAAATCCTCGCGGCTGGGGATTACCGGGCGCAAAGCTTTTTCAGCCAGCATACCGTGGCCTATTTCGCGCCTTCCCGGACCCCTTAAAGGGCCCACCTCACCCACCGAGAAGCTTAAAGCATTGTAGTGGTGCATATAGCGTTTGGTCTCTTCACCATACATATGCTGAATTAGCTGTTCCAAA
Source organism: bacterium (assembly GCA_043823645.1). Taxonomy (GTDB): domain Bacteria; phylum Patescibacteriota; class WWE3; order JBDRAO01; family JBDRAO01; genus JBDRAO01. The sequence continues at coordinate 6,283 of JBDRAO010000088.1, forward strand.
GACCCTGAGCCTAAGGTTGTAATAGTTAAGGCTTGGGTAATGCCACGGCTAAAAAGAGCCGAGCCGTGCACTCGGGGCAAAACGCCTACCTCCATGCTTAAGGGTCTCACTGTCTCAAAGTCTCGGCCATCGGGGCGTTTTTTGTCTTCCAAAATGAGTTTTCGCACCATTTTCTTTTCTATTTCGTCAAAGGCGCGCTTCATATCGGTTTTTTTGTATTTGCCTTCAAATTCAGCCTCAATTTTTGCCATAATATCGCGGTAAGCATCTACCCTGTCTAGCTTTTCCATAGGGGTAGTGATCATCTTTTTAATATCCTCTCCAATAAACTTGGTAATATCGCCCATAATCTCTTTGGGTAAGGCTTGCGACTCATAGACATATTTTTTATGGCCCACCTCTTTAGAAAATTCCTCTATAAAACTGGCTATTTCTTTAATATGTGGGTGCCCAAATTTGAGTGCCTTAAGGAACGAATCTTCCTCTACTTCGTGGAATTCGCCTTCCATGGCCGAGATTTTGTTGGCCGTGCCGGTGAGCACCAGGTCAAGGTCGAGTTTGGGAGCTTCTTCGCCGTTTTCAGCCGGGTTGAGGGTAAATTGGCTTACCTTATTACCACCCTCGTCTTTTTTACCCCCCACTCTCACACTGCCTAAGGGTCCTCCCCAGGGGATATTAGAGGCGGAAAGGGCGGCTGAGGCGGCAATGAGGCTTAAAGTTACCGGGTCGGCCTTTTCACTGACCGAAAGAACTGTCACGACTACTTGCACCTCATCCATAAAATCTTTGGGAAATTGGGGGCGCACCGCGTGGTCTATAAGGCGGGCGGAGATGGTGGCCTCATCGCGCGGGCGGCCTTCCCGCTTCATAAAGCGGCTGGATTTTATAAACCCTCCGGCGTAAAGCTTTTCTTCGTAATCTATTCGCAGGGGGAAAAAGTCCGAATCAGCCCGAGGTTCATTGGCCACAGCAGTAGCCAAGACAACTGTGTCGTCATACTGCACTCTTACGGCCATATTGGCCTGAGGCGCTAGTTTCCCTGTTTCTAGAGTCAGCGTGCGACCTCCCAGCTCCATGGTTTTTTTAACTATTTTTTTCTTGCTACTTTCCATAGGAATCGTCTTGAGGGTAGTTAAGGGTAATAGAAATTGGGAGACATATGCTTAGACAATACTAAACATACAATTCCCACTCTCCATTACAACTAGCCCTCAAGTCTTTGCGAGATTACACCTAAAGTGTGGCCTTGTCAAGCTCGACTATTTGCTCATCCCTAGTTTGGTGACTATTTTACCATATCTTTGCTCGTCTTTTTTTCTGAGGTAGGTTAAGAGCCGGCGGCGCTTACTGACCATTTGTAAAAGACCGCGCTTTGAGTGCAGGTCTTTTTTGTGTTCCTTAAGGTGAGTTTGCAGTTGATCAATTCTCTCGGTTAAAAGAGCTATTTGGATTTCGGGAGAACCGGTATCTCCCCCAACGGTTTGATACTTTTTAATAATTTTTTCTTTACCTTCTTTAGTGAGCATGGCTATATTTTATCTTCTTCTTGCAGTTAAGGCAAGTGTTTAAAGACTGATACCTTTCAAAAGGCAAATTGAGGCCTCTTTTGAAGGGGTAATGCCCCAGGCTACCAGCTGTTCAAAAATAAACTGAGAGATTGATTTGGCCTCTACCGTCTCTTTTTCTTTTCCTGCCTTGTGACTGTTTTCGGCAATAGGTTCTCCCAGGTTAATAATTTCACTTTTTTCAAAAGATTGTTTGTAGTGTTCAAAAAATGAAAGGTCAGAAACACGGGCAATGCCAAAGGTAACTAAGAGGTTGGCATTGGCGCCTTCGTACGAGTAGTCAAAATTGGCAATGTCAAATTGGCCGGTTTTGGGGCGAACTCTAAGGGAAAGAATATCGCCGCCGGTGGAGTAGGAGATTTTCTCGACTCCTTGTTTGCCAATGTTAAAGCGGAGGATTAAGTCTTTACTGCCAAGGTTGGGTAAAATCTTTCCTGCTTCTGGCATATCTTGAATTCCACTGGGTATCTCACCATCAAACACTACCCTTACCTCACGATCTTTACTTTGGAAAGTGTGGTAAAGAGCCAAAGCCCCGCACAGGCCGTCTAGGCCGGCTTCTTGGGGTACAATAAGAAAGGTCTTTTGAGCCTTTTCCAGTTTTTCTTTTAAGTCTCGGGTAATAACCACCACCTAATACTACTAGGAGATTGTGGACAAGTCAACAGCCAATGTTGACTTTCCCTGCTATGGGGTGTACACCCACACTTGCTTGCGCAAGTGGTTATATGGTGATACATTTTTTATATGAAACCGCAAAGGGAAATAAAAGATGTTGAGTATGAAAAGTTCACTCGTGGTTTGTTCCAAGCCTTTATTACTTTTTCTGATTCTCTGGAAGCCGAACGCTTTTTAAAGGAAATCCTAACCCCAGCCGAGTTTTTAATGCTTAAAAGAAGGTGGCATGTGAGCTGTCTCCTCAATGAGGGGTACAATGTGCGCCAGACAGCCCAAAAGTCTGGTGTTTCCACCCAAACAGTACAGGCAGTAAAGCGCATGCTTTCCCGTTCCCAAACCTGGCTTGAATACTTACCAAAAAGAAAGCCCCAACAGCCAACTCAAGCTCCCTCTTCCCCAAAAGACCCAGCTAAAAAGTATATTTTTGGTTAACTGGTCTCAAGGCACAGTTCCGCCGCCTCTTTGAGTCTTACTAGCGCTTCGCTGATTGTTTTGCCTTGGGTGTGGCACCCTGGCAGTGCGGGCACACTGGCCACAAAAATTCCGTTTTCGTCCTTTTCAATTATGGCTTTAAACGCCTTTTTATTTTTCTGAACTTAAGACCCCGCTCGTTAGAGCGTGGGATGAAGTTCTTCCGACGAAGTCGGATCCGCCTGTGGCGGAAAGAAAAAGAGGATACCATGCCCGTGAGGGCGTGGTACATCATTTACCATGGCCCAAGTGTACCACACATTGTATACTGGTGCTATGAAAAAATACCTGGAATTTTTTAAAGCCTCGTTCAAATGGTCGTTTGAAAACCGCCTGGCCACCTTAATTTGGGTTTTTATGGGAGCCTTTCCGGTGGTTTTAATGATTATCATTTGGCAGTCTCTTTACCGTCAAGGCGGCGCCTTGGGTGGTTTTTCACTCTCTAGTTTAGTTACTTACTACTTTTTAGTAGGCCTAGTAAACAACTTTACCCTCACTTTTAGGAGCGATGAGGTGCCTCGCCGCATAAAAGATGGTGATTTAGCTATTGACCTTTTACGCCCCTACTCTTTTATAAAACAGCAAATGGCCGACGAGCTGGGTTACAAAGTATTAAGCTTATTTGTAGTTTTTCCCTCTTATGCCTTGCTTTTTTTACTGGTGGGTAGTCAAATAAGCATTGACGCCTCTTTGCAAAATATTGTGCTTTTCTTGCTGATAGTAGTTTTATCTTTCTTTTTAACCTTTATGTTTGAATTCGCCTTGTGTATGGTGGCTTTTTTTACCGAGACAGCTTGGTGGATTTTTCACATCCGTATGGTGACTATGTTTGTTTTTGGAGGCATTTCCTTTCCTTTGACTTTTTACCCGGAGAAGATTCAAAAAATCCTCCAGTTTTTGCCATATCAGTATTTTGTGTTTTTTCCCACCCAAGTTCTTCAAGGAAGCTACACTCCCGCTATTTACTGGCGTAGTGTGGGTGCCATGCTTTTTTGGATTGTGATTCTTTGGTTTGTTTACAGAAAGCTTTGGCAAAAGGGGTCGAAAAGCTTTAGCGCTGTGGGAAGATAATCGCTATGATCAAGTATTTTAGAATTTACAAAAGCTTGCTACTTATGAGCATTAAAACAGAATTGGAGTACCGAGCCAATTTTATAATAGGCTATATGGTTGAAGTTGGCTGGATGTTGGTCTATTTTGCTTTTTATAGAGTGGTATTTTTGAAAACCAATGCATTGGCTGGTTGGGACTACGGCAGTATGCTAGTGTTTATTGGGGTTTCCGGATTGCTCTCAGCGCTAGTTTACGGGGCGTTTGTGATTTGGAATTTCAAAAAATTGCCCGACCATGTGAGAAGCGGGGAATTGGATTCTTTTCTACTTAAACCCTTAAACACTCAATTTTATGTAAGCATGGGGAGGCCCTACCCTTTAAGTTTTCTTTCCACTGCCCTGCCTTTGTTTTTGATCTATTGGGGGTTTAAAACTCTTGGTTTTTTCCCAGATCTCTGGGATTTAGCAATTTCTGGCGGAGTTTTTGCGTGTGGAGTCATCTTAAGCTATTCCCTTTGGTTTATGACCCTTATGCCTGTTTTTTGGACCAATAGGCTTTTCAATATCCCGGATGTTTTTGGAGAGCTAAGAGATGTTAGCAAATATCCCCTGGATTTATATAGCACTGCCCTGCGCATGGTGTTTACTTTTATACTTCCTTTTGCTTTTATGACCACCTTTCCGGCTAAGGCCCTTTTGGGGCAAACGGTGTGGTGGTGGCTACCGGTGGCAATTTTAATGGCCGGCCTTTCTCTTTGGGCCTCTTCCAAACTTTGGCAATTTGCCCTGAAACACTACTCCGGTGCCAGTGCTTGACATTTCGACATCGGTTTGACAAGAGTTTAATCGTGTGATATAATAAAGTTACGATATACAATATCATGTAATTGTAAACCATATGTATCAGAGATTACAACAATTTCGGGATTTAGGGTCGGAAAGTTGCTTCTTATGGGGACCCCGCCAAAGCGGCAAGAGCACTCTTT